>CAMBMH010000231.1 GCA_945868575.1 Singulisphaera sp. GP187 | reverse complement strand
AAGCACGCCGCTGATGCAAAGCAAACCAAGAGGCGAGACGCGATGAACGATCGGACCAGCCACAAACCGGAGCACAAACATCAACAGCGATGTGTAAACCATTAGGGCAAGACCAGAGGCCGTGCTTCCCATGATCGATCCGGTGATCTTGCTGATCCAGGAGTCGGTGCCCAGTTCCACATAGCCAACCATCGCATGAATCACGATCAGGACGAGCATCAGGGGAGCGAACAGGGTTGCAACCATTTCGCCCACGGTGACGCCGGCCGATTCGGCTTCGGACTTGGGGAATTTTTGGCCAAGGAGCATGGCACCGTAAGCGATCACAGGGATCAGGAACAGCGACATCTGGATCTTCCAGTCGACTGCCGCGCGGACGATCGTGTCTTTGTCCTTGACTTCGGCCATGAAGTACGAGGCAAGTCCACCCAGAACGAGACCGGCGGGCCAGCCCGCGTGAAGGATGTTCAGGTAGTGGGTCTTGTTCTTGGGGAAGAGGGTCGCGGTGAGCGGGTTGACCACGGTTTCGCAAAGGCCGTTGCCGATCGCAAAGATGAACATGCCCCAGAAGAGACAGTCATAAGCGGCTTGCTTCCCACCCGATTCAAAGGCAAAAGGCGCGGCCAGCGTAAGCAGGGCCGAAACCAGGTGCAGCAAAAAGGCACCAAGCATAAGCTTGCCGTAACCGACCTTGTCCGCGATCAACGAGCTCAAAATAATGACAATCCCAAAACCGGTGAGACCGCCACCGGTGATGTTGCCCAGTTCGGTCATGGTGAAACCGAATTGGTCAGCCCATTGCCCGAGGATGCCGCCCCGCACGGAAAAGCCCACGCCGGCGGCCAATATTGCCATGAATCCGGCCCACAAAAGGCGGTAGGCATTCGGAGCGGTAATCTCCTCCGAATTTGCATGTGAAGACATAGTTGGTTTGCCCTTCGACGAAAGTTGGGAGGGGGAAAAGGGTCTGACGCAAGCACGAAAACACCTGCGTCAAAATCCGGTGACTGTCAATTTAGGCAAAGAAAGGGGGGACTGTCTAGTGGACAATCCCCCCCCGCAACCGCATTAATATCAAAATTTCGTCAAATTTTCCGATCAGTCGTTCCGTTCCGGGGGGGTTAGCACCGTCTTGAGTTTTGCAAGAGCACTGCTTTGAACCTGGCGAACGCGCTCCTTGGAAAGTCCAAGCTCCGCCCCTACCTGCTCCAATGTACCCGCCTTGGACCGCTCATCCAGACAAAAACGACTTGTTAGAACCCGCTTTTCACGAGGAGTGAGAAGGGTATGACTTTCCTGAAGGAACACATCAATTTGACGCATGCCAAGACCTGGTGACTGGTAGGACGCATCGTCCCGGGGTTCGCCATCAGGCAAGGAATCGAGCGGCATGGACCGGGATAGCTTGTCCCCTTGCATCTTTTGCGAAAGGCGCGAAAGTGCCCGCATGAGACAGGTAAAGGCATAAGTCGAGAAGCGAATCCCCAAAAAGGGATTAAAGGCCGAAACCGCCTGGATCAAAACGATGTGGCAATCACCAACAAGGTCGTCCGCCATGAGACCATTTGGCGTCCAGCGCCGGACCGCGCGGAAAATCAGCTTGCGGTTGCCCAACACGATCCGGTCACGCATCTGATAAAAGCGGTCGCGCCACATCTTGCGCGCCTTTTCGTTTTTCTCACGATGAAGGCGATAAACCGCATAGTGCATCCGTTGGGCGCAAGTGCGGGTGATTTCATCGGGCATGAACGATCCCGGATAGGTTTCCCCAGCGGACGACTCGAGCCCATAAGTTTTGAGAGCGTTGGGTTTCAAAAACGATTCATGAATTACAAAGTAGAAACCATCAGCTGCCTGGCGCATCTCCGGGGTAACTTTACGAAATGCAGCTTTGGGATCCTTGGGCACCGAAGTAAGCGAGGTGCCGGAAAGTAGGGATACCTCGGAATTGACGGAAACGGTCGAGCCTTTTCTCGCAGTGGTAGCCATGATGAGAAATCTCCCTGGATGCTTAGAATGCAAAGCGCTTTTCGCCTTGCTGGCACAAATCGTTCAAATCGCTCTATTTTTTTTATCGCCCATCCGGGGCCAAGGTCAACATAAATTGAACGATTTGGACGATTTTTTTGTTTTTTCTGTAAACGGGAGGTGCCAGACACCCAAATCGACTCCAAAGCAAAACGGGTTTCTGATGGAGAGACATCAGAAACTCTGTTCCAAGCCCCTCTTCCTTAAGGGCCCAAACCTCATTAGCACCATTGCCTTATTATCTTTAAGTAATCGTACCAATCTTGTGCTGATTCCATTACCAAAACGGTTGACACCAGCCCGAAGCCTCTGGACAAACCTCCTCCTCCATACTTTTCTTCAATCTGGCTGGAACCTTTTCATCGAGTTTGCTAAAGATGATTCGTGAACTTGGATATTCATCTCCATTATTTGGCACCTTCATGACCGAATCTTCTCTCCTGAGCACCCAGCAGGTGTCTGACATCCTCAATGTCAGCTCCTCCACCGTAAAACGGTGGGTGGACGAGGGGAGATTACAGGCTGTCAAAACCATAGGTGGACACCGCAAAATCCATGCCTGTGATCTTCTCCGGGTGGTTCGCGAACAGCATTGGAACCATGTTAATGTGGGCCCCATTGAGGAGCTGTTGGGAACCCAAAATCAGAATTTCTGCCCCGATCAAACCGTTTTCAAATTTCATGAGGCGCTAACCAAGGGAAACCAGGAGCAGATCCGAACTATCCTCCTGGAGAGCTATCACGGCGGAATTCCGGTTAACGAGATCGGCGACCAGATCATTTGCCCCGCCATGAACCAGCTGGGCCAGGAATGGAGTCGAGGCCAGGTCGAAATTTTTTACGAGCACCATTCCACCCAGGGGGTGCTGGCCTCTCTAATGGAGATTCGTCGGCATCTGATAGAAACGATTCGCCCTCCCGAAAATTCCCCGCTGGCTATTGGAGGCGGGCCCGAAAAGGATCACTACATACTTGCGAACCTCCTCGTCGAATTGGTCTTCCTCCAGTCGCAATGGCGCGTCATCAACATTGGCCCAAACACACCAGTCGCCTCCTTGGACAAAGCTTTCCGCGAAAAATCGCCCAAAATCGTTTGGGTCTCCGCCACCCACCTAGCCGAGCCCGATACTTTCCTGACTGATATGAAAGCCTTCCGAACGGTTGTCGAACAATCCGGAGGCGAACTCGTTATCGGTGGCCAAGGTGTCCCCCGAACCATCCTCGATGCCATCGATCTCCCTTGGCGAGGCACCAACCTCACTGCACTGAACCAACACATCCGAGTCCTGTTCCCCGTGGGCCAGCCCCCACGCCGCGGCCGTCCACCCGGAAAAACGGCGGCAGGCTGAGCCTCTTGGGAGTTCCCTTCCCATACCCTGTCCGGAACTGCTATCTCCTCGCTGACACAGGAATTACGGATTGAATCGATAAGTAACTGCGAATATGGCGAATAGGTGCAAAGGAGTGCATCGCCATGATCTCGTCCAGATTCGGCTGCTTGGGTCTTTTCGTCCTGCTCGCCCCGGGATCCCTTTGGGCCCAGGACTGGGCCAAAGTCAAACCCCCATTCATGGCACCGCTCCCTTTGCCCCAAGGCAACGAAGCACTCGACCAGTTCACCCGCACACTCCAGCGGACACCCTACGATGACCTCACCCGCACCGAGACCGAACTGCGCGGCCTGAAAGCCGAAGAGGCCAAAAAAACCTCCGTCCAAAGAGATATGGTCCTGATCCAAGTAGCATTGGAGATGCAGGGCCCCGCTTTGGAAAAAGCCCTCGTCTTCGTCGAGAAGAATCCCACCGATCTGGAAATGGCCCTCCTTGCTGGGCGCATCTGCCGCCAACAGTCCAAACTGGACCTGGGCGTCAAAGTCCTCGAAGACGCCATCCGGCAACCCACGCTTAAAGATAACCCTGCGTTAAAACTCCAAATCGTGATCGAACTGGCCAGGAACCTCGAACTGGCTGGGAAGCTGGCACCGGCTCGCACAAGATTCAAGGAAGCGGCGGAACTTCTCGATCTGCCCGGAGCGCTTTCCAAGTCCTCTTACACACCCCAGGGGATCACGCTCCAATCCGCCGATGTCCATGAACGCCTGGCGGTCCTTGCCCAAAAAGCGAAGGAACCCGACACGGCCATGAACGAATTCCTTTTGGCAACCAAAATCGATCCGGCACGACGGGCACGACTCGGTTTGCCTTTGGCGGAGATATTGGAAGCCAAGGGGCAACACGATGCCGCATTAACCCGAATCAACGATTACCTGGGGCTCTTTCCAAAAGCCACCGAAGCCTTTGAGTTGAAAGCGCAAATCCTTGAAAAAACAGGCCGCTCTGCGGAGGTATTTGCCTTTTTGTCAGAGCTTCACAAAAGGGATCCCCTGCACGGAAACAACGCCATCCTCCTTGCCCAAAAACTGATTCAGTCCAAACGAACACAGGAGGGGGAAGCGATTCTCCTGGCGGAGTGGAAAGAGTTGGAATCCCGACCCGCCGCCGATGCACTGATCAAACTCTGGGGATCCGACAAGGAAAATGGCCCGGGGAAACTGCTGGATGCGATTACCTACGCGGTGAATGTTCCAGCTAACGAAAAATCCTATTCCACTGATGTTTTCTCCAAAGAAACCACAAAGGATTCAAACAATACCTCAGAAAAAGATTCCAAAAACGAGAAACCAAAAAATTATGAAAAAAATATTTTAAGAGTTATGCTCCGGGCCGGACTTTCCGACCTGAATTTGTTTGAGGATATGATGAAAACGGCCTTGGCCCGAAGGGGCACCAATGCGGAACCGACCCCGGTTATGATGTGTTGGCTACAGGAAGCCTGTGACGCATGGTACTTTGGGATTTATGACACCATGGAAGAATTGGCCGAGGTGGTTTTGGCTCAAAAAAGCATTTCCCCGAATGATAAAGCATCAACGAAAACATCGCTTCTGAATTCGATGAACGGCCAGGGGAAATTTGCCCAGGTGATCCCAAAGGGTCCCACCCTCCTAAAAGATGTGCCAACAGAAAAACAGGCCGAAATCCGTTATCAAATTGCCAAGGCATACGCACTTTCCGGAAAACTCGACCAAGCACTTCAGGAGCTGACGAGACTCATGGACAATGTTCCCGAATCCCATCGTTTCGCCTGGAATTGCTATAAAACTTATCTTTATTACTATGCGGGTGATTATGAAAAGTCCCTGGCTGAATCAACCAAACTGATTCAATCGGCAAAATTCCACGATCAAATTGCTCTTATCCAACCAGTAAAATGTATGGCTTTATTGGGTTTAAATAAAAAAGTGGAGGCAATTGCCGCGTTTAGGGAAACAGCACTGAAATTTCCTAACGACCGGGATTCTGTGGTTAGGGCAGGGTATCATTTAATTACCCTGCTTGACGATCCCAGCGAAGGGGAAAACCTGATTCTTAGAGCCCTGGATCTCAAATCCTTCGTTAATGGGGGAGCCTCTTGCGAATCTCCCGATTATTTCTTTACCATGGCCCAAATTCATTTCCGCCATGGTAGAAAAGACGAGGCGGCAAGGCTTTTGCGCCAGGCCATCCGGACCCCTGGGGCGAAATTTACTCCGCAAATTTGGAATAATCTCGGCGATGTCGAAAGCGCATTGGGCAACGGCGAAGAAGCGCGCAAACATTGGAAAAAAGCCCTCGACCTCGCTGAAAAAGGGGTCGGTATCGAT
>CAMBMH010000230.1 GCA_945868575.1 Singulisphaera sp. GP187 | reverse complement strand
TGCGTCTTTCGCTAAGTTCACCACCCATCCGGTTTTGAATATCTCCCCGTTGGTTCATTGAGGGGCGTTTTCCCAAAAGAATCCTGAGGTCAACAGTTTTGTTTTCGCGTTTGTAGGTGACCACTACCACATCACCTGGTTTTGTGGTTTGCATGACATTGATTAGCTCTTCGGGGGCATTTACCTTTTTCCCTTTAATCGCCAAAATAATATCACCCACTTTCAAACCAGATTTTTCGGCCGAACCACCCGGCTCCATACCGTCAATTCGAACACCTTCATCTTCCCCTGATTCCCCCGCTGTTACACCAAGGAAACCTGTAGCCGACGATTTGGGGAGGCGAGGAAGTTGCTTTTCATCAAAAAATCTTGGCGCAACACTGACCACGCCCACGGCAAGTGGATTATCTCCCAACCCGGTGGAAACGACCCACTTTCCAGCCGTTGAAAGTTCTGTTGGCGTGGTTGGAAAGGAAACTGCCGTGATTCCATTAGATGGAATTTTAAGCATCATCAGGTCGTGCTGTTCTTCGATACCAATCAGTTCGGCTTTGAATTCGCGCCCATCCTTAAGGCGAATTCTGGGAAGGTATTTTACCTCACTCGCCTTCGTGACAACCAACCCGGATGGATCGACGACTGTACCAAGTGCAACTTCCTTGCCCAGGCAAATTATCTTCACAGTTGCTGGTGCAATTTGTTTAATGGCGGGTTTAAATATTTCCAGGTAAGCCGATTGGTCCTTGCCCGGAATCTTGATTTCAGCTTTAACTGGGGTTTGGCCCAGTGCAGTTTGCGATTGGATCTGCCCAAGGGCCATAATCCCCAGAACAAACAGATTGCATTTTGGCTGCCCAATGAATCGCAACATAAGGCCGTTCTCCTGATCCAGACTTCCGAATACGAGTCCTAGTTTAACTTTTTGGAGAGTTATTCAGGTCGGCGGGCCAGTTGAACCCGGATCTCAAGTTCTTCGCCTTTGCGAATCACCGTCAACACAATCTCCTGACCAATTTTGCGTTTGCGGAGTTGATTAGTCAATTCATCAGGGGTTTTAAGTTCGGTTTCGGCAATTTTTAGCAGAACATCACCCACAACGATCCCTGCTTTTTCCGCCGGGGATCCTTTCACCACTTCACTAATCCTGAGGCCCATCTTTTCCTGATCCGGGACAATACCCAGCCAGGGAAGGTTTCGGTCGCGTTGGCCGAATAGTGAACCCAACGGATTTCCGCCCCATATTTCCGCTGAAACCAAACGGTCCCAAGTATCCCTGTAGGTATCCACGGGTACATGGTAATTAAGATTTAAAAGTGGCCCAATTCGACTGTGAATTCCAATAACTCGGCCTTCCAAGTCAAAAAGCGGACCACCTGAATCTCCGCCAACCAGCGTACAGTCCGTACGAATAACCGAGGCATTTCGTTCCAAAATCCTACCCACTCGCACAACGGGAGCCCTTCCCGGCTGAAATCCGCCAGGATGTCCGATACTCACTACCCACTGGCCTTTTTTCAAAAGCTTTGATTCACCAACATCCACATGGGGAAAATCCCCTTTTTCTTCGATTTTGATTAAACCGCTGTCGATGTCCTTGTTCCAACCAAGAGTCTTTGCCCTAAGTCTCTTACCATCAGGCATGATGATTGAAGCTTGACGGTTGGGGTCTCCTGAGACATGTCCAGCGGTAAGAACATAGCCATCGGCCGAGATGATCACACCGGAACCTGCACTCGACCCGATCTGGATACCAACGACCGCCTTGTCCACCTTTTTCAGGCAATCCTGCACGCGTTTTTGAAGGAATTCAAGGTCCTTCACATTGGAGGGAAATTCAATGTCCTTCCCTGTTGGTTCCGGCAGATTCTTTTTCTGAAGGTTGGCTGGTTTTGGAATTGTCGTTTTTTCCGGTTCTTTTTCTTGGGAAAAAACAAAAATCGGCGTGAATAACAAGCCCATCAAAGCTACAGAATAACACTTGGTTGCAAGCATCCGGAAGACCCCTGGCAGGTGTGCCTTCATTGTACCCGATTCATCGACCTTTTAAGGGCTATTCCCCAGTTTGCGCCAAATTAAGCGCATCAGACAAACGGATTGTACCCTCATAAAGGGATCGGCCCAAAATAGCGCCTGAAACCCCTCGGCGGGACAATTCCCCAATTTCTTCCTGGTCCCGAATTCCCCCTGAGGCAATTACCGGATGAGCTAGCTTGGCAGCCAAATCCGCTGTGGCCGGAATGTTGCAACCTGTTAATGTCCCATCCCTCGAAATATCAGTGAAAATCACGGCAGCCAAAGGGAGTTTTGAAACATCCAGTATCAGGTTATCCATGGAACGACCACCCTCTTCCAACCATCCATTGGCAGCGGGACGCCCATTTTTCACATCGAGGCCCAAAGCTACTTTTCCCGGAAAAGCGATACACCAGCGCGCGAAGCGTTCCGGGTCTTCGATGGCCCGTGTCCCTACTATGGCCCGGGTAATTCCCGCATCGAATACGGCGTCCAGATCGGATTCGGACCGGATTCCACCGCCCAATTGGCAGGGAACGGAAACCGAACTGCAAATTTTCTTAACTACATCAAGGTTGATGGGCCTTCCCGCCTTTGCTCCATCCAAATCAACAAGGTGGAGCCACCGGGCACCCTCATCCACCCATCGCTTTGCAACCTCGCTTGGATCGTGTCCAAAAACTGTCTCCCTGGTGTAATCGCCTTGAATCAGGCGAACACAACAGCCCCCCCGGATGTCGATCGCAGGATACAAAATCATTCAAAAATCCCCTAATTTACCGTATTTTCCTGGACAATTTTTTTTTAGCCCGGCAATACCTTCCACAAAATATCTTAAAAGTTCTACACCTGGCTTTTGGCTTTTTTCGGGATGGAACTGGGTGGCCAGCACTTTTCCCTTTCGAACACTGGAAACAAATGGAATTCCATGCTCGGTTCGGGTTGCGACCACTTCAAGATCCGTTGGGCGAACATGATACGCATGAACAAAATAGTAGTAGGATTGATCCAGAACATTTCCAAATTGTGTTTCGGAATTTGCGTATCGGACCTGATTCCAGCCCATATGTGGAATTTTGATTCCTGGCATGGGAGAAAACCGAACTACATCCCCCCCCAACCAGCCAAGGCCTTTTTGTTCCCCATCCTCATACCCGGTTTCAAAAAGAAGTTGCATTCCCAGGCAAATACCCAGGAGGGGCTTTTCCGCTTTAAGGTGATCAAGGATTGGCTGGTGCAATTCCCTCGAAAAAATGTTTTGCATACCATCACCAAAAGCTCCAACTCCCGGGAGAATCAGCGCCTGGGCGGAACCAAGGTGTTTAGGGTCCGATGAAATCATTGCATTGTGGCCAATGCTCTCCAATGCTTTCTGAACACTTCGGAGGTTACCCATGCCGTAGTCAACAATTACCAAATCCAAACTCATGGTCCCTCACTCGACGATGGATCCGTGGGTGGACCTCCAAGGATTCGAAAAATGATTCCCGAAGCACCCAATATCAAAATAGACGATATCCCCAGGATCCCCATGAGAACCGGTTCAAAAAAAAGGTTCTTTACCAACGGACCGATCCATGGCCACGAATATAGGCTTACAACGCACCCCAGAGCCAGCGATGGGCCAAAGGGAAGCGTTTGGGTTCCCTTGAAAAGAATTTGGGCAAGGCCAACAAGTATCCCTGGAAAAACGGATAGAAAAAACCCCACTAGCACCACCTGCCATCCCAAAAATGCACCCGCCATCATCATCAAATCCGAATCGCCGACCCCCATTCCTTCCATCCCACGCCCAAAGGAATATACCCAACGGACGATTCTGCAAATGAGGGCACCTACAATCATTCCCAGGATGCCATCCACCAAGCCAAGCTGCCAGGATCCAGGGGAAAAGTTGCCGGGAACTGGGAGCCAAAAAGGCCAAGGCATGATTCCTGCAGGGATTTGAGCCCGTCGAATCAAATCTTCCCAGGTGGCAATCCTAGGGACCGTGCCAGGACTAATCGGAAAAGGCCACGCCGTCAGGGGAGACAGTGCCAACCCGAATAGGGTTCCGGTAATCGTGATGGGAAGTGGAATTTCCAGAAACTCAATATCGCAAAGAGAAGCGGCCAAAAGATGGGCTGCCAAAACCGAAAAAACAAGAAAAACAACCCAACCTTGCCAAGGGACCAGGCCCAATTGCATTTCGTAAGGGAACAATTTGAACCAACCCACTCCCCTAATATCACAGAGGAATTCCAGGGCAAAAATTCCGGAAAAAATCAGCCCAGTTGCTATCTCCACCCACATGTATCTGCTTGAATAGGATTTGTGGCAATTGGCGCACCGCCCCTTAAGCCAAATGTAGCCAAAAATAGGAAGGTTATGAAACCACTTTATCGGCTGAAAACAACTAAGGCAATAAGATGAAGGCCAAAAAAGACTTCGTTCAGTAGGAATGCGGGCTACCACGACATTCAGAAAGCTTCCAACGGAAGCACCCAAAACAAACACTCCTGGGAGCCAAATGCAAAGCCAAGGAATTTCCATCAAAATCCTCCCTGTTCAGGTTGGAAATTGTCCAATTCCATTTTGAGGATTTCTACCCAGTCCATGGGTCTGCCCTTGTCGGTTGCCAACCGCAGGTGAGCAGTGCTCCTATAAAGGAATTTCCGATCTAAGAAAATTTGTTTTAGCTCCGCCTGAACTGTTTCAATCGGACGATTTTTCTCGGTAATTCCTATCTCCTGTTTCTGGAGATTTGCCTTATCCGTCCCTATGAGGGGAGGCCTACCCGAAGCGGACCAAGGGTCCCTTGTGACTCGTTCCGCCAGGATTTCCGGGGGAGCATCCAGCCAAATAACATATCCCCTGTCCCTTAACAGGTTGCGATTGGCTTCCCTTAGAATTGCCCCACCGCCACAAGCCAAAATCCACCGATCCCCCTGCACCAGGTCGCCCAGGCAGGTTGATTCTTTTTCGCGAAAACCAGTCTCCCCGAATTGGGAAAACATCTCACTAATGGACATTCTCAAACGGGATTCCAATTCCTTGTCGCAATCGATCAATGGGAGTCCAAATGACTCGGCAAGCAGCCGCCCCAATGTTGTCTTCCCAGACCCGCGCATTCCGATTAGGGCAATTCGATCGGGAATCCTCCTCACCTTGATGCTCCAGCAGTCGCCACGCGTGATAGTGCTTGACGAGCAATTTGGCGCATCAGTTCCGCCGGGGCCGGTTTACCCGTGAACAAAAGAAACTGCGCCGCGGCTTGGCGGATAAAAAGCTCAATGCCGGTAATGACGACGCAACCTCTTTCCCTTGCCTCTTTAATGAATAGAGTGTTTTCCGGATTATAAACGGTATCAAATACCACCAATCCCTGGCGGAAGAAGCTGGCGTGTATGGGGCTGGCGTTTTCATCGGGGTACATCCCCAGTGAAGTGGCGTTGATCACAATGTCCGCCAACACATTATGCCTTGATGCCCAATCCTGATGACGGCAATTCAAAGCGGCAGCCAGCTTTTGAGCCCGTTCTGAAGTGCGATTGGAAATGGTTACAATTGCTCCTTGTTGCAAAAGTGCGAAGCCAATGCTCCTTGCAACACCACCCGCCCCGAGAATTAACACTTGTCTGGCTTTGAGTTCAGCTGGGGCTCCATTGGGAAGTGGTGGCAAACTACCAATCAGGGAGTCCACAACAGCCTGAAAATCCGTGTTGTAACCTTCCCAGCCACCGGGACGATTTAGAAG
>CAMBMH010000229.1 GCA_945868575.1 Singulisphaera sp. GP187 | reverse complement strand
AAAACTTTGCGTGAACTTCGTGACGGAGAAACCCTTGAAGGTGTTTTTCTCACCTCAGGCAAACAGGTCCGGAGCAACAAAAACGGCCAACCCTACCTTCAGGTGGATCTTTGTGACCGAAGTGGGCCGATGACGGCCCGCCTCTGGAATTGTGATGAAAAACGATCCAAGTCGTTTGAGGATGGGGAATTTGTCCGGGCCAAGGCGCGCGCCCAACTTTTTCAGGGCGCGATGCAGCTCATTTTGACCGACATCGAAAAAGCACCCGAGGGGTCGTTCAACCCGGCCGACTTTTTGCCCCGGACGGAGATGGATGTTTCCAGGTTACTTGAGCGACTTCGTGGCCTGATCCGTTCGATGGATTCGCACCATTTGCGCGCGCTAGGCGAAGCGTTCCTGATGGATGGCGACCTGATCGAGGGCTTTTGCCGAGCACCCGCCGGCATCCGCCAGCACCACGCCTATATCGGCGGGTTGCTTGAACATGTCGTGAACATGATGGAAGTCTCCGACAGGGTATCTCCCCTATATCCTGGGCTCAATCGGGATCTCCTGCTTTGCGGATGTCTTTTGCACGACATGGGGAAAGTCCGTGAGCTATCCTATCAGGCATCGTTTGGCTACACCGACGAGGGGCAGCTTGTCGGGCATATTTCCCTGGGCGCGATCATGCTTGAAGGGCTGCTGGCCAAGGCGGCCGAACTTACAGGCGAGCCCTTCCCCTCCGAACTTCGTCTGCGCATTCATCACCTGATCGCCAGCCATCATGGAACGCTCGAATTCGGAAGCCCCAAGGTTCCGATGACCCCCGAGGCCCAGGCGCTACACTTGATCGACATGCTCGACAGCAAGATGCACCAGTTCCTGAGGGAGATCCGTTCCCATCAAGCCGACCCGGGCGCATGGACCCCCTTTGACAACAGCCTGGGCCGAAAGTTCTTCAAGGGATCGGCCGAGCCCAAGGCGTAGGGGCCAAACCTCGAACTATTGTGTTCGGGTATGCGCGCTTCGGCCATTCAAAACCCGCCGAAGCGCATCAGGCAATGACGGGTTCTTTTTCGCGCCTTGATTCCCAGATCCATTGGGTTGCCAGTCCAACAACCAAAATCAGGGTGGCGAACTGATAAAAGGTAAGGCCTAAAGCCTGTCTGGGCTCCGGGCGAATGAACTCGGTGGCGAACCGGTAGATCCCGTAAGAAATCAGGTACAGTTGTAGTTTGTGGCCCGGCAGGGCCTTTCGCATGGTTAGTCCCAGCAGGACTCCAGCCATGACAAAGTGAAAAAGGCTTTCGTAGATCTGGGTTGGGTGTCTTTGGATGTGGTCGCCAAAGTCGACACCCCAGGGAAGGGTTGTCGGCACGCCGTGGCAACAACCGTTAAAAAAACACCCCCAGCGCCCGATGCTCATGGCGACAGCAAGGGGCAAGGCAAAGGAATCTCCTGTCTTGAAGGTTATCCCCATGAACCACTTGGCGGCCTCCACACAAAGGTAGGCTCCAATCAGCCCCGTGGTAACGGTCTTGCCATCGCCAAGCCATGCGGAATTGTTTGGATCGAGTCCCAGCCAAAATGGAATTTTGGCCCCGAGGGTCCCTCCGACAAACCCGGCCAAGGCGAGGTGGAATTTTGACCTCAAGGGGAGCTTGCCCACTTGCTCCGAAACGGGAATCAGCCAACGGGTGAGAAAAAAAGCCCCAAGGGACAAAACCATGAAAATCGAATAGGCCTGTTGATGCCACATTACTGGTTCGCCAAAGGGAGTTCGAATTTGCCTTGGGTACCCGGGCCGGGGGCGGCAGATTTTTCGGTCGTGGCCTGGGAGGTTTTAAGAGGGGGAAGAGGTACAAAACCGTCACGATAAAGCGTATTGTACGCGCAAAATGGGACAACATGCCCCGAGGGGAGGACATGTGCCAGACAACATTTCATGACTCGTCTTGTGTCAAAATTGTGGACATCAAGAAAAGCGGTCAGGGTAACCCGGAAAACTTCCTCCCCGTTGAGTTTCTCCTCCAGGGCTTTGGTGAGAAAGTCTGTTTCACCGCCGTTGTTGGATTCGGAAGATGGACTTGGCCCGCAACCCTCCGGACCACATCCGCATCCCGCAGCGGTGCTAACGGCCCGGGCGACCAGTTGTTTTGCCCGCGACGGAGTGAAAATAATGCTGTTGGCGATCAGATCCATGTGTTGCGTCACATCAATCAGGCGGTTGACGGGAGTAACTCCATCTCCTCCCCGATAGAGGTAGGCCATCATGTGGCAATTGGGGTGAGCGCAAGGCAACGGATAAAAGTCTTCCACACTCAAGGCCGGCGATTGCGCGGCCAATGCCTTCACCAGGTCAGGCATGGTGACCCTTCGTTCCAGATCTTCGGGGTTGGTGTGCCTTCCGCAGAAGGAAGCCAGTTGGTAACTGACACCCCGGATGTTCTTCCTTTCCAGGCCAAATTCCAGAACCTTTCCCACCTCGTGGAGGTTGGTGTCGTGGGCCACGGTGCAAACCAGCGTGCAGCGGATGCCAAACTCCGCCAGGTTTTCCAAGGCTTTGAGCTTGGTCTCCATAAGGTCAGCCCCACGAAGGGCCATGTGCGTGGTGGTGTCAAACCCGTCGAATTGCAAATAGATTTCCAAACGGTCCTTCATGGGAGCAAGCTGTTCCAACAGGGCACGGTCTTTGGCAATTCGGATTCCGTTTGTATTAATCATGACCGCATGGATCGGCTGTTCGTAGGCGTAACGCACCATGTTGACGAGGTCGGGATGCAGGGTCGGTTCCCCGCCGGAAAGCTGGAGAATATCGGCGATCCCTTCCAATTCGACGACCCTGTCGACCATCGACTTGTAGGTTGCGAAATCGATGTGTTTGCCGCCAGGGCCAGATTCCGCGAAACAGAGTGGACACTTCAAATTGCATCCCGTGGTGATTTCGACCAGAGCGACGCATGTGTGCTGTTCATGTTCCGTGCAAAGTCCACAATCGTAGGGGCAGCCTTTATCGGGTTCGACGCCATATTTTTGCGGGATCCGGGCAGGTTGGTCGTGGTCATGTTTGTCGTAGTAGTGGACATCGGAGCAGATGAAGTCTTCCACCATGCCATGTTCGGGGCATTGTTTGCGAAAATAGACGCGCCCATCCCGGGATATGATCTTCGCGTCGACCAGTCTGCGGCAATGGGGACAGAGGCTGCGGGTGGTTCCCAGGAAAACATAATCTCGCGTTTGCATGGCGGACTTTCGGGAAAGGGGGATATCCGATTTTTGCCTCTGGATGTATCTTATGAGAGGATTGGCCGGGTCCGAATCGATCTGTTGGTGATGATGTCAAAATATTGAGCACAAAACAAACACAAACAACCACGAACTAATAACGATAGACAATATAACGCCGATTGTTAAAGAGGTTTTTTTAAAAATAGAAAAAATTACGGTAAGCAAATTGGGTGGTCTTGATTTGGTTTCCGGGATTTCGGGTGGAAGGGCGCTGTCAATCTTATGATTTTTGGCGTGGTACCGATCGATGAAAACAGCAACTAATAAGAACGGAACTCCAAGAAGAGCAATATTAATAATGCCAAAAAATTTGTTCAAAACCTCCGTGAATGGTTCAAGGTTTTCGAACCCATGGATGGACGGGTATAACATAAAAAACAGCACAGAAAATTGGACGACGCAAAGCACGGTGGCGGAAAAAGGATTTTTTCTAATCATGCAAAGTGCCAGGAACATACCCACGAGGTAAATCAGAATCCGGGCGGCAAAAAATATCTGTATAGCATCAAAAAAACCGGACTCGGAACGAAGTTGGTGTCCAATCGCCGGGCCACTGGCCATTAATACACCGAAAAAATCCAGGAGTGGCGGTGACATATCAACTCTTCCAAACCGGAAGCCGGAGAGTGGGAAGGAGAAACTTCCGGGAATTGTATTTCATTTAGTGATAAATGGTTGTGAGTCTGGACAGGAAATTTTCTTGAGACCGTTGAAGGTTTGTCCAATCGGTTGGAAGTTTTCGACACAGGAGGGATAAGGCCTTTGATGGTTTACAAGAAATCAGGATCCAGGGAGCCGGAGTAATCTTTCCAAAAAATGGGATTTCGGCTGTTTACTACAAGCGTGGAAGGAATTCCTGGACTTTGGTCAACCATTATGGCACCCCCGCTGGTTCTAAGGATAACCATTTGTTGCGCATGCAATAGTGATAAATAAAACCAAGCAAATTATGGATAGTGCCGAAATAATCGCTATTTTAAAAAATATTTTAAAAAATATTTTCACACCGCCCGCCTTTGTAGGTGGCATTTCAGAATGGATGGGGGTCGGTCCCCTTTCAGAGTTTTCGTCTGGGACCAACCCATTAAGCGGGATCTTTGGAGCAGGGGATCGGTCCAGAAACACGGCGCCAACTACAAGGGAAGCACCGAGGAAATCCAGAACTATCAGGAAATTCGGTATAAGGGATGCGGCAAAGTAATCCAGGGTTTTCAGGAAATTTGGTCTATAAGGCCTTACGGTTAAATAATCCTCAAGAGTAATAACTGGAATAGTTGCAACAAAAAAAAGAAGAGCAAGTCCAAAGAAAACAGTGAAAAGCGTTGTTGAAATTCTTTGATATGGAAACAATGATATATAAAGTGTTAATATAATACCAATGAGATACAGCATTATCCTGGCTTTGGTGAAATAGACATCGCCAAACTGAAAAAGGAAAAATAAAATGGCTAGGGTAACACCAACTGTCCATAAAAGAGATTGTAGAAATGGGTATGTTTTAGGTCCGGTTTTGTGATCTGAAGATCGGCTTTCGTTTTTTTCAATTGGGGTGTTGTACTTACCAAAATTCCGGTCCAGGAAAACCGCGCCTATCACCAGGGCAATGCCGAGAAATTGGAATAAACTGAGCCAGAAAATACTTGAGTAGGTCGAAAAATGAAATCCGGGTACAAAAGGGAGAGCCGTGGTTATAAGCAGAACCAACAGCCCCATGAAGACAATTATCGCGGCCGATGGGAATTTCGTCCCCTTTGAAATGGCCAATACAATCCCCACAAAATAGATCAGGCCCCAGCACGCTGCGATTATCCCATTCGGGTCGGAATCGATTTGGGGCATGTCGTCTCTCCCTAAACAGCGGCAGCGAATGGAGGATCAACTTACCGCAATTGTATTCCAATTAGTAACAAATGGCGCTGAAACCTGGTGGAAAAGGCTTTTGAAACTACTGAAGGATTGTTGAATGGGTGCGGGCGGTACTGCGATATCATCCAGGAATTGCGTGGTCTGCCATCAGGAAATCAAAGATGGTTTTTCGAATTATATCCGTATAGAAAATGAGCATGTAAAAAAAACGAATAATCCAAAGCATGCCAATATCAATAACAAGACAATAATCATTGCAAAGATTGTATTAAAAATTACTTTCAGGAGAGAATAAATTGTTAAGGGTTTTGGTTGGAGAGAACCGGTTTCGGGTGCGTTTTGAAAATCCAACTTCTGATTCCCCATAAGGTTTCGGTTCAGGAACACCGCAGTAACAACAAGCGAAGTACCGAGAAAATCAAAAACGCGTACTTCGAAAATATTTGGACCAAGAAAAATTTCAGTTGCAGAACAAAAAAACATAATGGATAGCCCAATTAAAACGGAAACTGCGGCATGTGGAAATTGGTTTCCTTTGTACAAAGCCAATGATGTTCCGCCAGCATAAATTATAACTGTAAAAAACAAAATATAAATATCTCCAAACACAAAA
>CAMBMH010000228.1 GCA_945868575.1 Singulisphaera sp. GP187 | reverse complement strand
GATTGCGGCAAAGCCGAATTAGGAGCGTGGGTTGGGAGAGTGAGATCTGCTGTCAGGGGCGTCTGCCCCCGTTTCACTTCGGACCATTACTGACCCGAAGCAGCCAACGGTATGCTCATGTGGAGAACCGGGCTCAAATTTGACTTTGACTGGTGCTCGGGGAACAAATGGCTTTGCCAATCTTTCCACCACTTCAAAACCAAGTGAGCGGTAAAGGGCCAAGGCTGGCTCATTTGATTCGGTCACTTCTAGACCCATTCGGGAGATTCCCCAGCCACGAAGGACCTGTATGGAACGCTCCAGCAAGTGTCTGCCCAATCCCTTGCCACGATGAGCAGCCGATACACCTATGTTTTGCAAATTGACCCGACCGGGGATATCACCCATGATCTGTATCACAGCCGCTGGGGCCCCATTCGGATCCCTTTGGGAACGGGATAAACCTGGTACGGACGAATTAGCCGCCCAACCATTGGGCTGGGCCTGAGGGGTAGCGATTACCTGCCTTGCCAAAAAAGTCGCCGATGACCAGAAAAAATCGTTGTGGGCAACCATATTGACAAGCCTAACGCAACCAGACAAACTTCGAAAACTCGGAATAATTTCGCTATCAGGGGAATGTTCAAAAGATCGAAAAAGGACTCTGGCGTGATCCGCACAATCTTCCCATCGCCAAGGGAAAACCCGATAACCTGCTACAGCGGCAGGGGCAACGGTCGGTCGGCTCCACAAATCAAGTTCCATCCGCAACCGCCATAGATGAGATAAAGGCGCCTCACCAGAGGCAGCCGACGGGGGGGGGAAATCTTGCCCGGACCAGGGATGGTTGGACAAATGGGTCATAATTAAACAATCTCTTTTGGCTTTTTCTAGGATTTTTTCGGCCCCGGTCAAACCAAAAACGGTGCAATACACCGACAAAGCAGGCCACACTTTACCATTCCTGCTCAAAAAACCACCTTGAAAGCCATGGCAAGCGCATTATCAAAACCCTATCAAACCACCGGCAATATCCTCAGGCTTTGGATACGTTCAAGCCTCCAACCTCCCCCGGACCACTCCTCGCATGTCGAACCAAAACAACATCACTAGCGTCCTTCGTGAAACACGGGTTTTCCACCCCTCCGCTGATTTTTCCCATAAAGCCCATGTCGGGTCATTTGCCGAATACAAGCGTCTTTGGGAATCCGCACGCGAGGACATCGAAGGATTCTGGGCGGAACAGGCCAAAAGCCTGGCATGGTTCAAAACATGGCACACCACACTCGAGTGGAAGGCTCCTCACGCCAAGTGGTTTGATGGAGGCCTGATTAACGCCTCATACAACTGCCTCGATCGACACCTCAATAACGGCCTGAACAACAAAGCAGCCCTGATTTGGGAAGGGGAACCGGGCGACACTCGCACCCTCACCTACCAGATGCTCCACCGGGAGGTCTGCAAATTTGCAAATGCCCTGAAGCTTTTAGGGATCAATAAAGGTGATCGGATCACAATTTACATGCCTTTAGTTCCCGAATTGGTCATCGCCATGCTGGCTTGCGCCCGGATCGGCGCAGTACACAGCGTTGTATTTGGTGGTTTCAGTGCCGAGGCGGTCGCCGACCGAAACAACGACGCGAAAAGTCGCCTTGTTATCACCGCCGATGGTGGCTGGCGACGGGGCAAAACGGTACCCCTCAAAGCAAATGTGGATCAAGCCGTTGAGAAATCCCCAACCATTGAAAAAGTGGTCGTCCTCAAGCGCACAGGCCAGGCCATCGACATGCACCCGGGCCGGGACCTCTGGTGGCATGAGCTTATTTCCGGAGTGGGAAGCGAATGCCCAGCCGAAGCCCTCGACAGCGAACACCCTCTCTTCATCCTTTACACCAGCGGGTCTACTGGCAAACCCAAGGGGATTTACCACACCACCGGCGGGTACCTTCTAGGGGCTGCCTACACGCACAAACTGGTCTTCGACATCCGCCCTGATGATGTGTACTGGTGCACCGCCGATGCGGGGTGGATTACCGGGCATACCTACCTGGTCTATGGCCCACTTGCAAATGCCACGACCATCGTAATGTACGAAGGCGCTCCCAACCACCCCGCCGAGGACCGTTTTTGGGAAATCATCGCCAAATACGGCGTCACCGTGTTTTACACGGCCCCGACTGCAATTCGCGCGTTTATGAAATGGGGCGACCAATTCCCCAAGCGCCATGATCTTACCAGCCTTCGCCTTCTGGGCTCCGTCGGCGAGCCAATTAATCCAGAAGCCTGGATGTGGTACCAGGAAGTCATAGGCGGTGGTCGTTGCCCCATCGTGGATACTTGGTGGCAAACGGAAACCGGATCCATCATGATCGCGCCGCTTCCGGGTGCGGTTCCCACAAAGCCCGGGTCTGCCACCTTCCCGCTACCGGGAATCGTCGCGGAAATTGTTGATAAAGAAGGCAAGGAAGTTGGCGCAAACGAGGGTGGATTCCTGGTCATTAAAAAGCCATGGCCCTCAATGCTTCGCACACTTTATGGTGATGATGAGCGCTACCAAAAGACCTACTGGGAAAATACCCCCGGTAGCTACTTCACCGCGGATGGTGCCCGACGCGATGAAGAAGGCTACATCTGGATCATGGGTCGGGTGGACGATGTCCTTAATGTTTCAGGTCACCGCCTGAGCACCATGGAAGTCGAATCGGCCTTGGCCCAACACCACTACGTTGCAGAAGCCGCTGTCGTGGGAAAACCCGACGAAATCAAAGGCGAGGGTATTGCCTGCTTTGTAACCCTTAAATCCGGAATCGCTGCTACCGACTCTCTCAAAGCAGAGCTTCGTGATTTCGTATCCAAATCAATTGGCGCCTTGGCCCGCCCTGATGAGATCCGCTTCACCGAGGGGCTACCAAAAACCCGAAGCGGCAAAATCATGCGCCGATTGCTGCGCGATATCGCATCAGGTCGGCAAACCTCGGGCGACACAACAACCCTCGAAGACTACTCGGTACTTGCAAACCTTCGTAGTGACGAAGAGTAACTTGTCCGAAAGTTAGACAATACATTCGAAAAGGCTGGTCGCCCGTAAAGCGGCCGGCCTTTTTCATTTTGGGGGCCAGGAAAAAGTAACCCGTCAAATCAGTCACATCAAACGACTGCGTGTCTCATTCGCCTTTTTAACAAGCTTATCAATCTCAAAAGTACCCGGATTCGCAAGCGCGTCACGCCACTCTTTCAGATTGGCCATATATTGGTCCAATGCCTCGAGGACACAGGACCTGTTGGTATCAAATATGGGGGTCCAAATCTCAGGGGCTCCCCCGGCGATTCTCGTCGTGTCCCGAAATCCCCCAGCGACAAATTCTTCCCATTTTCTGGGAAGGGTATTTGCCAGCGCAAACGCCGCCAAATGAGGCAAGTGGCTGGTTGTCGCGACAATCTGGTCGTGCTCTTTGGCACCAAGCCTTGCGACCCGGGCGCCAAGCTTTTCCCAAAACCCTTCCAGTGCGTCAAGAGCTGGATGGCTGGATGTGCCCGGCGTCAAAAAAATCCATTTACCAACAAAAAGGATGTCTTTACAATGTTCTGGTCCCGTCTTCTCCGACCCAGCCATAGGGTGGGATCCCGCATGAATTGCCCCTTTGGGCAACCCCTCGCACAACGCAGTTTCTATCCTTTCGCGGGTACTGCCCAAATCGGTAAGGATGGCACCCGGTTTCATGTGCCGGGCAGCCTCCAAAATCGTGCCAACAATATGGTCCACCGGTGCAGCGCTTACAACAAGGTCGGCACCTTCGACGGTCTCTTTAATACTCGAAAACGCGCCATCCACGATTCCCGCGGATTGTGCCCATGCCGGACGCCCTTCCAATGGATCAAAACCCCGAATCTCCCAATCGGGTGAACCAAAGCGCCTGATGGACGCCGCCAACGAGGCGCCCATGAAGCCCATACCTAGTATTGCGATCTTTTGAAAAACCATTATTTCGTCTTCACAGGTTGCCTGGCCCCGTCATTGGCGGGATCTTTTGCTGATTCCGTTCGAGGCGAGCCTGAGGCGGTTGCCATTCCCTTGCGAATTTTCGTAACCAACTCCTGGGTCATCAGGCTCCCATGATCTTTCCCTTCAACCAATTCCACTGTTGCGGTAGGATCAAGTTTGTCCATCAGGGCCTTGAGCCGAACCACCGCCCCTTCAAGCAAAAAGGTGTCCTGGGTACCCATATAGACCCGGATTCGCCCTTTGAGAAGCGAAGCATTCTTCGGCCATTCACGCTCGATTTTGGCGACAATATCATATGGTTTCCAATGCTCGAAAACGGATGGGTCGGTTTTCCCGGTATTGTCCCATAATGGTTTGGGAAAACCATCGTCCCCGATCGGTCCAAACACGGCCTGAAACGATTGGAGTTGCCCACCCCGTTTCATCGGCTGTTCCATGTCATGAAAATTCTTGTAAATCATGGCACGTCCTCCCCGACTCAAAGGTCGAAGTTTACCTCCCTCGTCGGTAAAAATGTTACTTTTAGGCTGGTAAAGATCGATCTTCTGGAAATCATGAAAATCGACCGGATCCGGTGCTGTGGACCATGTACCGCCAAAATACGCAGGATACGCCACCATCAACCAAAGGCTGCTCCAACCACCCGAGGAGTGCCCCGTAAGGAGGCGATAATCGCGCTTGCCTCCGCAATGATACCTCTTTTCGATCTCGGGTAAAAATTCTGTGACGAAAGCCGTTCCAACGGGACCATTGTTGTCGGAGTCGGCAAAAACATGGTGCCCGAAGCGACAATTTGGATCGGGAACAATCACTACAAAATCGACCCCGTCAAATCGGGTTCCACCGGGACGGGAATACCTTCCATGCGACCTATGATCGCCACCAAAACCACTAATATCCACCAAAAAGGGATAAAGCTCTGGCCGTTTGGGATCATAACCTTCCGGTAGAACTATGGCCGCTTGTTGAAAAACCTCCCGTTTGGAAAATGAGGAAAGAAGCGGGCTTTTGATCCGGACCAATTTCACCCGATCCGCTTCCAGGAAAGAATCCTCTGGAACAATCCGGTCCAAAGTGATGTTTGCGGCCAGGCCCTTTGCGGGATCCCACTCCCCTGATGGAGTGGCCCCCCAAACATTACCGGGGCTCGCACCAAAACTGATTCCACCCAAATTCCGGTCCATAACCGCCAAGAGAGATCCCTTGCGCTTGGTTATTTTGCCCAGTTCGGCAGGGTAACCTTTGGCATCCTCTCCAATCACCAAAGGGACACCCGCCTTCCAATCGCGGACATCGACAAAATGATGAGGAAACGGATTTCCCCAGTTGGGCATTCTGGGTGGAGAAGGATTATCATTGGGCATCCAAATCAGGTGAACCCGCCCGGTGAATGGCCCGGCAAACGCTTTTTCTGAATAGCGAAGTTCAATCGCGATTTTTCCGGGTTTGACACTTTCCGTTTGCACCGGGACCTGAGCAGGCAATACCCCTGCAAAGCTCAATACCAGAATGGGTGCCAAGATTTGTTGAATCCCAAGGATTGACTGAAACATCATACCCTCCCTTTTGCGCGCTCAATCATTTGCAACTCGGCAGAACTAGGCCGAAGATAAAGTGGCTCCGCTGTATCCGAATCATTCCAATCGGCGCGGGCAATCCGATCCGCGACAATCGACTGAAAAGCCATCGGATCATTGTTCCCCAGAATCCGTTTTCCAACCTGGCCCATTTTATCCAGAAGAGAATCCAGACTGACGCCAGGGGCAACCAAAACCGGAATTTCCGCCGGTGTAAAACGGCGCCAATCGCCTTCAACCGATAAACCAAGCTTGCCTGACGGTGATCCGTCCGCCGAAAACCG
>CAMBMH010000227.1 GCA_945868575.1 Singulisphaera sp. GP187 | reverse complement strand
CATGTGGACCTTATTTTTCACCAGCACCCCTGTTGTGGACTACGCAACTGCAAAAACCTGCGACATACCCCGGTTTGGCAAGTTCTTTTGGGGGATGATGGACCGGGGCTATTATCTCCCTTGCAGCCAATTCGAAGCGGCGTTTAACTCGGTCCTTCACGACGAGGCCCTGATCGATGCCACAATTGCGGCCGCCGGGGATTGCCTGGCCGAAATCGCTCACGAAGCAAACGGCTAATTCTTAGAGTCCACCCTTACAGCCCCACCGGAACCGGTGAGGGCTTCGCTCACTTTTGGTTGAAAATGGTGCAGGAAAATGAACTCGCTTACCATGGAAGGGTGGGTTCTCAAAGGGCTCGATTACAGCGAAACGAGTCGTATCGTCACGCTTTGGACCAAGGAAAAAGGAAAAATCCGGGCCCTAGCCAAAGGCGCCCGTCGATTGAAATCGCCATTTGAAAATTCACTTGACCTTTTAAATCTTTGCCGATTTCAAATTATTCACAAAGGCGGCAATGCCTTGGACCTGGTTACGGAATCAAGGGTCAGGGAATCGTATGGTGGGCTACGCCACCATCTGCCTAACCTATACGCCGCATACCATGTTGCCGAGCTTTTGAGTGAGGGAACCGAGGATCTCGATCCTCACCCGGAACTTTTTGAAGGGGTCCACGACACCTTGAACTGGTTGTCCACCGAGTCCCCGGAAACCCGGGCGCCAAGCCGAATGAGCCCAAAAACCAGCTGGGTATTGATTCAGTTTGAATTCTTCTACCTTTCCCAAATGGGCTATTTTCCTGATTTTAACCATTGTCAAAACTGTGGTCAAATTCCAAGCCCCGAAAACCCCGCATGGATCTTCCATGCCGACTCAGGCGTGCTCACTTGCGACGGTTGCCGGGACAAATTCTCAGCCCAATCAACCCAATCGGCCAAATTTCCCCAAACATTCAAAAGCCGCCCCGGGCCTCTTCCGCCTTCCTCCATGGCAATTTCGCCAGATGCCCTTGACGTGGCAGGCCGCCTCGGAAATAGGAAGATCTGTACGGAAGTTGCCGTGGAGAAGATCCGCAGAGAACTCCGTGCCCTGCTAAATCACTACCTGACATGGCTCAGGGGCAGGCGACCAAAGCTCTTGGGGTTTCTGGGGAGTTGAGGCCTTATGGCGCGCCGACATAACAATCCTGTCGCAGTCGGCACAAAAACACTCCTTTGGGGTTTTGCCCTTTCCGGATTTGTTACCGGCTGCCAAACCTTCAAAAGCGATAAAACACGAACTTTTGTGGACCGTCTTCCATTTATTGGTATGCCGAACACTCCACCTCCCCCAGTGGAAACCGTTGTGTTCCGGGGTGAGGAGGTTATGGATGAGGTTCCAGTCGACGCGGATTCTCCGGAAGGAAAACTTGCCGGAGGAAAGGAACTATTTCGCCAGGGTAACTACTCGACGGCCGAACGGGTGTTTCACCGACTTTACGAAAACAAAAAAAACTCGCAACCGCTTTTGGAAGAAGCCCGTTTCATGGAGGCGGAATGCCTGCGTCTTCAGGGGCATTACCCCAAAGCGGCAGATACTTATGTAGACCTTTTGAAAAAATTTGATCGGACTCCCTACAAGGATGCCGCTATTCAGCACATGTTTGACATCGCGAACTACTGGCTGGATGACTCACGCGACCAGATGAAGGAAAGCCGGGAGGTCCGAGAAGGAAAAAGACTTTTTGTGACTCCCCGCTTTATCTCTTTTGAACGAACCAAGCCGCTCCTCGACCGCGAAGGACGGGCCATTGAAAAGCTGGAACAAGTCAGGTGGAATGATATCAACGGCCCCTTGGCCGACCGTGCGCTTTTCCTCGCGGGAAGCATCAAGTTCTTCCATGCCGATTACAAAGAGGCAGATCATTATTTCTCCCAAATTCACGAGCGCCATCCCAATAGCGAATTGGCTCCCCAAGCCGTTGAGTTGGCAATTATTTCCAAGCACCTGAGCACTGGTGGATCTGACTACGATGGCCGAAAGGTTGCTGAAGCACGCCAACTCGTCCACTCCGCCCTGCAAAATTATCCCGAACTTGCCAACAAGCGCCGCGACTTCCTTGATCGCCAAATTGTTGGAATTACCCATCAACAAGCGGACAAGGATTTCAAGATTGCGGAGTTCTATGAAAGAACCGGACATCCGGGATCCGCATTTTTCTATTTTGAAATGATCAAACGCCGCTACCCGGGTTCCACTTATGCTGAACGCGCGACGGCAAGGGCGATCCACCTTCGCGAAAAGCATGAGCTCCAGGAGGAGCTGGAAGAAACGCTTTCTCCCCTGGAAAAACTCCTGCCAAAAAATCTTCCAGCCCTTGGGCTTCCGGGTGTGAAACCTGCCGAGCGGGCCCCGGCTGGCCGTGCCATTCCCGCAGGAATGGCCCCACCAAGCGCCAGTCCATCCGGGGGATCCCAATATGTTCCGTAATGTCATGATCCCGACAATGCACCTAAAGCAAATCGCACAGCCTAACAGACGAACGGCTTTGCTTGCCTTGGCTGCATTTCTTTCCGGCGGATGCGCCTCCGATAACAATTTCAAATTGCTGGGCTACCAGGTTGGGCCTGTTCACGACAACCATATTCGAACCATTCGCGTCCCGATTTTCAAAAACAGGACTTACCGGTTGGGTCTTGAGGACGACCTCACACGGGCCGTGATCAAGGAAATCGAAGCAAAAACTCCATACAAGGTCGTGGGAGGCGGTCAATCCGCGGACACCGAGCTCGAAGGGATCATCATCTCCTCTGGCAAGAATGTCATTAACCGAAATCAACTAAACGAAGTAAGGGAAGCGGAAACGACCGTTTCTGTAGAAATCTATTGGCGCGACCTTCGGACCGGGGAATTGCTCAGTCAGCCGAAGAAGAAAGCTCCCCAACTGCCATCTGCACTTGATCCAACCCCCGTAGCCACCGCGCCTGACAAACCATTGCTGGTCACATCAACAGCCACCTTTATCCCGGAATTGGGCCAATCCCTCAACTCTTCACAACTCAAGTCTTGTGAAAAACTTGCCTCACAAATTGTGGGAATGATGGAAAACCCCTGGTGAGACCTATTTTTATCTCAAAGGTCTAAAAGCTGGATTTGGACCGGGCCATAACAAGAACTTTAGGAGGCCCGGATGGAACATGTGATTGGATTTCGGGATCGATCAATTCCCTTGGATCAGTGCGCTCTGATTATGGGCGTTCTAAATGCCACGCCTGACAGTTTTAGCGATGGTGGACTACACCTGGACATCCTTCAGCTAACCATCGCCGCCCGCAAAATGATAGCAGATGGGGCCAATATCCTCGACATAGGAGGAGAGTCCAGCCGTCCGGGAGCAATTCCCGTGGATGTTTCGGAAGAAATTCGAAGAGTTGTTCCGGCAATTGAAGCCATCCGTTCCTTTTCCCAAATTCCAATTTCCATCGATACGGTAAAGCCCGAAGTCGCCTTGGCTTCGCTTCGCGCGGGTGCTGACATAATTAATGATATCCAGGGAATGACCAATCCCCGCATGCGCGAAATCGCGGTTCAGGAAAGGGCGGGGGTTGCCATAATGCATATGCAGGGTCTTCCCCAAACCATGCAAAAAGCCCCCGTTTATGAAAATGTTCTGGAGGAAGTTGGATGCTTCCTGAATGATCAGGCAAAACTTTTGATTTCCATGGGACTTCCTTCAAAAAACATTCTAGTCGACCCGGGAATTGGCTTTGGCAAAACCCAGGAAAACAACATCGATCTGATCCGGGGACTTCCCAAATTGGCAAAAATGGGATTTCCCATCCTCTTTGGAATTTCCCGCAAGAGTCTGATTGGAAACCTGACGGGGCGCCCCGTGAGTGAAAGAATGGCTGGGACGCTTGCCGCCAATGCGTTTGCGCTTTCTATAACTGATTTTGTAAATCCGGGTTTGGTTTTGCGGGTACACGATGTTGGGCCGACTTGGGATTTGGTGAGGGTCTGGCAGGGCCTTAGGGTATAGAATGGCAAACTAGGAATGGATTAGCCCAAGGGGAAATCAGGCGTGGGATTGGATCTTCGAGACCTTTCGGAAATCGGCCTCCTTGCGCTATCGTTGTATTTCCTTCTCAGGGTTTTGGGAAAGACACGTGGTGCAGCACTTGTCCGAGGCGTTGGCCTCATTTTTGCCCTACTCTTTTTGGGGGCCCAATTCCTCGTTATTCGATTTGGCTTAACTGTTCTTGGAAAAATTCTTGACTATGTATTGGCAACCGGATTGATCGGGCTGATTATTGTTTTCCAGCCTGAACTGCGGCGTGGCCTATTGGTTATTGGGAGATACCCGCTGCTGCAGTGGTTTCAGCGGGAAAAAGAACACCCGGTGGCCGACCCGATTGCTGATGCTTTGGAGGCCCTTTCCCGCCAAGGCCTCGGGGCTCTCATAGCCATTGAGCGTGAAAATGGTTTGGATGCTTTTGTGGAAACCGGCGTGAGGCTTAATTCCGATCTTAGTGCTCCATTGCTTAGGGCAATATTCTCCAAACAAAGCCCCCTGCATGATGGGGCCGTAATTCTGAGATCAGGCAGAATCCTTGCCGCCGCCTGCCAACTGCCGCTGGGCCCACCTCCGGATGACAACCAGGCCCATTTGGGCATGCGTCACCGCGCCGCCCTAAGTTTTAGCGATGAAACTGATGCACTGTTGCTGGTGGTAAGCGAGGAAACAGGCAAAATTTCCATTGCCCAATCTGGTCATCTCAAGGCAATCTCAAGGGAAAATGCGTCGAGGGCAATCGCAGAGGCCCTTAGGGGGGGCCCGGTACCCTCAAATCATGGGCAACACATACCCAAAAAAGATCCGGCTACCAAATCCCACTCCCTCCCTGAATTCACTCAGGCGATAAAACATGGGGGGCGAAACGCCGATGTTTGATCGCATTATTTCCGCTCTTTTGGCGCTTGGAATTGCCTCAATGATCTGGTTGCAGACCCGCAACCGTGATTTTGAAACCCTTTCCCGGGTGAAAATTCCTTTGGAGTTAACCCTGCCAAAAGACAAGGAAGGTGAATTTACCATCAGTCTCCGTTCCAAACCCAATGTGGAGGCCAGTTTTCAGGCATCCCCGCGCCGTATGCGTGAGATCGAATCGCTTCTGAAACGGGATGATTTCAAAATAAAGGTCGAAATACCTATTCCCCCGGAACGCCTTCAGGAGAATTCCTGGGAAGACCAGTTCACGATTGAGGCTGATGCGATGCCCCTATTACCCCCCGGGGTGGGGGTGACTTTGGAGGATCGCAGCAACCGGATTTCCTATTTGGTCACAAGCATAATCGAACGACAACTTCCTGTCCGCTTGGTAACCGACCTGGGTACAGCTCCCCCGGATCTGGTGCTTGACCCTCCATCAGTAATTGTCCGGGGTCCGAGGGATGTCATTCAAAAGGCACTCTTCATTCCGACGCAGGCGGCCCCAGTGGACTCGCGACCTGGGTCTCCCCTTCGATTTCCCCCCCGGATCCCCATTGTCGCGGAAATTGATGGGAAAAAAATAACATCCACCCCCTCCTCCGTGGGGATCAGGCAACCTGCGCGTCCCCAAAAAACCTATGAAATTACCGATGTGCAAGTTTCCTTCCTTTGCCCCCCCAACCAGGGACTGCGGCCCAGGTTTATCAATGAACGGGATGGAAAAATTTCGGTAAGGGTTCGTGGCCCTATTCAGGACCAACCACCCGTGGTTTACGCCTTTGTGGATCTGACAAAATCCCGCTTTTTGGCAGGCCTGACAACCGAACCAATCCAAATTCTTCCGCCACCAGAATTTCAACTGGAACGGGACGATTTGAAAAAAGTAGGGATTGAACTGACTACCGATGCCGGCGTGAAACCTCCTTCCGTTCCCATCAAACCCTGACCGACCAACATGACAACGAACTTTAAAACTGATTCTGAATCGGAAACCGCTTTATTTGGCCCCCGGGCTAAAGCTGCCTCCAAAAGTCTGGCCAT
>CAMBMH010000226.1 GCA_945868575.1 Singulisphaera sp. GP187 | reverse complement strand
GCCAGCATTTACATCCATTAATCACCTATCATTGAACATTGATATTAGAACGCGTTCTAAGGGAAAACTGTTGTTTTTCCTGGTTGGTGATGAGCATGCTTTCGGCGTGGATATTGATAATTTCCGATCCTGGAACATCAGAGAGGGTAAACTTATGGCAATTTTCTGCGGCGGATCCGCCCTGGGTTTTTGTTCGGAAACCTGAAATATAGGTATTGCCGGGCATGGAATAAGGCATCGTATTGGTCGAATTGTAAACACTCCCCACGACAATTGGGCGGTCGGGGTCTCCGTGTTCAAAAGCCACCACAACTTCATGGCCTACCCGGGGCCAGAAAAACGCGCCATATCCTTGCCCTGCCCAGAACTGGGCCACCCGAATCCAACAGGAAGTATGGCCGCTTGCTTCCGGATCATCCCACCAAAAACGGACTTGTACCCGTCCGTAAGGATCCAGATTGGATTCCTGGTTGGTTTGCCCGGTAACGATTGCGGTCTCGACGGATCCGACAACAGGCCGGGCAATCGGTGGCCATGGTTTTTGATTGACGGATGAGGGGGCGGCTTTAAACCGGTTTTCGTATTGAATGTTGGCTTGTTCGCCATTCCAGAATGCCCCTTGCTGCCGGGCCTTGTGGGTCAATTCCAGAACCAGCCAGGATCCATCGGCTGTAGGGTGTTTTTCCAAAACAAACTGAAAGCCTGGGACCAGATTCATGCATGTGCTGGATCCCTCGGCCGTTATGACCCGGCATGAGGCGGCCGTCGACATATTTTGGGCTCGGGTTTGGATCACATCGTAAACATTTGACAATATTGATGGGTCTTTTGTTCCTGATGCATTGACCTCATCGAAATATCGACTGGGAGAAACCTGGTTTTCCTGCCATGGCCCGGGTGAGGAATTCACCGAAAGATTCAAAGTACCCGCCATAACCTGCGAAGGGCTGCTGCCTGATCCTGTTAGGGACTGGTTAAACAGTTCAAAATGGGAATCGCGGATCCCCACTTGCGGATTGACCAAAACCTGTTTTGTTTTCCAGGATTTGATCGATTGCAAATCCTGGGAACCACCTTCGGTCTGGTTGAATTCGCAAATTCCTACAGATGGATTTGTGGTCGTGTTATTGGTGAGGATGAGCTGGTGGTTGGTTGAAGTGTGTTCCCAATAGTGAGTGATACCCTCTTCGAAGCAGAGTCTCTGAAAAAATGCCAGGTCGGTTTCGCGATACTGCGTACAGTAGTTGCGGGCGGTGGGTTGGGGCAAAACCTCAATTAAGGCCCCCTGCACGGAGTTGAGAACCTCTCCCAAAATTTGTGTTGCGGATTGTTGCTGGAAAATACGGGATTGTTTATTTAGGGAAAGGAGCCACAAGCGGGGCCTAAGAACCATTTCGTAGTAATCGAAGGAGGCATCCGAATGTGTTGATGCGAATTCGGCTATGATTCCTTGTATCCTCCGCTGGACCGTTTGCTTGTAAGTGAGCGTAACCCCGGCCTCTTTGCCCATCAACTGGGCAAAGTCAACCGTGGTGCCAATTGGGGCGCCGACTTGAAGCGTAAATTCAAAAAGACCGGAAAGGGTTTCCGTTCCCTCAAAGGACAGGATGTAAAACGCATCCTGCCCCAACGGGGTTTCAATTTGGAAAGGCAGCGACTTTTGCGAAAAGTTGGCCATGAGCCCTTAGGAATCTTGGATGTGTCAGCCTGAAGTAACCAAAGACATATTACGGGCCAATGAAAACCGTGGGAGCACCTGGGCCAATATTTGTTCCCCCATGCTCGCACAAATCCCCCACCCGGCAAATTGGTATGCCACAGGCAAATACCGTTTCGCTTCCCATGACCATCGTATCGGGGGGACCGACACAGATCGCCATATCGCCGATTATGATTGCTGGTGTTCCACAAATGAGGACAGTGGGCTCACCGGGACCAATGACAGGCCCTCCAACATGGGGAACGGGGCCGTCAAACTCCGGACAAACATGCATATCTCCGATCATGGCGGCCGGCGCGGGCATGGTTTAAAACACTCCCCTGATTGGATGGTTCTTGTTTGTTGCTTATTGCAGCGGGACTGGGTTGGGCGGTTGCTCACGGGCACCGACCAACAAATTCTCCCCCAAATCTTATTCGGGCAAAGTAACCCTATCCAATGGGGAAAGGAAAGGAATCAGGAGTTTCTGATTTCTTTCCGGGAATTTTTTGGCAAATGATCCGATCGGGAAGCCGGCGCCAACCTCCGGAATTCAGTACAGTTAGCTAGCTTTCCTTTTTAGGAAGGGAGGCCTGATAAAGTGTCTGTGAGCTATAAATCAGGACTCCCACAACGATCCAGAGCAACCAGTAAACCGACATCTCCCGGACCAAATACACGGCTACCAAAACGCCGGGAACTCCACCCAGGGTCAAACCTGCGGCAGTTCTGCGATCAAATCTGCCGGACTTCCAGAAGCGGAACGCGGCGGTAGGGAGGATCAAAGCGGCGGATGCCGCCATTACCGGAAAGAAGGCCTTGGGGTTTAAACCCAATAAATAGAGGATGGCCATGGTTGGGGCATAATTGCCGATCCCCAGACTTGTTAGGGAACCGATGAAAAAATTGGCAGCAATCGCAATCAGTAGGAACCCTCCACTGAGGCTTGTGGCTGCCTCATCCGACTGGAAGACATTGCATTGCCTTAGTGTGATCAGGATTCCGGTGACCAGCAGCGAGAGCGCCATGGCGCGCTGAATGGTTTGTTTTGGCCAACGGACGACGAAACTGGTGCCCAACCACGCTCCAAGTCCCCCGGCGGGGACCATGGTACACAACATGAGCATGTCAACCGGCACCGTCAAAAGGAAAAGAATCGCCTCGAGCAGGGAGGGAATGGCGTGTCCGACATTCAAGGTTCCTGGTATGTCATCATCTTCAACAATTCGTCCCAGACGCAGGGATGTCGTGGTCGTGGCGAAGGATCCCACTCCCAGAGCATCCAAAAAATCTGTTACGAATCCAAGGCCAAGAAGGCCCACCATGGAGAAACTGCGCCTACCAGGGAGGGAAACAGGGGCATTTTGATTTCCGGATGTCTGGTCCAAGGTACTCACATTCTTTTCCAAGGTTTTAAGAAAACATAAATTGGAGGGTTATTGTTGGTTTGAATCGGGGAGTGGGTGATGGCCCGTGCCGAATCCTTTGTCACAAAGTGTGGGAGTCTTGGTATTGTGCCTGGCAGTGATGGGTTGGTCCTTGCAGTTGAGTCGGATGGTTTCGCCGTCCATATGGACCGAGCGGGTCGTGCGCACGCGGAGTTCGTCGGCTTTGATTTCGACGGGCCCGGCCGATTCGAGTTGGATCGATTGGGTTGAGCTCATTTTCAGGGAGCCGCCATGGACCCGCACCATGGGACCGTTTGCCGTAAGGAGGATCTCCACCTCAACTAGACCATCCGCGGACAGGATTTCCATCTGATCGGTTAGATGGCCTGGTCCGGCAGAAACACGCAGGGTCCTTCCCGAGTGCAAGGGGTAGTCGATGTCTTCCATTCGGGCCTGGTCTTCTGGACGCGTCTGTAGGCCACGGCCTTTGGCGTTAAGGTTATCCGCAGTTTTGGCGCCTGGATGGGAGCCTGAGGCCGCGCCTAAATCCGAGTTTGGTATCGGGTCTGGTTTATCCTGATCCATAAGGCTCTCTTTCGGTAGAGTCCGCTTTAGCGGTCACCACAATCAAACCATCGATTTGGGAGCTACCACAAAAAGGGTGAACTGAATGCGAAAGGATTTTCCGTTAAGGGACAGGGTAAGTACTTCCTGGTCCTGGATGTTGCCCTGGACCCGGTTTTCGTTGAAGCGGATCGCCAGGCTTAGGGTCCTTTTTACATCTGCCCATTCGGTACCGGTCAGATCCCGGGACAACTGAAAATAGGTGACACCTGGGGGTAGTACCCTTGGGGGAGTTTTAATGGGAGTGAAGCTAAGGCCAGCCTTGCCCGCGCGGTAAAAAGCATCGGCCTGATCCGCGCTTCCGACTTTCATGTCGAGGATGCCGGGTTGGGTGATGATTCGCACAACTTCTTCGGTCGCAAGCTCGGATTGCACCCCGATGAATATACCCCACTCGGGCTGGAGCCACGAGGGTTCCAGCGAGACCTGCATTCGCAGGCCCGCTCCGATGAACGGCCGATCCTTGAATTCGGGCTCGACGATCATGTCGAGGTACTCGTCAATCAATCGGCGAAGGGGAACAAATGTCTTGTGGGGTTCCCAGCTATCCAGAACAGGCAGGGCAGGCAAGAGTCTGGCCGGGCCATAAACCGCCAAGGCCCCGACAAGCCGACATAATTCCAGATAAAGATCTCCTGTGGTGGTGGAGACATTGTTGGCCAGGGACTGAAGGGCGCCCTGGGCCATGTTGAGGCAGTTCAACTGGGAAAAAAGTAGTGGTTCCCTGGACCCCATTCCCAAGCCACCCGCCCGGAGTTGGGTCGCGACCCCTGTCGCTTTTCGACCCACCCGATTGAGAATGTACTGAACGATGTTGTCGGCCAGGGGAGCATACCCGTTGGCCAAAAACATAGGGGGATAAAAATCAGGGTCAAGTTGGGGCGCACCATCCGGGCGATTGGACCGCACCACCCTGGCCAAAGCGAGCACCGCCATGCCTTCGGTTTTATCCGATTGCGTCAGCAACCGGAAATTGAGCCTCTTAACCAGAATTTCTTCAGGACGCTGGCCATCATTTTCATCTTCAACAGTGATCGCCTCGACCTGATTGCGGGTAAGCGTATTCCCTTCTCCGACCTGACTGTTGGCCCGCCCCAGGCTAAGGATGGGAATCCCCAATAGGAAAGTCACAAAGCCATCACGATCCAAAAGGGCTTTGAAGTTATTGGTGACAGAGGCAGATTCCCCAGGGATATCCACGATCGTTCCATCAGGAAGAATTCCTTTGATGGCTTTGATCCGGAAAATGTGGTTGGCCAAAGCGTCCAGGTCGATTTCGAGCAATCCAATTCCGGCAGTTCGTCCGGAAAGGAGCTGAACCGGGTAGTTTTGCTGAATCGTCTGAAATCGGTCATTGGCCTGGAAATGGTGTGGGCGCAGAAAAAGCCCTTCATTCCAGTAAATCGCCTTGTTTGCCATGAAGTTAACCTACCTGGAGGCTTCTATCCGTAAATCAATATCCTATTTAAAAACATTCCAAATCCTTCCCCGGTCCCGTCCGGGTTGGAGAAATGGGATTCGGGCCGGGGGGGAAGTTTATGTCCAACTCTTTGGAGGACAGGCAGTCAGATTTCATTTTGGCTTTTTTGATGGAGGGGCTCAGGATTCGCGAAGCCCTCGAAAAAGGTAATCCCCTCTCCTTTGATCTGGAACATTCCCGAATCCGGGAAATGCTTGTTTCCTGCTCCGATTTGGACGGACGGATGAAGGTTACTGTTGCTCCTCAGGCCATTCCCAATGCCTTCTGGAAGCCTGATACTTTGGAAACCGGAGCATGGACCGGTGATTTCCTGGGGATTCTTTACCCGCTGGTTTGTTGGTTGGATGAGATTTTTTGCCTCGATTCGCCTTGGGCGGACCGCTGGAATGAGGCAAAACTCGAGGCTGACCTCTACGGAACCAATGATCGCGCCTGGAAATTCTGGCAGCAAGCAGCCATCATCGAGGCCACCGGTAATCTCAAGTTGATGCAGGCATTTTTTCTACCAGTCATGCTCGGGTTTAGGGGGATGCTGGCGGACGAACCAATGAAGCTCATTGAATGGAGCGCCGCCATGCGTGAAAAATTGTGCCGGATAAATCCATTGGAATTTCCCGAGGAACTGGAACCTGATCCTCCGACAGTCGTCCCACCCCATTACGCCCTCCTTCATCACAGGAGGATGCTGCAAATTTGCGGATTTGTCCTTTTGGCCATAATTCCAAGTCTGTTTTTTCTCCTTGTCCGATGGTTTTCCCAATGATCGGGTGCACTAACTGAAAATTCAGGATCAGGATGCAGCTTGATTCAGATATGCAACTGGAGTGATGGCTCATGTTTTTGTTCCGCTGGATCGGCAAGTTTTTCATGGGATTCTTCGGGTTGCTGACCCCGATGTTTTCCATGGCCAAAGGTCTGGGCCAACCAAACAGTGCCATTCGCTGGGTTCTGCATTTCACCTTGGTCCTT
>CAMBMH010000225.1 GCA_945868575.1 Singulisphaera sp. GP187 | reverse complement strand
ATCGACAAGACCGGCTGCGACGCAGCTTTCCATAACCAGTTCCGAACAATAAAAGGTTTGGCGAGTGGATCCGGCCGGTTTTCCAAAATAGCGGGTAAGCGGCCCCCGGGGGCGAAGCGGACAAAGCTGCCAGGCTAGCCGTTGAAGGGCAAAAATTTTCCCATCCTGGGCCTCTGCCCATTCGGTTAGTCGATCGGACTGCTCCTTGGTAAGGGGGGTGGCCCTTCGGCGGATCCAGACGCGCCCCTCGGTCTCATAGCTGTGAAGATGGGGTAATGCATCCAGCGCGCGGCACCGAAGCGTGTCGTGGGGGCCCCCTTCAAGGACCGCCATGCAACCGTCTTTACGGCGAAAAAGGATTCCCGAATGTGTCGGATGGCTGGTCAATGCAATGTTGTGCATAATAATCCAGAAAATGGATCCATCCGTGGAAAGCATGATATCGCCCGGCTGGGGCTCATATTCATAAGCGGGACCGACCAACTCGTGATCTATAACATAACGGGGCGAATAAAGGTAAGACCGGGCAGGGTCCTCGCCCACAGTCAAAAGAGCCAGAGCCAAAATTCCAACCGTCATGCTAAGCCTCCTGCACCAACCAGGTGAGGAATCCTTCCCCACAATCCATTACATCATCAAAAAGCGCCCCTGGCCTTGAGAGAGCGCTTGGGGGCGGGATCGATTGTGAGCAAAGTAGTGAGGATCAACGGGTTTGGTTGGATTGTGCCGGTTGGATAAAGCTGGAGTGCTCGGATGCCAGTCGCCAACGGCCTCCTTTCCCACCCTCGAGAACCCAAACATCTGTATAGATCGAGTTTTCGGCAATGGGATCAGCCCGGCGAACCCCGAGTGTTTTTACATGGCCTGTCTCAATGATGGTATCGCCAAATTTTCGAAATCGAACATCACTCGACTCAAATGCGTTGTATATGCTGGATTTGATTGCAAGGTTGGCGATCATCGTTTTTTTGTCGATCATACGGCCCGTTGCGGTGACCATCCTGAAGTCGTCTGTCAGTACCCTTGCCAACAGGACCGGATCCTTTTTGATAAGTGCGTTTTCATAATCGGCTATGGCGGTTTTGAGCTCCGGGGGACACCCGACCTCCTCAGCATGAATGCAGGGAATGAAATCTCTGAGACAAAAAAGAATGGCCAAGTAGGCTATTTTGGAAATGGTTTTCATGGGTTGGTATTCTCAAAATGGATCCTGGCCCGGGGAGCGTAATGGAGGAACAGTTCCTCTCCCGCAAGAATGGTCCGGGCCATCTCCAGATAAACCCGGTTGCCTTCAATTATCTTGAGAATGTTTGGGGTGTCCGAGTGATTTGCCATGCCGCAAATTCCAAGAGGAATAATCAAATGCTCACCCACCCGGAACTTGTAACCATCCGCATAAGAGGTGCATTGATCCTCAACCGATTCCGCGATTACCCTGGGGCCCAGGACCTCAAGCCTTTCTCCTTTACCAATATCCACAGTCGCAAAAAGCCCCCTACCCGCTCCGGGAATGGTGGAAGCTTTGACAATAAATCTTTGATCAACAGGGTAGGAAACAGGTTCCATTATCCGATAGCCTTGTGCATGGCGACCCGCATGGGCGACGCATCCGAATTGGCCAACCCGACGCGCTGGATCATGAGGATGGCAAAGCGATCCTTTACCGGATCGATCCAGTATTGGGTGCCAAAGGCTCCGCCATGGCCAAAAGTACCCACGGAAAGCGAGGGGAAGGTGGGTGTGTTTTTACGGAAAACCGCCCAGCCATAACCAAAACCCATTCCATCAGTAAATCCTGCCTTTAGATCGCCCGTTTTTACCTGGGTCATGTCTACGGCAGACTTCGGGGAAATAATACCCTCTTTAAGCGATCCCCTTACCAGCCCAAGCATATGAACGCAAAGCTTGGCGATGTCGGGTGCCGTGGACCAAAGCCCTCCCGCAGGCATGGGATGAAGGGCACCAGATGGTGGTTCCGCCCAGCTTTTGACCGTGAGAAGTTTTCCGTCCTTGCGCTCATACAAAGAGGCAGAGCGGGCCCTGGCTTCGTTCGATGGGAAAAATAGGGTGTCGTTCATTCCCAAAGGTTTGAGAATCTTTTCGAGGACGCAATCCGCAAATTCCTGTCCCCAGGACGCTTCAACCACCCTTCCGAGTGTATCAATTCCGGAATTGCAATACGACCATCGGCTTCCTGGTTCAAAATCAAGGGGTTCTTGTGCCAGTGCCTTAACCGCTTCCGCAAGCGAGGGTTTCCTTGTACCATACACATCTCCCAGGCCATTGGGATATCCTGGAAGGCCGGAAGTGTGGCTAAGGAGGTTGGCCAACTTAGGCGCATTTTTAGGATCCACCAAAGTCGTTTTACCTGCCTCGTCTTTGGATTTGACTTTCGTTCTGGAAAATTCGGGAAGATGACTGGAAAGCGCGTCGGTGAGTTTGAGTTTGCCCGCTTCGGCGGTCTGGACAACCGTGATAGCTGTTAATGGCTTGGTCATGCTTGCAATGCGAAAGAGCGTGTCCGGTGTCATCGCACGGCCAGAAGCAAGGTCAGCCTTCCCCAAACAAATCACTTCCTCAACACCTTTGGAAGTGCCTGTGCCCACAACCACTCCGGAAATTTCACCGGATTGGATAAATGGGTTCAATTCCGAGGAAATGCGCGCACTGGTAGGGGTTTCCGTTTCCTCACGAGCCAAAAGCCGCGCAAGCGCAGAAAAAGCAGGCGATACGAATCCCGCCCCGGTCAATACGGCTAAAGCGTTTCGCCGGGACATGGGGTATGGATGGTTCATCGTGATCTCCTTTTGGTATCGGGTAAGCTCAGGGATTCGGCAGTTTGGATCCACGCTCCAGGCAATGGCAAAGGTGCAATCAGGGACAGGTTTTCCTCGGTTTCACCTAATTTTATACGGTGACCGGTTCCGATCAGGATCTTGTCCCCTTTGGCGTTTGGAACCAATACCTGGAGGGGCCCTTGCGTAATGACCCATCTCTCAAGGGGAGTTATCTGCCCGTTTTTCCAGGACCTAAGGATTCCAAAATTTTTGGGACCCGCACCAGCACTAAGAAGTGTTCCATCGGCCAGGTAGCGCAGCGCATGGACCCAACCCGGATGGGCTGGCTGCGGGCCACCTGGTCGGGTTGGTTTGATTTGCGGATCGGCAAGCGTGTAGGCAATCGCACCTTCAGCCGGGCTCCAAACCTTGATCATCCGGTCAGCCCCGGCAGAGGCCAGGGATTTTCCATCGGCGGACCATGCCAAAGCGAACACCGCGTCATGATGTCCATCGGGTGAAGATGGAGGAGGCGGAGGATTGACCTTGATTGCCTTGTCCGCGGAAGGGTTATCCGAAGCTCCCGAAAACTCCTTCAACAGTTGTCCGGTTTGCGGATCATAAATGCGGATGGCCCGGTCCATCCCGGCTGCGGCAATAGCTCCACCATCAGGGCGGAAAGCCACCGCATAAACCTGAAACGCCAGGGCTTTGTGCCCCAGGGTGATTTCCTTGGCTTTGTTGCCAGTTAGGGGATCCCAAAGCCTAAGCTTTCCATCGCGACTTCCTGTAGCGATCCAGCGACCTTTGGGATCAAAAGCAACCGAGTCCACCGGGGCTGGAATGCCGATGGCCTTGATGGGATTGTCCGAGGCGATCCTCCAAAAGTGCATTCCTGCAGGGAGAGGAATAAATAAATCACTACTTTGTGGGCCGCCAAAAGTCAAAACTCCAGCATCCTTGGATATTTTTACCCGGCCAAGACTTCGCAACCCTTGCTCTCCCATGGGGGGCGTGGGGAGTTTCGTCGTGTCGAAGATTTCCGCGTGAGTTTCGGTTTGCGCGCAAATCCAATTGCGTCCAGGGTGAAAAAAGACCCGGCGAATGGTCCCATCAAGGTTCGCGTCAGCGACCTGCTTCCCATCCATTTGAAAGAGTGCGAGATTGTTTCCCGATGCGGCACCGATGAGTTGCTGAGTTCGGGACTGGGACAGGCTTTGCCATACTTTTCCTGTAGCAAATGGAGAATCCGGCTTGCCATCGGCCGGGGAGAGTCGGGATAAGCCACCAACAACCTTGTTGATTCCGGCCGGGGGAAGGGCCACCAAGGGACTCGATCCCCCAAACACCTCAACTGCACCCGAACCAACAGGAAGCGGGACCCACCTTGCAAGAGGCAAAGGCAAAAGTAGCAACCCCTTTTCCGTGGCAAGCAGCCATTGTTGGCCTCCGGAAAACACAAATGCGTCGGAACATTTCATTCCTGGCTTGGATCCAAGGAGAAATTGCCCGTTTGCGCCATCATGAATCCTGGCCATCCCTTGGGAATCCAAAAGAATGAGAAATCGGCTATCCAGGTCAAAGGAAACTTTGATGATTTCCTGCGATAAGGTTTGGGAAATGGTTGGTTTCTCGCCTTTGGAATCCGCAAGAAATAATTTCCTGCCAACCACCCATGCGGTCCGGTTTCCATCACGAGAATTGGCTTTCAGGGAACCATTAGGCGGTCTCGGTCCCTTATTTTTTTCGTCAGTATTTTCCTTGGAGACAAGTTGCTCAAAACCCAATGGTTGGGCCTGAATACCTGTTCCCAAAATCGTCAGTAGTTGGGCTCCCGAGGGGTGTAGCACCGCCGCCTTCAAATCCTTAATGGGACCGGAGCGTGCAACCACGGAACCAGATTTTACATCATAAAGATCTACATATTGTTCGTTTCCGAAGGTACGGATAAGCGCGAATCGTTCCGGATTGCCTGATTCCAGTGCTCCCAACCCACCCTCGGGAAAATGGCCTCGAACTTCCTGCCAATCCCCTGCGGCCTGATTGGCCATGGGTTGTCGGGGAGTGATATCGGTTCGGGAGAATCCCTTTCCCGCCCCATCAATCAGAATGGCACGCCTACCGTTTAAGGACAGGGCTTTGGGAAGAAAACCCGCAGGCCCCAGGACCGGCTCGAGCTTTCCTTCACGGACCCACAGCCATTCCATGGCGCCGCCTTCGCGCAGGGTCAAAATGTTACCCTCGACCTCGGCAAGTGTCAAAATCTGGTTGCCTTTGATTTCGGGCCATTCCCTGATTGCAAATTTGCTAGGCAGGTCTCCTGCTTTGAACCCATTATCCCACGGCGCTTTCCAAAGTTTTACGCTGCCGGTTTTATCCCATGTGACGAGAATTGCGTTGGAAAGCCAAAGCGTGCCGACAATAGGGGCCGAATGGGCCAAAATCCCCGGTTGCCAAACATCTCCTGTGGCGCGGCGGTGCCAGACCAACCGTCCGTCCGCAAGTCCGGCCAAAAAATCTCCCCCATCGGGAGAAACCGAAATGGATGTCAATCCGGGCGGCCCGTTGATTTCCCGGTCAACCCGCCCAGATGGTGGATCCACAAGGCGAAGTTTGGCCCCGGGGCCATGAACCAGTAACCTCCGTCCCTGTTGCAGAACATCAACTTTTTGTGCGCCTCCAGGAATCGGCAAAAGTTTGGGTGTCTCGCCCACCGGCGGTTGCCAATATTGGGTTCCTATTCCTTCGAGAGATATTTCAAGCCGTCCCCCTGGTAAAATCGCAAGTTTGGAAACAGTAGCCGGAGACCGAAACGAAACCTTGGCCTGCTTGTTCATGCCTGACCAGATTCCCCATTGATTTGCCTGGTTCAGGACGATTGCGATGGGACCTTCCGGTCCATTTCCTCCAGCAGCGGAAACGGTTGCGGACGAACCGGGTAGGTCAGTAACTTTTTCGCCACTGGGGAATTTGATCCAACGGAGATCTCCCTGAGTGTCTTTTTGGGGTCCAACCAGCACCTTGTCCGGTTCACCCGCGAATATTCGGGCCATTGGTGGAGTCCCTGGCCATACCTTGGGCATGGTTGCGTCTACTCGCCAGCTTTTAACGGCCTCTTCCGGACCAACACTTACAAGACCTTCCCAGCCTGCTTCCATAAGTCGAACTGGGCCTTCGTGTGCCTGCCAGGTTTGAATCCATTTCCCATTTGAATCGGCAACCGCAATTTCCCCTTTTTCGGAAGCAATCGCCCATTGTCCCGAGGTCATTCGGGTGGCCTGCGTAATTTTTCCGATGATGCCGCTTGGAACAGCCTCTGTTGACAGCGGTATCGCTTTTTCTTTGGCGATGTCGGATTGGCGAAATAGTTCACCCTTTGACCCAACCAGAATCCTT
>CAMBMH010000224.1 GCA_945868575.1 Singulisphaera sp. GP187 | reverse complement strand
AAGGTGGTTTGTCCTTGCGGTAATGGCCGTAACGGGTGTTTGGGTGGTTGCTCAACCCCCGGGTGATGGAGCAGAGGGTAAAAAAGGTGGTCCTGGAGGAATGCTCCCGCCCCATCCACTGATGGAGACCCTGGACATCGACAAGGATGGGAAACTTTCGGCCGAGGAAATCAAAAAAGCTCCCCAATCACTTTTGAAACTGGATAAAAACGGCGACGGGGAATTGTCGCGGGAGGAGCTTCGACCATCTCGCCCCGACATGGGAAAAGGAATGGGTAAAGGTGGAAAAGGTGGCCCCGAAGGAAAAGGCTCCAAAGGCGGAAAAAGTGGACCGGAAGGCAAAGGCTCCAAAGGCGGGCCTGGCCAGCAAGGGAAAGGCGGCGCCCCGGAAGGCAAAGAATCGGGCCCGGTGCGCCCTCCCCTCGAAAAACCTGATCCCCAATCCCAGTCACAATTGCAGGTTTCTCCCAGTCCCCTTCCAGAAGCCATCGCCTGGTACACCGACCTTGATGCAGGTCTTGCAGAGGCCAAAAGAACAAACAAACCAATCCTTTTGATGTCTGCTGCCCCAAGTTGCAGTGGTGTTTCGGGGGTTTGGTGACCAGGTAAAACACAAAGCGACAGGAGTTTCCTGTCCAGGCCTGAAGTGATCCACGCCGCCCGGAATTTTGTGGCGATTCGTCCCGCAACCTACGAAAGCGAAAAGGAAGCCGCATACCTTAAATCGCTTATGGGTCCCACCCGCTCTGGCGACTTGGAGAACAGCACATTTGGCATCCTGGCCAGCGATGGAAAGACACCGCTTTCACGCATCCACAGGGGCCCCAATCATGTCTTCGGAACAGCCCCCAAAATGGTGGAGGCCATGGACAAAATTGCAAAGGCCCATCCCCCATTGCCAGAATCCGACCAGGGGAACCGGATTCCCCCATCGATTGGCTCGATGAGACTGGCATTGAATATCGCTTCTTGCGAGAATCAGCCACTAATTGTCGTGGTTCCCGGCGCGCCGCCGGAATATGAAAAAGAACTTACAAGGATCTTTTTTGCGTCCAATCAAAAAGGGCGATTTGTTATGGCGCGTGCATCCGCCGAGGAAATTGCCCAACTCGAAGGTGCAGATTCCGCCAAAGGAGCCCAAGTCATGGTTGTCCAGACAAACCCGTTTGGAACCAGGGGAAAAATCCTGGCAAAAGCAAATCCAGCCGATGGAATCAAAGGGTTGGAGTCGGCAACCTTGGAGGGTGCGAAAGCCTTCGTTCCGGCGGCCAAGGGATTACCCGGAGATTCCACATACCGGACCCACCTCCAAACCGGATTTGGGGAAGGGATATTTTGGGATACAAAGATTCCGGTTACCGACCTGGGAGAGGCACAGGCGCGCAAGCGCAATCCCAACGCCAAAAAGAATCCCCAATAAACCAGGAAACTTGCTTTCCGGCTTATTCGGGAAATAAACCTTTTATTCAGGAAATAAACCTTGTGCGGTGCACTCAGGGGGTGGAGGTGGAAAAAATCCCTTCTCCCCCTCGTAAACCCGAATCTGTTTTCGCAAAGTTTCGACAAATTTCCGGTATTTTTCCGGCCCCCAATCCAGGCCTTCCAAAACTTTCAGCGCGGCAGGCGAAGTATCCGCTCCAAAGGCCCCGGCCGCGTCATGAAACCCCTGGGTCACTACAACCTTCGCGCCAAATGAAGCTATCCGATCCGCAAAACGCTCCGGATTTTCCAGCGGAAGCACAGGCGTAATACAAAGCCCCAGAGAGATACCCGCATCGGCCAATTGTCGGGCCGCATCCCACCGTTTTTCGTAGGTGGGAGACTTGGGCTCCAAAAGTTCACGAACACGCTCGGAATCGCTACCCATTGTGAGATTGACCCGCAAGCTCCGAAAACGGCAAAGGATATCGATATCCCGAGTAACCAAAGTACCCCTGGTCTGAATGACTACCCGGGGCTGAAAGGGCTGCATTTCCCGCAAAATTCCGCGGGTAAGGAGCATCGCCCGTTCGGCGGGCTGATAAGGGTCGGTAACACTTGAAAAATAGACCGCTTTGCCGGAAATTTTGGTAGCTTCCTTGCGTGCCAGCTCGACAGCGTTGCGTTTGGCGGAAAACCACCTGCCCCAAAGTTCACGAGGTTTCTTGTTTTGGGGCAAAAACATGGCATAACAATACCTGCAACCAAAGGTGCACCCCAAATAGGGATTGCAAGTAAGGTCGAATCCCCCCCGGCGAATAAATCCCGTCGCCGGGCTGAATATGGTTCTAGCCTCTACGGTTTCCATGGGCCCAGAACTCTCCGGTCGGGGTGGGTCACAAATCCGGCGCCAGTCATAAAATAGGAACATCCCAGCTCAAGTCATTCTATTCGGAGTTCCTCTAATGAAGATCGGTATGAACCTTCTCCTTTGGACAGCCTATGTCACAGAGGCCCATTTCCCCCTTTTGGCGTCGCTAAAAAAAGCCGGCTATGACGGCGTTGAGCTTCCCCTTTTTGATGGTGATGCCGCCCATTACAAAAAAGTGCGCAAGGAACTGGATAATCTCGGTCTTGGCGCAACAACCGTGACCGTGGTCAACGCTGATACCAATCCAATTGATCCCAATCCAAGCGTCCGGGCCAAAGCCCTTGACCGTATCAAATGGGCCATTGATATGACCCACGAACTGGGCGGAACCGCCCTTGCCGGCCCCTACCACTCTGCCATCGGTGTCTTCTCGGGCAACCCACCAACCGAACAGGAAAAAGCCCACGGGATCGAAGTTCTGCGCAAAGCCGCCGACCACGCCCAACAGGCGAAGGTCACGATGACCATCGAGTACCTCAACCGCTTTGAATGCTACTTCCTCACGACCGCCGCCCAAGCAGCCGAACTGGTGGACGCCGTCAACCACCCCTCTTTCAAGTGCATGTACGACACCTTCCATGCCCATATTGAGGAAAAGAACCAATCTTCACCCATCGCTGCTTTGGGCAACCGATTTGCCCATGTTCACATCAGTGAAAACGACCGGGGCGTTCCCGGAACCGGCCAAGTCCATTGGGACGAAGCTTTCACCGCACTCAAAAAATCCGGATACGATGGCTGGTTAACCATCGAAGCATTTGGCCGGGCCCTCCCCGATATCGCAGCTGCCACAAAAGTTTGGCGCGACCTTTTCGCTCAACCCGAGGATGTGTACCTTCAGGGAATTGACTTCATCAAGAAGAAATGGAACAGCTAATTTTCAATAATTTGCCAGGTGTTGCATTACTTTTTTCAACACCTGGTTTTTTTGTACTTTTTTGTTTCCGCCAATTAAAAATTAAAATCTATCAATCAAATTCATATTTACTTCTTCCATTCGCCGCGTAATGCTTTTCCAATTGCCTCATCAAGCTCCCGAATGGTCTTTTCCGGATCCTGATGGCGAAAGCGCGCATGACCATCCGTCCAAACCAAACGCCCCTCGGGATCGATCAGCATCAAAAGTGGTTTGGTTTCATAACCCATGGTGGGACTGGTTTCATTGAACGCACCCAGCCTGGCAATATCGAGCGATTCAGCCGAAAATCCCACAGGCCACGGAATCCCGACATTTGCGACAAAATCAGCCACTCCCGCCTCATCCGTTGTTGTGATACTTAGAAACTGAAGGTTTTCAGAGGCGTGTTTTTTCGAAAGCTGGACCAGCCCCGGCGCCGTGGATTTACAAAACGGTCACCACAAAGCCCAAATATCCAAAACAACCCATTTGCCACCAAACGCGGTCGGTCTCTTGTCCCCGTTCACCCATCCAGCCACCTGGGGAAGATCCACCGGATCTCCCTCTTTTACCGGTTTGATTGCCTTAACCTGTGTCATCAACCTTCGAATGCTATCCCCTCCGTTAAACCTTTCGGGATGAGCCTCGTGGGGAAAAAGCCGAATAATCCCCGCCGCATCAAGAACCAAAACCCCTCCACCAAGGAATAATAATCCAAGAATCCCCCGGGTGATCCATGGGGAAACCTGCTTGCGCAAAAGGTTTTTGTCGGCCGGGGGAGAAGCGTTGATTGACAAATCAAACCACCTTTTTCAAAAAGGTTCAAATCGGCGCACGCAAAAAACCGCTTAGAAAAATGGGACTGTATCGAGCGAGATTCTGCCATTTTTACCGGCTTGCAAAGATCTTTTGAACGGATTTTCCAAGGCAGCAGATTCTGCACCGGGGATGGGTTCACCCACAAGCTGGCCACCCTCGATTCCGGTAACCCGGATAGGAAAACGCTTTTTGCGCAATGCTTCGTAAATTCCTGGAAATCCAACCTGTAGATGCCTGCAAGAAGTTCCCCTGACCCAGCCCAGCCTGTCTTCCATGGGCTGTTCCACCAACACATCCAGCACCCTTCCAACCATCCGATCCTGGAACTCGCGAGTCAGGTCGGCCTCGACCTCGAGAAGGCGCCTTCGGCGATCCGCTTTGGTTTTAGGATCGACGGTCTCCTTCATTTTCGCGGCGTCAGTACCCTCGCGGGGGCTATACGCAAAAAGGTGGATCTTGCAAAAGCCGGCCTTTCGGCAAACATCGATTGTCTCTTCGAAGTCGGCTTCGTTTTCTCCCGGAAAGCCATAAATGACATCGGTTGTCAACGCGGGTTCGTCAAGGACCTCCCTTACTCTTTGGCAATTGTCCAGGAAAGAATCCCGACGATAGCGCCTGCGCATGGCGGTTAGGACCCTGTCCGAACCCGCCTGAAGGCAAAGGTGGAGATGAGGAACCACCCGTTTGCTTTGCTTGAGGGCTTTGAGAAAATCTTCGCGAACTTCGGCGGCCTCGAGGCTGGAAAGCCTTACCCGAAAATCACCTTCGAGCGAATCAAGCCGCTCGATCAGGTTCCAAAGTCGACTCCATTGGTCCTTGGGCAACCCCTTGCTCAGCTCAAGACCATAATGCCCCAGATGAATCCCGGTGAGGACAACCTCCTGGTAACCTGCCGAAACCAGTCGACCGATTTCGTTTGCAATGTCTTCCATGGAACGGCTGCGCATCCCGGGACGAACACTGGGAATGATGCAATAACTGCAATTGAGTAAGCATCCGTCCTGAACCTTTACAAAGGCACGCTGGTGATCGTCGAAACGGCTGATCCCCTGAGGAAGCGGAAGAACCCCATAAGGCGCAAGTTCCTCGGCAAGTTGGCTTTTGTCAGGAATTACTTTTGAGACACCCGGCAATAGGGAGACCGCTTTGGGATCGCGGGTGGCAAAACACCCCATGACGACCATTTCGGCCTTGGGATTTTCCGTGTGGAGTCGCCGGATGGTTTGCCGTCCCTTGGCATCAGCTTCATGGGTGACGGTGCAGGTGTTCACCAGGCAAAGGTCTGCCGTCCCATCCGCGGTTTGTCGCCACCCGGCATTTTCCAAAAGTTCGCGCACATATTGCGACTCGTATTGGTTGACTTTGCAGCCTAGGGTGAGGATCTGAAATGTTCGGTCGGGATTCATCGTCTGTTCGATTTGGGATTAGGGGCCTTTGGTCTTATATTATTAGGGTTGGCCCTTTGAGACGGAGCAAATCATGGCGGGGATGACCCTGACGGAGAAAATCCTGGCAAAACACGCCCACCGGGAAAGTGTGTTACCAGGAGACAATATATGGGTTGATATCGATGTGCTCATGACCCACGATGTGTGCGGTCCGGGGACTATTGGCGTCTTCCACAAGCATTTTGGCAAAAATGCCAAGGTCTGGGACCGCGAAAAGGTTGTGATCATCCCCGATCACTACATTTTCACTGCGGATGCCATGGCCAACCGCAATGTCGATGTGCTCCGTACCTTTGTCAAGGAACAGGACATTCCGAACTTTTATGATGTTGGCACCGAGCGCTACAAAGGCGTTTGCCACATCGCTTTGGCAGAAGAAGGGCACACCCGCCCCGGCGAAGTTCTTTTGGGAACCGACAGCCACACTTGTAACGCTGGCGCTTTTGGCGAATTCGCGACAGGTATTGGCAACACCGACGCCGGGTTTGTAATGGGTACGGGGAAGCTTTGGCTGAAAACCCCTCCCACCATGCGTTTTCGCTTCGAAGGACAGCTCCCACCATGGCTTATGGCCAAGGACATGATCCTTGCGACCATCGGCGACATTGGCTGTGATGGGGCAACCTACAAAGCCATGGAGTTTGACGGTGAAGGTGTTTTCGCTCTC
>CAMBMH010000223.1 GCA_945868575.1 Singulisphaera sp. GP187 | reverse complement strand
ACCGGGCAAAACCGAGGCAATGTTTCCGGAAAACCCCACGGGCGGGTTAATTAGCGGAGAGGATTCCAGACGGGAATTTTCCCAAATTCTCAGGGTCTGATCCATTCCTCCCGCGGCGATCCATTTTCCATCCGGGCTAATGTCCGCCGAAAGGATAATTCCCTGATGCCCCGATGGTCCATCAAGCGTCCTTAACAACTGGCCGTTGGAAATGTCCCAAAGGCGCAGAGTTTTGTCAAAGCTCGCCGTAACCGCGCTCAGGCCGCCCGGATCCAACGCGGCACTATAAACGACATCCTTGTGACCACCCAGACCGATCACCCCAGGTGGAAGTGCGGGAGCGGCGCCTGTTTTGTTTGACCCACCTGGATTTTGTGCAAAACAAAGGGAAAGTGCTCCCCCAAGAAACAGTAAAGCACATGTGGAAAGCAGGCGCCCAGTCATATCAGGCTCCGGGGAGAGAAGGTGAGGCAATGGGCAGGAGATACAGATTAGCTACCCCTCCAAGGGGCCTACGCCTATGGGGAATTTTTAAAACAATTGAGTTTTAACCTGTCTTTGAAACTTTCCCGGGAACATTGGCTTGGGGCAGGCGGACCACAAAGGTGGATCCCAATCCCGGTTCACTTTGGGCTTCCACCGTGCCATGCATGGATTGAACAAGGTGCTTGACAATACTCAAACCCAACCCGGTTCCGCCCATTTCGCGCGATCTTGCGCGGTCCACACGATAAAAGCGTTCGAAGATTCGCGGAAGGTCCTCATGGGGGATTCCGATACCGTTGTCCTTGACCGCAAGTCGCAACCGATTTCCCTCGGGGATAAGGGTTACCTTAACATTGCCATTTTCGGGTGTGTATTTGATAGCATTGTCGACAAGATTATCGAGAATCTGGCGGATCGATTCATGGTCGGCCCAAATGGTGGTTCCGCCCTTGGACGTGTGGATGTCCACCGCCAGCGTTTGCCCTCGGGCTTTGGCCCGCGCATCCAGCCTTTCCATGCAATCTGCGATCGATTCTGCGAGATCAATTTCCTGAAAATCAAATACTTCGCTTCCGGATTCGACCCGCGCCAAAGCCAAAAGGTCAATGATCAGGGCATGCAAACGGTTTCCCTGGTCTTCAATTTGCTTGAGGAAATGGCCGCGGCCATCTACATCCTCCACCGCCCCGTCGAGGAGGGTCTCAACACAAACCTTTATCACCGCCAAAGGCGTCTTGAGTTCATGGCTTACATTGGCGACAAATTCCTGGCGCAATGTCTCCAGTCGGCGCAGTTCGCTGACATCATGAACACCAATTACCGTGGCGCCACGGTCCAATTCGGAAGTGGCAACATTTCCAAGCGAGGCAACATGGAAAACCAGTTGTCTTTCCGGTGGGCCGTTCCAAAGAACCTCCAAACGGACGGGCGCTCCGGTCAGCCTGGATTTGTGACAGGCCTCAAGAAGTGGTCGATGCCGAACCAGTTCCCAGATTCGCGCGCCGCGGGGATCGGATTGGCGAAGTTGCAATAGTTCCACCGCGCGTTCGTTTGCGAAAACGATCCTTTCCGCCGAGTCGAGGGCGAGGACCCCTTCCTCCAGACCCGAAAGCACTGCCTGCAATTTGCCCAATTCGACCCGCAGCTCGCCGATGGTGTCCGTGCGCTGCTCATAAATGCGCCTGATCCTTCGGGCAAGGTCATGGAAGGCATCAGGCCCCTCCAGATCCGGTATGGTGGCAAGCGGGTTATTTTCCAGCTCATCCAGGAATTGGTTGATCTGGTTGATAGGCTGCTGAAAAGTCCGGGTCATGAAAGAAGAAATCAGTAGCGTTAGAAAACTTCCACTCAGAATCGCAATCCCGCCCACAAACATCCAGCGCGTTTTCATAGGGTCGGGAAGCACGGCAAAATAGATGGATCCCGTGTATAGGAGCAAAAGGACAAAAAGTATCCAAAGCCCAAACATGGGCCAAAAGAAAAATCCCCATAGCTTGGGGCGTGAAACGGGATCGTTGAATACCCTTGGTGCCATTATGGAAATCTACGCCCGGACCACCATCAGGGCCACCAAAACCTGTCCGATTCCACGGCGTCAACAATCCTCGTCACAATGGTCTATTCCCAAGGTCTTCGTAATTGGCTTTCATGGCACAATTGGCTTACTGCTCCCATACATTTTGTGATCCGTTTGCGGGAACCAAGTCGCTAACAAGGCCATAAGATGAAAGATTGATTTAAGGATTGGCTGGGCAAATCAGGGACATTCAGGGGCATTACTGTACCCACCCCACAAAATGTAACCTGCCCAGCCTGGGTTGGAACACATAAACCTTTGCGAAGCCCGGTGGAACCGCGTTTAAAAGGACATGACGATTCATGCATGATGCATCTTTTGCCTTTTTGAAGGAACTGTTGGAAACCCCCAGTCCTTCCGGGTTTGAGGCACCGGTTCAGGAGGTAGTAAGGCGTTTTGCCACTCCGTACGCCGATGAGGTCCGCTCCGATCGACACGGAAACCTTATCGCCATCCGTCGCGCCACCAAAACGGGGAAAGAGGAAGCGCCGCGGGTAATGCTTGCCGGTCACTGTGATCAGCTTGGCCTTATGGTTATGCACATCGACGAGCAAGGCTACCTGATGATTCAGCCCATCGGTGGCTGGGATATCCCTATTCTTTTGGGTCAGCCCCTTACAGTTTGGACGCGAACTGGCCCGGTTCCCGGGGTTTGTTCCCGCAAGGCCCCCCACCTTTTGACACCCGAGGAGAAGAACAAGCTTCCCCAATTTCAGGATCTCTGGGTTGACATTGGCGCCAAGGATAGAAAAGAGGCGGAATCTCTCGTTCAAATAGGTGATTCCATTACCGCCCAACTGGGCTACAGGCCCATGCGCAATGGACTTGCCTCGGCCCCGGGAATGGACGACAAGGTTGGTGTTTGGACCGTTTTTGAGACCCTTCGTTTGCTGGAGGATCGCCCTTTGGCGGTCGACCTTTTTGTGGTCTCCACCGTGCAGGAAGAAATTGGCCTCCGTGGTGCGGCAACCAGCGCCTACGGCATCAATCCCACGGTCGGAATTGCGGTGGATGTCTGTCACGCCACCGACACACCCGGGGCGGAGAAAAAACAGGTAGGTGATGTGAAACTGGGTGGAGGCCCGGTGATTTTTCGCGGAGCCAACATCAACCCGCGCGTTTTTGAAAATCTTGTCGATGCCGCTTCGGAAAATCAGGTGCCCCATCAGCTTCGGGGCGTACCCCGGGCGACAGGTACCGACGCAAATGCAATCCAATTGGCTCGCGAGGGTGTTGCCACCGGCCTTTTGTCCATCCCGAACAGGTACATGCACAGCCCGGTGGAAATGGTGGCGCTTGCCGATCTGGTCGAATGTTCCAGGCTACTTACCGCTTTTTGCCTCCGCGTTGATGCGGAAACCAATTGGATTCCCTGATGTTCCCACTTCTTTTTGTGCTTTTGGGTCAAGACGGGGGTGCGCCACAGGCAAATGGGGCACTCCAACAGGCACCTGCCCCAAAATTGGTCACCAAACCCGAAATGGAATTCATCAGGGTTTCACCAGACAAAAAGGGTTTTCAAACGACAGGAAAGAACTGGCGCCCTTGGGGTTTCAATTACGATCATGATCACGAAGGTCGCCTGATTGAGGATTATTGGGACAAGGAATGGGATAAAATTGAGGGTGATTTCGCCGAAATGCGGGACATGGGAGTCAACTCGGTCCGCATTCACCTTCAGTTGGGAAAGTTCCTCGACGGCCCGAAAACTCCCAATCGAAAACGACTTGCAAAGCTTCGCCAACTTTGCGCCCTGGCAAGAGAAACCGGCTTGCGGCTAAATCTGACTGGTCTTGGCTGTTACCACAAAAACGATGTCCCGGCATGGTATGATCTGCTGGATGAAAAAGGGCGTTGGGAGGCACAGGCAACTTTTTGGAAATCGATCGGCCGGGAGATAAGTGACGACCCGGTTGTTTTTTGCCTGGATTTGATGAATGAGCCTGTGGTTCCTGGGGGAAAGCGCCAACCTGGCGATTGGCTTGGCCCCCCTTTTGGTGGGAAGCACTTTGTACAGGTCATCACTCTGGATCAAGCCTCCCGTCCCCGATCCGAGATCGCAAAGTCCTGGATTGACAAGTTGGTGCGGGAAATTCGCACGGTTGACACCAATCACCTGATTACAGTTGGTCTGGTCGATTGGAGCCTCGACCGGCCTGGGCTTAGTTCGGGTTTTATTCCGGAAAAAACCTGTCAAAGCCTCGACTTCCTTTCCGTTCACCTCTACCCAAAACGGGGAAAACGGAACGAGGCACATCAAACACTCAAGGATTTTCAGGTGGGCAAACCCCTGGTCCTGGAAGAAACCTTTGCCTTGGAATGCCCACCCAAGGAACTTGGGGAATTTCTCAAATCCGAGGAGAGGGAGTTGGCTGGAGTGTTCAGCTTTTATTGGGGCAAACCCCTGCCTGAACTCAAACAATCGAAATCCATTGGGGATGCTATTTTACGCGATTGGCTCGAGGTCTTTTTGCCTTTGAACCCAAACAAAAAGTAGGCAGTTCGGGAAAAGTAACTTATCCAAAACAGCCTACTTAAATTGGCTTGCGTGTCCGGCAATCAGGAGGTTACTGGACGGGGTGGCCCGTCATTGGTGCCGCTCGGCACCAATGGGTTCGATACACCATTGCCCGAATTGCCCGTGCCGTTATGGGCCATGGGGTTGCTTACGGGTTTCGGATCCGATTGGCGTCCATCGACAAATTTTGGTTCGTTTGGCCTCGCATCCCCCCCGGTCCGTTCGGCCCGACCGAAGATCATTCGGCCTGCGGGGGTCTGGATCACGCTTGTTACAGTGATCAGAATGTCCTGATTGACAAATTGGCGACCAGCCTCGATCACCACCATGGTTCCATCTTCAAGATATCCAACACCCTGACCTTGCTGATCGCCTGCCTTGACGACCTTAATCTGCATGATTTCGCCGGGAAGCGCAACAGACTTCAGGGCATTGGCCAATTCATTGAGGTTGATCACCTCAACACCCTGGATTTGGGCAATTTTGTTCAGGTTGAAGTCGTTGGTGACAACTCGGGCGTCAAGAGCGCGGGCCAAAAGCACCAATCGTTCATCCACTTTGCGGACATCCTGGGCCCCGGCAATGGTCCCATCGTGGAATTGGATTTCGAGTTTTGGATTGGTTTGCATCCGTTTGAGAATATCCAGGCCGCGCCTGCCCCGGTTTCGCTTTAGGCGATCTCCGCTATCAGCGACCATCTGCAATTCATTTAGCACAAAGCGAGGCACTATCAGCCGATTATCAAAAAGCCTGGTCTCGCAAAGGTCGGCAATCCGCCCGTCAATAATCACGCTGGTGTCCAAAAGGAGGGATTTGCTCCCCTTCACCTGCCGGGAAAATTCCACATACGGGATCACAAAACGAAAATCGTCTTTGGTTTGCAGCAGCAGCGAAACACAAATGTAACAGGCAATCACCGACAGAAGAACCCCGAGTCCCTTGCGTAAAGGCGATTCCATTTTGCTATTTGGTTGCCAATCAAAAAGAAAAGGATCAAGGGCCGTAGTGAGGATATTTCCCAACAGGAGGCCCAAAAGAAGACCGAAATAAACGGCCGAGAGCGTGGTAATTTGTTTCTGGCGGATCATCACATCCGTCATGACGATAATCACACCCAGCCCGAAAATGCCCGTAAGGGCAAAAACAGCGGCAGTCATGCTCATGGACTGGAACGGGGAGCCATTGGTGAAATGGCGAAATGCCGCCAGTCCGATGCCCATTAAAGTCAAAAGAAACACAATTCGCATCGAAAGGAGCAACCAGTCCATCCGCTTTGGGGCGATGGAATCAAACTCAATGACTGGTTCAGGCCTGGTGGATCCGTTTTGCATGTGGGCGCTTTTTGCCTGGGAGGGATTGATGCGGTTCCCCAATAGAGGCACACGCACAGGTTTAGTTTACACCAGATGAAAAGGTTCGAAAAGTTGAAGGTACTCAGTTTGGGCAAAGCGATCTGTCATTCCGGCCAGATAATCGCACACGACGCGATATAGCCCCCAATCTGGAATCTTCCGCTGGTAGCGTTCGGGCAAAAGTTTCGGAATTCGGATAAACTCATCAAACAGCGCTCGAACGATTCTTCGTCCCTTGTATGTCATTCGTAAAATTCTTGGATGTTGATAGACTTGCGCCC
>CAMBMH010000222.1 GCA_945868575.1 Singulisphaera sp. GP187 | reverse complement strand
GTATAGCCAACAGCTTACCCAATCCGGCGGCACAGGCTCCATCGCCTGGGCCATCAGCGCCGGAGCCCTCCCCAGCGGCTTGACCCTGAGCCCCACCGGCCTGATATCCGGACAACCGACCGCCACCAGCGTGAGCTCCTTCACCGTTTCGGCAACCGATAGCCTCGGAAACATCGGCTACAGGCAATACACCCTAACGGTCTCCACCAACCCACTACCTCCCCTGGGCACCCCCAACATCGTCGGAGCCTCGGCCACCGGACTCGGCCTAGTCACCGTCTTCAATGCAGACGGCACACCCCGAACCTCCTTCCACCCCTACGGCACAACCTACCAAGGTGGCGTCACCGTCGCCCAAGGTGATGTCGATGGCGACGGAACAAACGACCTCATCACAGGAACCACCTTCGGTGCGACCCCTCATGTGAAGGTCTTCAATGGCAAGACCCTCGCCGTGATGCAATCCTTCTTCGCCTACGCACAATCGTTCACAGGCGGCGTCAGCGTCGCCGCAGGCGATGTCAACGCCGATGGAAAAGCTGACATCATCACCGGCGCCGGTCCGGGCGGCGGACCCCATGTCGAAGTCTTCAGCGGCACCAACGCCCAACTGATCGACTCCTTCTTTGCCTATGATCCAAACTTCAAAGGCGGCGTCCATGTCGCCGCAGGGGACTTAAACGCCGATGGACACGCCGATATCATCACCGGCGCTGGTCCCACCGGTGGCTCCCATGTCAAAGCCTTCAGTGGAGCCGACCAATCCACGCTCCTCTCCTTCATGGCTTACAACACACAATTCACAGGCGGCGTCACCGTCGCCGCAGGCGATGTAAACGGCGATGGAAAAGCTGACATCATCACAGGACCAGGCTTCGGTGGCGGACCAAATGTCAAAGTGTTTAACGGACAAAACGGAAGCCAATTGGCATCCTTCTTTGCCTTTGATCAGTCCAACACCGGCGGCGTCAATGTCTCCGCCGCGGATCTGAACAACGATGGAAAAGCCGACATCATCGCCGCCCTTGCAAGCAAGGGAGCACAAGTGTCGACCTTCGATGCGGTAACCCTTGCCCTCATCGAATCCTTCGAGGCCTTCAACCAACCCGTCGGCGTCAGCGTCTCAGGGAAATAAAACGGTTGAACCGGTTTCCTAATTGGGAAACCGCGTGATGAAAAATCTTTGGGGTATGCGCTCCTTAAATTGGAGCGCATACCCATTTTTTATCATTTATTAAATATAATCTTTTATTAGATCGTTTAAATATTCAATTTTCGCACAAGCCCAAACCTGTGTTGGGCAAACTCAAAAGGCTATCGATCCGCCAATAGTCATCAGCAGTACATCCCGTGTGTGCAGATTCTAAATCTCAGTGCGAGGGCATGGAAATCCATAGTGGGACGGCGGATTTTGGGCCCCAACCATTTGCCCGGCGCACATCATCCTCCGTGCGTCGCGGATCACGAAGATAAATATAGTAGGCATCCCGGCGATCAAAAAGATCGCCTCCGCCCTTGGGATTGTCGCTGACAACCATTGACGCCCCGATTCGCAAATGAATGTAACCTGGGAAAAGTTCATCGTAGCGACCGGGAACGATCGAAAAGCGAATGGTAAGTTTAGTCTTTTCCTTGGTAACCTTGCGGATCTCGTTCATGCCGCCACCCATCTCCAGTGGCACTCCCATCCAGCGGTTGTTCTGTTGGGTCCCGACATCAAGGGCGGGCCCCAACAGGTACACGGGGCGCTCTGCGTTGTAGTTCTGGAGGAAAAGGATGGCCGTGACAGTCCCCTCGGGTGTCATGGCGACATCTTCGACCTCGGCACGCAAGTCCTGAAGGGCCATTTCTTCGGCCAGCTTGCGCTGGGTTTTGGATTTCATTACGGTGGAGCGCTGCCCGCCTGCGACAAAACCGTCAAGGAATGCAACCATGCCTGCGGTCGCAACGCTTATTCCAAGAAACAAAATCCATCCATAAAGAATGGAAAGAATTTCGGTCCCAGGTTCGGTCTTTGCAAGTCCCGGGGGAGAAGGCTCAAAAACACTTTTGTTTTCACAATTAAAAAAAAAGGAATTGAAATTCTTTTTATCTTTATGAACATCATCAATTTCTTTAACGAATTCTTTTTTACTTTTTAATTGGCACCTGCCACTTTTAACTTCAAAAACTTTATCGGCGATTGCTTCCAATGCAGGATCGTGGGTAACCACAACGACTGCGGTCTTGCAATCCGCCCTGATTCCCTCCAGTAGAAAAATAATTTCCCGCGCTGCGGGTTGATCCAGGTCTCCCGTCGGTTCGTCCGCAAGGATCACAACGGGACTTGCGGCAAGGGACCTTGCCAAGCCAACACGGCGCCTTTGCCCGCCAGACAATTCTCGAGGATAGGCATCCCAACGGTCTCCAAGGCCCACCCGATCGAGCAATTCCCTGGCACGAAGCATGGCTTCGTCATGTGCAATGCCGGAAAGCACTGCCGCAAGAAGCACATTGTCGATAGCCCTTAGGCCTGGAAGCAAGCCACCGTCCTGAAACATCAGGCCAATATCACCGGACCTTTTTGCGCAAAGCTGGCCATCTGTCAGGATTCCCCAGGCCTGACCCCTAAAAAGCACCTCACCGGAGGTCGGTTTAAGAAGGCCGGCCAACAGGGCAAGCAATGTGGATTTTCCAGATCCTGAAGGTCCTATTATTGCGACAAACTCGCCCGGCTCGACTTTCAAATCGGCCTCGTCCACCGCCGTAATTGGACCACGCCTTGTTTTGTAAACAAAGCCAGCTCCCCGAGCCTCCAGGACTGAAGTGGCCATCAGGTCTCTTTACCCCGCAACAGTAACCATGCAGATTGGGCCGAAGCAATCCAGGACGCCATGGCAGCGCCCAAGACCGCCGTGCCAGCAACCGCAAGCGCCGATGCCAAAGCATAAAGGACACATTCCCAGACTGGTGGCAATACAAGGTTTATCGAACGCTGCTCAAGGTTGAAACCAACCGTCCTCATAAAAACAGCAATGATGCCCATGGATGCGACGATTACCGCGACAACCCCGGCAAGAGCGGTTAATCCCGCCTCAACCACAACCATAAACACAATGTCTTTCCGCCCAACCCCAAGTGCCAACAAGGTTCCCAGTTCGTGCCGGCGTTCGGCAAGGATTCCGGTGTAAGCAACACCCACAAGAATTGCTGGCGCCACCAATGCCAAAGCAAGAGTCGCCAGGGAACTGGCCACCAATGCCTCAATCGCTTGCCTTACAGCCACCTGACTCCCGGTTCCCGTTTGAACCATGATTCCAGGCTCCGAAGCTGCCCCAAAACGGAGTTCCTCTAGTCCAAAACCCGGTTTTAGACGAATCAAAGCGCCACTGGGTGTTTCAAGCGGGTCCTCTGGAAAAGGCTTGCCCTCTGCGGTCAATACCCCGCCCCTTGCAAGTTGCAGTGCAGATTCGGATGCAAGAAACAGGGACCTTTCGAAGGGTCCGGCTCCGGTCAGGCCAAGTTTCCCATAAATGGTAAGCTCCACCCCCTGGATCATGAATCGTTTACCCAATTTCTCGGGCCTTCGCCCACCTGCGATCACATCCCCAATAGCGAAAGGGCGATCCAGACTTTCCACAACCCATGGAAAAACCGTCAAATCCGCCTTGGAATCGAAAACAACCATCTCAGTCGGCAGGTGACCGCTTAAATCGGCTACATTAATGGTCCTCTGAGGAGCAATTTTGCCAACTGCGGGAAGTCCTCCAATCCTTGCGACTAGGTCCTGCGGCAACAACCCGGATCCGGGTTCAACGGAAAGCAGCACCGGCGTGAGGTGGGTCGTTACACCCCCGGGTAGAATCACGGCATCCGCTCCCAGTCTGGCTAATCCTTGTTCCAAAGACCGACTGATCGAAGAATGAAACACCAATGCCCCAAACGAAGCAGCACAAGCCAAGCCAATCCCGGAAGCGATAAATCCCAACCTCCAGGGACGACGACTGGCATCGGAGATTGCCATTCGCAACAGGACCGGTCGATGAAAACCTCCCAAGATCACACCGTACAACTGCGACTGTATTTCAATTGCTCCACCGTTGATGGAACAATTACGCAATCGTGGTGGCCCCCAAAATTGGGCATGTAACCCACCTGTTCAAGTGTGTCCTGACGAAAAACAAAAGCACCAGCCTCCATCCTCTGGAATCCTGAGAATATAACTATGGCATATTTTCCGTCATAGGTGGTACATGTTGTCTGGGCATCAACGCCGATATTTCGGAACTTTTTAATAATCTTCCACGACCTGGTATCGACAACTACAACATCCGATTTCATCGGCTTGGGGCGCAATACGGTAAAAAAACACTTCGTTCCATCAATGGAATAGTTTAGATGAAAAGGCGATGGAAATTCCCCTTGCCATTCCTGGTCCCGCACAAATGTAACACGCTTCCATTTTCGAGGATCGGGATCGGCAGTATTAAAAACAGCCACATTGTTGGCGCGCAAATTGTTCATCATACACAAGAACCCGCCATCCGGGTGAAATCCGGACTCATGGATTGGGTTTCCCACGGCCGGCAGATCCACCACCCAGGTGTCTGGCGAGCTGGATACCTTGCGAAGGGCAAAGTTGTCCTGCAGATTTTCATTGGCCTGGATATAACAGGCGGGCTCCCAGTTGGACCGGTCCATAATAAACCCACCACCGCACATCCTGAGCCCCATTAAAGAGAAACGGTTGCTCGGGTGATGAAGGCAAAAATCAAGGCCGGTGAGACCGCGGGGATCGTTTCCGGGAATTTGACCCCTTTCCACGCGAAGTTCCGCCATGGGGGCCATTTCAAAATTGATCTTGTTCCCTTTGGTCCCTTCCAGGTCGTATCGACCAAGGTCAAGACTTGAGGACAACCGCGTTAGGACAATCCGACCCCCCTTGACCCAAGTCGACCCCAGGTCTTCCGACTTCGGTTGCCAATCAGCCCGAAAAGCCGCGAGTACTTTTGTCTTTTCGGTTTCGCGAGCACGGGAAAAAAACGCAACAATATCCTTTTGGCCGTCGCCACAAGCAAATCCGGTCCCGTCCGGAAAAGGGACGGTATGAACACCGAGCCCCATTCCGGTGGTCTCGGCAATATCCTCTAGCAGTTCCATTTGACCTGATTTGCCATCGAATCCGACCCGATAAATATGGTTCCCTTGACCCGCCTGCCCAAGCATTCCGTTTTCCCGGATACGGGTTTTCAACCCATACATAAGGATATTGTCACCCCCCTGGGTCGAATTAACAAATTCGAAGCCTTTGTAGGGATCTCCAGAGTCGGCAGGGAACGCAGCCAGGTGATGAGATATTGGACAACTGTCTCCATAATTCCAGTAGGAGATCCAGGACAAGGTTTTTTGAGTCGCCAAATCCACCGCATGGGTTCCACCACCGAGCTTTTGGGGCGCAAGTAGTATATAGCGCCCCAATTGCTCCCGAAGCCCCTCATACCTCGCATCCTCCACACCCGAGGAAGCACCAGCTAACGCCAAATTTGGCCGACCAGCAAAAAGCCTGTAGGTGCCAAATGCCCCACCACCCAACAGGCCGGCAATCCCCGTTCGAAACAAGTTACGGCGAGAAAGCTTGCTTTTGTAAATGTCAGTCATGGCGATTCTCTTTCATTTTAAATTATCGAACCATACCTAGTGGGCAGCCAGCGGTAGAAGCACCGGGAACCTCAGCCAACTCGGAATCCTGGAAAAGCCCGGGTTCACCGAGGCGCTGAGCCAGATCGCGGAAACTTTGACGGGATATGCCCGGCCAAGCGACTTCCACATCCCCATTTGGCCGAACCAGGACAACTACCCCGGCCTTCTTTACACCCCATTCCGTTGCCAACAATTCGACATTTTCAGTTAGCCTTGCCGTTGTTAGGCCGCTGGTTTCCAGGAATTGGGAAACATCTGTTTCGTTTCCTTCCACAACGGCAAGACAATAAGCGCGGGAAATAAGGATGGGGGCAAGCTTGTTGAATATTCGGGCGAAATCCAGGCTACAACCGCAACCCGCTTTAAGGAAAAGCAGCACGGTGGGCTGGCCATTATGCAAAATTTTTGATAGGAGAAAATCCGGAATACGCCGGGGGGTGGAAGCGTTGATTTCTTTAAAATCATCCAGAGGCACAGCGTGCAAACTCGACCGAATTGTTCCTTGAACCCGGATTTCTGGAGACCGGATTTCTAGGGCTTGGGTGGGCACGGAAAC
>CAMBMH010000221.1 GCA_945868575.1 Singulisphaera sp. GP187 | reverse complement strand
GCCTGGCATAGGCTTGTCGCCTGGCATAGGCTTGTCGCCTGGCATAGGCTTGTCGCCTGGCATAGGCTTGTCGCCTGGCATAGGCTTGTCTTGCGGGTCGTTTAAGGCGTTCTGGATTTTCTTTTCGATGTCGTCAGCTTTTTGATTTGCCTCGTCCTTAGGGGATTTATCTACATTATTTTGATCGGGTTCTTTATTCCGGTCATCCATTGGGGGAGGCTGTTTGTCTGCTTGTTGTGAATCCTTATTTGATGGATCAAATGAATTTTCATTTCCGGGATCTTTTTGAGGCTCATTATTTGGATCGGCTGGTTGGTTATCAGCCCCCTTTTTCATTGGGTCGGGTTTGGATTTGTTTTTTTGGTCCGGATTCGTTTTGTCTTCCTTTCCTTGCCCACCCTTGCTGTTTTTGTCCTGACTTTTTTGCTTTTTGTCTTCCTGATTGTCGTTCATCGGCTTGTTCTGGTTTTGATTCGGATTTTTAGGATCCTCAATCATTACAAAACGATGTTCCGTTGGGTGGATTTTTCCCTTGGAATCCTTGATTTCCAGCCAATATTCCAACCGGGCTCCATCCAAAGGTAATGGTTTCCCTTCGAGCTCCCAGCCTTTCAGATCCAGTTTTTGGGGAAACCGAATGCCTGAACCCGTATCGGTTAATTTTTGGAGGCTTTTCGAGTGGGTTAGCATTACTCCTTGTCGCATTGCGTGTTCCGGCAACCGAACTATCAGATTCGATTCCAGCATTGGTGTATTCCCTGAAGCAATGCATTCGAGATCAATGGTTGATTGGGCTGGTACGGTCAAATCTGTCTGGGGTTTAATCATTTTTGCGGAATAGCATTCCACAGGAAATGGTTCCGTATCGGTATATTTTTCGCCGGATTTTGTTTCGAAACCAATTCGGTATTCACCAGATTCCTGAAGGTGGAAAGAAAATTCGACCTGTTTCGGATTGAGATCCATTATGGTCCCAATAACCGGTTCTCCAGGTGCATATTCCAGCCATGCCTTTGTAATTTGTTGATTTGCTTCAAGGATCAGTTGAGCCTTTGCTCCTGAAGGCCCAGAAAGTTTGCGTTCTCTGGTTTTGGTCGGTGGAATGTTCCAAACAGCCTGTGGCTCAATTGTCGATTCAAAGTTTGCAATAATCGCCGGTTCATGGAATTTTACAGTAATCCTATGCAAGGGTGTTTGGGCATCACCCGCACGGATTTGATAAAGAAGGCCACCTTGAATGTCCTCCGGGGTAAGGACGATACCCCAATGGTCTCCGAAATGTTCATTTTTAATCGGGTCAAGATACCGAATACGCTCGGGATCCTCCGCCCGGTTTCGCATGGAAATCCTGGCTGCCCTTGGATCACCAGTTTTGGGTATTTCCCCTCCAATTCGAACGGCAATATTTATATTTCTTTTGATCTCAACTTGAGTATCACCTTTTTCAGGGTCCAAAAGTTGAAGCCGCGTGATGGTTTTGTCATCCACGCCGGTGATGGGTGCAAAGATTCGCTGGAAATGCCCCAGGGCTCTTGGGATGCCCATTCGGAATATCAATCCAAGTGATACCACCAATAAGACGCCAGCAATGATTCCAAGGATATTTGTGGTTCGGGAATGCGTGGCTTCCTCAAGATCGACTTTTCGGATTTCCCGATTTGCTCGGATAGCCAGTGCCGCAATGATCGGGGGTGGGAGGTCCTGCTCCTGAAGGTCCACAAAATTTACCAAGCTATTTTTGGGCTGGTCCAAAACTTTTTCCAGGACCCGAGCAGTATAAATGCGACTTATGGGCCGAATCCCGGGAAATACCAGATAACGAAAAACCACTAAAACGAGAGCCCCACCGCTAATCGATAGGAAGCCCATTCGGATAAGCCATGAGCTTTCGAAACAATAATCGAGAAGAAGAAGTAGCAGAAAGGCAAGAAGGAGGCTAAGTCCAACAATTAATGCGCCATGAACCAAATCTGCCAGTCGGATTTTCCATTGGGCTTGGCCAAGGATCTCTTCAAATGAGGCAGCCGGTGTCGTTTTAACTTTAAGCTTGGGTTCCATTCCCGTGGACATGGCCTCACCCTCCCTAGATTGATTCGTGCTACCCAAGGCCGGCATAAGGCCTCATATCATTATGGGGAAGCAACACGGAAGAAAAACCATTAAAGGAGCCCACTAATGACTGCCCGAAGGGAATTTCTAGGTTGCGCACCGCTAGGGCTCTTATCCCATTCGGCTTTTTTGCCAAAAAGTGTTTGGTCACAAGTCCCCATTAACCAAACTCCCAAGTCCCGATTTCGTTTGGGGTTGGTCACTTACAATATTGCCTCCCAATGGGATTTGAAAACACTTCTGGCGGTATGTTCCCAAGCCGGGATCTCCGGAGTCGAGTTTCGTACCACCCACAAACACGCCGTGGAACCGAGCCTAACGCCTATCGAGCGATCTGATGTCAAAAAACGATGTGCGGATGCGGGAATCGAGATTTGGGGCTTGGGTTCCACCTGTGAATACCATTCAGTAAAGGCTGATGTGGTTCGCGCGCAAATTGATGCCACGAAGAGGTTTGTGGAATTGGCAGCGGATATTGGAGCAAAAGGGGTCAAAGTAAGGCCAAATGGCTTACCCAAGGAAAAGCCGATTGCCGACACCCTGAAGCAAATTGGGACTTCCATGGCCCAATGTGGTGAATTCGCAGCCGGGCACAAGGTGGAAATTTGGTGCGAAGTCCATGGGGTTGGCACCCAGGAGCCTGAAAATATGGCCACAATCCTGACAAATTGCCCGGTGGAAAATGTTGGGGTTTGTTGGAATTCCAATCCAACCGATGTCAAAAATGGGAGCATTTCCGAGGCTTTTTCGCTTTTGGGTAAGCGTATTAAATCCTGTCATATCAATGATTTATATAAAAACTTTGACAAAAAATATCCGTACCGCGAACTCTTCCGAAAACTTTCTGAAGCGAATTACGACCGATACACCCTGATCGAAGTTGGAAAAACCATCCCGGAACCATCACTTGGCACGGAATTCCTCAGGTATTACAAGGCGGTTTGGACATCACTATGTTCCCCTGAAACGGAAGGATAGATACGAGGAATGGACAAGGAAATCCCAGTGGTTCCCTGGATTTTTGGGGAACATTGCCCACCTCGAAAGGCCCTTTGGCTCCCCGGGGACTATGAAGTAATCCCGAGAAGCTGTTGGATTCTCCTCCACGGTGCAGGAGGTAGTGCGGAATGGGCCATGGAAGAGTCTTGCCTGGCATCCGTCGCCTGTCGGGAAAATTCTTGGTTGGTTGTCCCCGAAGGGCGAAGCTTGGACCCGGATAAACCATCAGGGTTCCTGCAAAATCCAAAAATTTGGGACGATGGATCCGACCGTTTTCGGGAATTCCTTGGCCCAGGGGACGATTTAAGTTTTTTTGATGCTTTGGTTTATCGGATTCGGGAGGAAGCGGGAATAAGGGGTTGCGCCAAGGACTTCCCAATTCATTTGATTGGTTTTTCCAATGGCGGGGCAATGGCAGCAAGGCTTGTCCGAAGTATGCCCGGGATTTGGTCTTCAGCGTCTTTTATTTGCTCACTTCCTCCACCTCAATGTCCCTCGGCAAATAGTTCCAAGGCTTGGGAGATTCCCGTATTAACCATTCACGGGAACCGGGACCCTCTTATCCCCTGGGATGGCGGCCCCGCGAAATCTCCCTGGCTTAAAGTGCCCGACGATAGACCTCCAGTATGGGAGGAATATGCCAAATGGTTTGATTCAAATAATCCGAACCACACCCAGTTTCGGGAGCATTCGGGACTTCAGTCCCGTGTTTTACTTCACAAACAAAAAACCAAAGCCTGGTTGGAAAGTTGGGTGATTGAAGAGATGGGGCACCATTGGCCCGGCGGTTTGGGACGAATTAATCGACGAATGGCTGGGCCTCCATCCTGGCGATTGGATGCAAACGAGTTGATTGCGGATTTCACCAACCGAACTGTTTCCGAACAAAATAATCCCCAGCAAATTCTGGATCTCACCAACCCATCCAGGTGGCAGCCCATTCCATCCCGACATCCCATTGCGAAGGGTTGAGTTCGCCGCAAAAGGTAAATCAGGCGGGTCGATGCGGGTTGCGGGACCGTGGTTGTCCCAGTATTTCCTGCATAACGAATGCGGCTGCGCCTCCGTGAGGTTTCCTCAAAAGGGTTAGAGCTATTCCAACCGGATTTTCTTCGATCGAATGGATTGTCCTGGTTGGTGACAAACTCAGGGTCAGTGCATTCAAGGAAGCAATAGGTGAGACTTGTTTTCCCTGGACTGATGAAGAACTTTCAGAAGGCTGATTTTGTTTTTTTTGTCCCTTCTGAGGAATGTTTAGGCCGTTGTTTGGAATGCTAACGCGCTTTTTTTGTGGCGGGAGCGGGGGAATTGGTTTCTGAATTGAGGTTCTTTCAGCAAAAACAGGCGAACCCGGTCCGATTTTTTGTCTTTCTGATCGATCTTCCTGTTTTTTTGGTTTTACCAGATTTGGCCTGTTCGCTTGTTTTTCTGCTACCTGCTTTTTGGCTTCCCTCAAAAATGCTTCCAAATCCATTACCCGTTGGGATGGTTTGGGTAGACCATCTTGAGGTTTATCAAGTGGTCCAGCATTTGCCGGATTCGGATTTGCCTTGGCTAAACCCTTGTAAAGGTTGCTTACGACAAAAACTGCCACGGGAATGAGGGCAAGAATAATTGTAACAAGGTCATTTCCGGCCGCAAATAAGCCCATGGGTTCCTATTTCTCCCTTGAGGAAAAACCGAGAATGCAAAAAGTTGGTCCGTTTGAGGATCGCTTTTTTAATTTGCCTGTGGCGGTTTTTCAGCCCGGTCCGTTGCAATGGGAATGCCCACACCTGCCGACCCGGCAATGGAAGACCTCATTTGGGTGTCCGCCTGAAGGTTTTTCAGATTGTAGTAGTCCATAACCCCGAGCCTTCCATTCTGAATCGCATTAGCGATAGCCCTTGGGATTTCCGATTCTGCCTGAAGCACCAGAGCCCGGTTTTCCTCAACTTTGGCCATGTTCTCCTGGGCCTGTGCCACGGCAAGGGCTCTTCGTTTTTCCGCATTTGCCTGTGCCACGCGAAGGTCTGCTGCGGCCTGTTCAGCCTGAAGGTTGGCGCCTACATTCTGGCCAACATCAATTTCTGCAACATCGATCGAAACGATTTCAAACGCGGTCTGGGAATCGAGTGCGTTGCGAAGGACAGCCTGGGAAATCAGGTTCGGGTTTGCCAAAACCATGGAGTGGTCCTCGGCGGTACCGATTGCCTTGACGATACCCTCGCCCACGCGGGCAATAATAGTTTCTTCCGTTGCCCCGCCCACGAGGCGCTCCAGTTTGGTTCTTACGGTTACACGGGCCCTTGCGCGAAGCTGGATTCCGTTTCGGCAAACGCCGTCCAGGGTTTGTTTGCCTTTACTGGGATCGGGACAATCAATGACCTTGGGATTTACTGAACAGCGGACTGCATCATAGACATCCCTCCCGGCCAGGTCTATCGCCGCAGCGGCTTGCCAGCTTAGGCTCATTCCGGCTTTCTTTGCGGCAATCACCGCCATACTTACTCTTTGGATGTTTCCGCGGGCCAGAACATGTTCCTCGATTTGTTGGGTTTGAATTTCCACGCCGGCATTAACCAAGGCGATTTTTTGCTTTACGACAAGCCCATAATCGACATTACAAAGCTTCATCCGGATCATGTGGATGAGTTTTACATGGGCTCCAGTCAACCATGCCTGAACATACAGCCTAAGGAAATTGAAAAGAATAAGCATTATGGCTAGGGAAATAAAAATTACAATTACAATAGCAATTCCAATAATAATTGTGTTTGTCGGTGTTTGAGCCCAGAGCATGGAAACCTCCAAGGAAATTGATTATTAGTAAGGATAGGGATCGGTTGACCTGTCAGGAAAAATCGAGGGCTTCAAATGTTTTTTGGGGCCCCGGTGTTACTGCGGGAACCACAACAACCCTTTGACCCTCGACTAGTCGACACCGTACTTCGATTCCACGTTCCAGCACCAATCCTTCGGTTATGGCATCGATACGGTGACCCTCAAAATCCACTTTTCCTGCGGGGGACATTTGCGTCAATGTTTTTCCCATTCGCCCCACAAGCCAGGACAATTTGTTTGATTCGTCGTCGGAATCTGCCCCGCTTCTACCTTGGCGGGAAAGCACCTCCATGCGGAAAAATTTC
>CAMBMH010000220.1 GCA_945868575.1 Singulisphaera sp. GP187 | reverse complement strand
CTCCTTTCAATCTATCTAGGCACCCAAGAAACGATACAAATCCTGTGTGGTCCCCCGATGGTAAGATGATTGCGTTCCTTGGCCAAAAGGACAAGGAAGAAGTCGAAATCAAATATGTCTTCCTCAATGCTGAAGATAATGACCGTGATTCTCGCCAACGCCAGATCGAAAAAGCACTTGAGAAAATGAAATCCAGAAAGAACACTGGGAATACAAAGACTGGTTCTTCAGGAAACAGTACCGTACAAGGTGCCTCGCTTTCGTCCGGACAAAGCGGGGCCAACAAAAACTCCCAGAGCACTTCCAAACCGGAGGTTAAAATCGATTTTGAAAGGCTTGAACAGAGGGTCAAAGTTATCCCAAACACAGATGTTCGTGAATCCCAACTGTTTTGGTCCCCGGATTCCAAAAAATTGGGTTTCGTGGCGGGTGGGGTTTTCACTGTGGAATTCCCGGAGGACCTCAAACCGAAACAAATCAATCCCGGAACCGGGTCCAATCCCCGTTGGTTGAAATCCGGTTCAGTGGTTTGGCTATCGGGTGGAATCCCGGGAAGTTTTTCCCCAGGAACCGGAGTTTCAACTCCAAGTGTTGGTACTCCAACCGCAGGATCAAGCCGGGCGCCAAGGGGAGCAACTTCCCCGGCTGCCAACACGGCTTCCATGCCTGGTGACTCTGCCGGGACTCTATACCGCTTTAGCGCTTTGCAAACGGTAAACAATCCAGGCAAACAAGCAGAAGTTTTTGATCAATGCTGGCGTATCATGCGGGACAATTGGTACGACGAAAGGCTCAATAACCGCGATTGGCCCAGTATTAGGGCAAAATATTTACCAATTGCCGCGACCTCGCCTGACATGGATGCGGTTGCTCAGGTGGTAAATATGATGCTTGGAGAGCTTAATGGATCGCATTTGGCGTTTTCTATCACTGGTGGCGCCCCTCCTGCCCGAAGGGGAGCCCAGCCAGCCGAGGATCCAAACTCAACTTCCTGGAAAGTTGCGACCCCGCACTTTGGATTGCGGTTCGATCCAGTTTTTGAAGGGCCCGGGTTGCTTGTCCATGATGTGATTCCAGGTTCTCCGGCATCCTTGGTTCAATCACGAATTTATCCAGGTGAAATAATCATCAAAATAGACGGCAAAACCCTCACCAGAGGAATGGATTTCGCTGCCGTTTTGAATGGGCCTTTGGCTCGAGACATTACACTTTTGGTTCGAAATAAAGAGGGAAACGAGCGAAATGTTGTTCTGCGACCAATTAGTTTTTCAACAGCAAGAACACTCCTTTATGACAAATGGCTTATGGATAATGAGGTGCTAGTTAACAAGCTCGGTCAGGGAAAACTGGGCTATCTTCACATAAGCGCAATGGACATGCCCAGTTTTCACAAGTTTGAAGAGAAATTAGCTGCGGCCGGCTTGGATAGGGATGGGCTTATTATTGATGTTCGTGAAAACGGTGGTGGTAGTACAGCTGACTTGCTGCTGACAAGCCTTACTCAGCCCGGTCATTCGATAACGGTACCGCGGGAAGGTAAGCCTGGGTATCCCCACGACCGACTAATATTTCCTCGTTGGGACAAACCGATTACGGTGCTTTGCAACCAAAACAGTTTCTCCAATGCCGAGATTTTTAGCCATGCTATCAAGCACCTCAAACGAGGAAAAATTGTGGGGGTGACTACGGCCGGTGGAGTGATCAGCACCGGGGGAACCTCGATTATGGATGTCGGTTTTCTAAGACTCCCGTTCCGTGGCTGGTACTTGCCGGATAATGGCCAGGATCTCGAACTCAATGGGGCTATTCCTGATTACATTGTTTGGCCGCAGCCAGGCGACCTCCCTTCGGGCAAGGATGCTCAAATGGAAAAAGCTGTAGAGGTTTTGCTCAAGGAAGTGGAACAATATCTTGCCAAGCCTAAGCCAAAGCTAATCAAGGCCAGTGAACGGGGCGATTGAAATTATTATAGGTAAAAAAATGTTTGAGGTATGCCGAGTAATTTGGTTTATTCGGCATGCTGGTAAATGAAATGACTTTTTTATTTGAATAAATTCATATTTGCTTGATTATTAATTTGAATCATTTAACTTAGTTTTATTAAAACAGGTTGGCCTAAAGTGCACTCTAGCTAAATAGTTAAATTGGCAATTTGAATTGGCAGGTTAAATAACAGATTTTTTTGGAGCTCGATTGGTATCTTGTTTATATGGGAAGATGGCTTTGTGATTTGATAGAGAATTTTTGTTATAATGTAAGAGTTAATTCGAGGAGGGGTAAACGAAAATAGCGGTGACTGGATTTGAACCAGTGACCTTGGCCTTATGAAGACCCTGCTCTAACCCCTGAGCTACACCGCCATGTAAGAAAAGTTTAGCCCATTTCGGGGAAAAGTCCAAGACTTGGTGGTAAAACAATCGAAGGTTGTCCGATGTCGTTGTAGGCAGGGTGGATAGGGAATGGATCCAAAATCAGCTTGGTTTGCGGGGGGACTTCAATTCAGTTGCACACAATGCGGTGATTGCTGCACGGGGGACCCCGGTTATGTATGGATGAATGATCAGGAAATTGCAGAAATTGCAAGGTTTCTGAATGTTCCGGAGCGCGAAGTGCGTGAGTATTACGGAAAAAAAGGGGTTAAAGGGATTACACTAAGGGAAAAATCCAATGGGGAATGTGTATTTTTTGAAAAGGGTAAGGGTTGCATAATTTATGAAGTAAGGCCAACCCAATGTCGGACCTGGCCATTTTGGGAAGGAAACATTAGAAACCCATCGGCTTGGGCAAAAACATGCGAAATTTGCCCTGGTTCGGGCACTGGGGCGCTAATCTCCGCCGAGGAAATAGTTACCCGGGCACGCCTCACCAAAGTTTAATTAAGTAATTTGTCTTTTGGGTTGATGTGTGATTAAGCCAAGCGCATAATAATGCTAATAGACTTGAAGTAAACAGCCGTCATCCCCGGATTGCTGTGTCCCCATTGGGTACGATCGTGCAAACTTCGATGGGCATTTTGGTGTTGTTTGTGATCGCGCCTGCACAGGGCGTTCCTGCTGAAAGGGGTTGGTCAGAGGCTGGTGCCCCATTCGTCAAAAAGTATTGCCTAGGTTGCCATCAGGGTCCAAAGGCAAAGGGTGGTGTAGGCCTTGAAAAGCTTGTAACCTCAGCGATGGAATCCACCAGCCAAATCGATCTATGGTCAAAAGTGGCTGAACAGGTTCGCACCAAGTCCATGCCTCCCGAAGGAAAGCCCCAGCCAAGCACAAAGGAACTTGACGCGGTAAATTCCTGGATAGATGAAAAAATTTTGAAGCTTGCTTGTGCTGGCCCTGGTAGTCCTGGAAAAGTGACTGCCCGTCGGCTGAATAGGACCGAATATGCCAACACCATAAGGGATTTGCTGGCATTGCCAGGGGGTAATCCTGCGGAAGATTTGCCAGCAGATGATGTTGGATATGGATTTGACAATATTGCCGATGTTTTAACGGTTAGCTCGCTTCATTTGGAAAAGTATCTGGCCGCAGCGGAAAAATATGTGGACATGTCCTTGGCCAGCCCAATAAGCAGAACATCCTTAAAGCTGCCTCATCCTTCTGCCATTAAGGTTGAAGGCTTGGAAGGTTACATCCGCCCATTTTTGGAAAGGGCTTATCGTAGGCCAGTAAGTGACATTGAAATCAAAAAGTATACAAAGCTTGCTGTGCAATTAAGCGATGAAACCAAAGAGCCCATTCGGGGATTGGCGGCTGCCTACCAGGCCGCTTTGATTTCCCCCTATTTCCTTTTTCGCATTGAACCCGATCCAATTTCCCCCGCAACGGTTAGGGATTTAAACTCCTTTGAGCTTGCGACCAGGCTAAGCTACTTCCTCTGGAATTCGATGCCGGATATCGAGTTATTCAATCTTGCAAAATCCGATGAGCTGAAAAAACCTGAGGTTTTGGAGGCTCAGGTTAAACGGATGCTCAAGGATAAAAAGTCGGAAGCTTTTGTTGTCAATTTTGCCGGTCAATGGCTAAATCTGCGCAACCTTGACATCGCCCAGCCTGATACCGCACGGTTTCCTCGATTTAATGATCCGCTGCGATATAGCATGAAGCGTGAAACAGAAATGTTCGTTGCCCATGTTGTTCGGGAGGACAGGTCCATTTTGGAACTAATCGATTCAAACTACACTTTTCTTAACCAGGCTTTGGCGGCACATTATGGGCTTCCCAAGGTAATTGGACCGGAATTGAGAAAGGTGGATTTGGCCTCGGGAGACCGGGGTGGAATCCTTACCCAGGGAAGTGTTCTAACATTAACATCCAATCCAACAAGGACGAATCCTGTCAAAAGAGGCAAATGGATCCTTGAGGTTCTTTTAGGTTCACCGCCGCCTCCCCCGCCGCCGGGTGTTGAGGAGTTGAAGGATGACAATAAGGCCCAGCTTTCTGGAACCTTGCGCCAAAGAATGGAGCAACACAGAGCAAATCCGAACTGTGCTGTTTGCCATCAAAAGCTCGATCCACTCGGATTCGGCTTGGAGAATTACGATGCGGTTGGAACTTGGCGTGCCAAGGAAAATGATCAGAAAATTGACAGTTCCGGCGTCCTTCCCGGCGGTGAAAAATTTGATGGGCCCAAAGAGTTAAAATCAATTCTTTTGCACAAAAAGGATTTGTTCACCCGGAACCTTGCAGATCGACTTTTGACCTATGCCTTGGGTCGGGGGATGGAAATAGCTGACAGGTGTGTTCTGGACAAAATCGCGGATTCCGCCAAAGCAGGCGATTACAAAATGAGCGTATTGATTCTCGAAGTGGTGCGCACGGAATCTTTCCGTAGCAAATCCACCAAGAGAACAGCGGGAGGTGTTTCATGAAGTCGATGTTAGACCGAAGGACTGTATTGCGGGGTCTCGGAACTGTCATTGGCTTGCCTGTGCTGGAAGCCATGACTCCGGTTTTGGATTTTACGCCAGGGTTGGCGGCCAAAGCCCCAGAGGCCCCCCGTCGGCTTATCTACATTTATGTTCCAAATGGCGTTCACATGCAATCGTGGACTCCTCCAAAAGAAGGCGTTTTGGAGGAACTTCCTTCAACACTTCAAAAATTGGAGCCGTTTCGTCATCAAATGACCGTGTTTAGCGGACTTACCGCGGATAAAGCACGGGCAAATGGAGATGGACCTGGTGATCACGCACGAGCCATGGCCAGTTTTTTGACTGGACGGCAAGCCCGCAAAACCCACGGTGCCGATATTCGCATCGGCGTTTCCGCTGATCAGGTGGTCGCCCAAAAAATTGGATCCCAAACGCGTTTCGCCTCACTCGAGTTGGGAATTGAGCGTGGAATCAATGCGGGAAACTGCGATTCGGGTTATAGCTGCGCATATTCGGCAAATATCGCATGGCGAAGTGAAACCACTCCGGTTCCCAAAGAGGTGGATCCGAAAGCGATTTTTGAACGACTTTTCGCCGATCCCAAAATTGAAGCTGCGCAATTGGCATCCCAGGCAAAGCGACGCAGAAGTATTCTTGATTTGGCCATGGAAGATACAAAGGATCTTGAAAAAAATCTGGGCGGCACCGATAAACGGAAACTGGATGAGTACCTGAGCAGCCTTAGGGATGTGGAAAAGCGTCTTCAGGCCGCCACCAGTCAAAACCATCAACATAGACCATTGAAAGCTCCAGAGGCGACCTTGAAACCCACCGGGATACCGGCAGGTTATGGCGAGCACCTGGCGCTCATGTCAGACATGTTAATCCTTGCCCTCCAGGCGGATCTGACTCGTGTTGCAACATTTGTGTTTGCCAACGAGGGCTCCAACAGGAGCTACAAATTCATTGAGGTTCCCGAGGGGCACCATGAGCTTTCGCATCATGGTCGGGATAAAGCCAAACAGGCAAAAATTGAAAAGATCAACAAGTTCCACATCGATCAATTCCATCACTTGTTAGCGGGGTTGGCAGGCACGAAAGAGAGTGGTCAAGCGATCCTTGATCAATCCATGGTCTGCTATGGATCAGGTATCTCTGATGGTGACGCCCACAATCATGATGAACTCCCTTGTCTTGTTGTTGGCGGCGGGGGTGGTTCCTTGAAGGGGAATCGCCACATCCGTGTAGCCAAAGAAACCCCAATTACAAACCTGCACTTATCCTTGATGGATCGAATGGGGGTCAATGTGCCCGCATTGGGTGACAGCACAGGGCACTTGGGCGGGCTTTCCTGATCGCTTGCCCAAGTTTTGGGAGAAATATG
>CAMBMH010000219.1 GCA_945868575.1 Singulisphaera sp. GP187 | reverse complement strand
TTCAGCAATTTCCCAAGCAGGTAGGGCAGCTTGCAAAAAAGGAAATATATCCAGTACATTGCATACCACGGAACTGAAATTCCCTAGTAAAAAAGTATCCTCTCGTTTCCCCGGAGAAATAATATCATGAAACGATTCGCGATTGCCCTGCTTGGTCTTTCCGTCGCATGGACCACCCAGGCCCAGGATGTTCCCAAAAAAGAAGATGCCAAAAAGGTGGAGAAGAAAGCAACGGTTCCCGCTCAAAGGAAACCTGTTCAGATCACTCTCAAGGTGGGTGACGCCCCTCCGGCCCTCAAAGCCACCAAGTGGATGCAAGGCACCGAAGTCGCCTCCCTGGAAAAGGGTAAGGTTTATGTGGTCGAGTTCTGGGCAACATGGTGTGGCCCATGCATCGTAATGATGCCCCATCTGGGCGAACTCCAGCGGGAATACAAGGACAAGGGCGTGACCGTCATCGGCTACTCCGCCCAGGACAACAACAATACCGAGGAAAAGGTCCAGGCGTTTGTGGCCAAGAGGGGCGAAAAGCTCGGCTACACTTTTGCTTTCGCGGACAACCGGGACACCTACAAGGAGTGGATGCAGGCTGCCGGGCGTAACGGAATCCCCTGTACCTTTGTGGTCGACAAAGCGGGCAAAATCGCCTACATCGGACATCCGATGTACCTTGATGTGGTCCTTCCCAAAGTGGTCGATGGAACCTGGAATATCAAGGCCGATGGGGAAAAACTCAAAGAGATCGAAACCGAAGTCAACGCCGTCTTCAAGGCGACTTCCGGGTCCGATACCGTTCTGGGCCTGAAAACTCTGACCGAGTTTGAAACCAAACATCCGGAGCTTGGAAGTATTCCCTATTTTGTCAGCCCCAAAATCCGCCTTCTGCTCAAGGGGGACAAGAAGTCCGAGGCGCTTGCCTTCGCCAACAAGGTGATCGACAAAGCAGCGAAGAGTGACGACTCCTCCATGCTGGGCGGAGTCGCCAGTGTTTTGACTGGTCCCGACGCCAAAAAGGATGCGGAATTGGGCAAGATGGGTCTTGCCGCCGCGGAAAAGATGTTTGCGATCGTTGGCGAAAAGGACCTGGGTGGGAACATGACCATGGCCCGGGTTTTGTTTGCCAACGGCAAGGTGTCGAAAGCCAAGGAATTCGCGCAAAAAACCCTCGACCTGGCGCCTGATGCCTCGAAAAAGGCTTATAGCAACATGCTCAAGCCGATTCTTGAGGGTGGCGTCCAGTAATTGGCCCGCCAAAATCGCCCATAGGCTGAAAGTAGCTTTTTGCCGCAAGGTCCATGAGACCAACGGCCCCCCGGTCTTAAATTCCTAAAGCACGGACCAGGAACTATCCCGGGCCGGGCTTTAGCTTGAAAACGCACATATTTTTCACATTTGTTTTGTAACGAAAAAAAGCTTACTTTGGTTTCTCTGGGGGTTTTGGCATTGGAGCGTCAATTACAATCTGGTTGGCCCCCAATGGTTGGAAACCAGGAATGGGGAGTTTCAGGGCTTTGGAAACCTTGATCATCCGGGGTTCCGATTTCCAGGCCGGTTTGGATTTGGATTCCACCCAAACCCTCCATAAACCGACAGGCCATGGACCGATAGGCCACTCCCCGGTCAAAGGGGATACAGGATTCCAGGGAGGGTTCTCCATTCCCAGGAGTGGTTGGGTTTGAACCTCTTTCACTTGCCCCATGTCGTCCATTTTTTCCCGCACAAGCTCGAGTTTGGAAGGTCCGCCTGAACCTTCCCATTTGACCAGTGTCCAATGGATTTTATCGTCCATCGAAACCAGTTTTTCAAATCCGACAACCATGGTTGCCTCGTTGCCCGTGAGTTTTTTCCAGTCATCCTCACCGGCGAGTCGGGCAAGTTGCGCAGCCATCCTTCCACGCTCGTTGCCCAAGGGCATTTTCAAATAGCGTTTCCATGTCACCATTGCGAGTTCGGGATCGAGCCGCTTTAGGGGTCCGAGGCCCAAGGCAGCGGCGGTGCCGGCATGGGCAAGATCCGAAACGGTTGAGTTTACCGCTTGCTTGAGAATCACCCCAAGCCTTTCCCATTGCCCTTCCGTGGATCCTGTTTTCCAACTGACCGGGGTACCCAACACCCTCAGGGCACGAATCCTTTCCCCCAAAAGTTTGCCATTTACCGCCTTGTCCAGAAGGAAATTGCGCCTTGTGGCGCTGTCAAATGCGCCTTTAAGCGGTGGCAATTGATTACTATTGGTGCTTATGTAGAGGTTCAGCGCGTCCCAGGAGGTTTTGTCATCGGGGCCCAGAAGGATTTCGCCCAGAAGATCCTGCTCAAGCGAGCCCCAACCAGGACGATCGTTTTGCTGTATACCTCCACCAAACTGGGTTTCATTTGCGGTTGCCCACTCCCACAATTTTTTTTGGCGAAGTTTAGCCCCATCCTGGCCCAGGGAATTTGACCAGCTATTTTTTAGAGTGGAAATTGCACCAATATCGCGGCGTAGGCCTGCCAACATGTTGTCGTATTCGCCTAGATCCTCAACGACTCCGGGGATCCAGATTTTCCCTTCGGCGTTCCTTGCACGAATGCCCGTTGGAAGCAGATTGGGGCCCATGGGTCCAATCTGCCAAAAGCCGATCCATTCGCGAGCGGTGCGTGGGTAGGCACCCGGTTGGGACGGCAAAGGCGGGGCTGAATCGTTGGGATGCTCAGAGCTCTTTTGAAGCACCTCCAGTATTTTCCAGGAGTTGGCGGTGCCCGGCTCCACTCTGAGGATAAGGTCCGCCCGCCAGGCCAGTTCCCGTGTGCTATATACGGGGCCGGAAAGCAAAGGCTTCCTCCAGGGATACTCCTTCGGCGCACCGTCAGAATTATCCCCAACGGCGCTTGTGAATTTGAATCCGTGAATCGGGGAGTCCGATGGTACCCCAGCTTGGCCCAATGGGAAAAAAAATAACCCCAATATCGGGCCCAGGGGAATCATGCCTTTGGAGTCTTGTAGCCTTGGGGATAGTTTTTGTGCCAATTCCATGCCGAACGGACTATCGATACGATTCCCTCTTTGGCTTTCCAGCCAAGGATGTTCGCCGCCTTGGATGGGTCGGCAACGAGGGCCGGTGGGTCACCATCCCGTCTGGGGCCAAATGTGTGGGGAACCTTTAGTCCGGTGATTTCTTCGCAACAGGTGATGATTTCCTTGACGCTGTATCCCCTGCCTGTGCCCAGATTGAACGCGTCGTGTGTGCCGGTGGACTGACGATCCAGGTGAAGGAGAGCGGCTATGTGGGCCTCGGCGAGGTCGTTTACGTGAATGTAGTCGCGGATGCAGGTTCCGTCCGGTGTTGGGTAGTCCGTCCCAAAGATGGTCAAAGGCTTGGAGGTCCCCTGGGCGGCCCTGATTGCGAGTGGGATCAGGTGGGATTCGGGTTCATGGTCCTCACCGATGTCCCCTTTTTCCGAAGCACCGGCCGCATTGAAATACCTAAGGCTGATGGCTTTTGTGCCAAATGCATGGGCATAGTCAATAATTGCTTTTTCCATGGCCAATTTTGTCTGGCCATAAGGGTTGATGGGCGATTGGGGGAGACTCTCATTCATCGGGACCTGGTCGGGAATTCCGTAGGTGGCGCAAGTGCTGGAAAAAACCAGTTTTTTCACGCCCCCAAGACGCATCGCTTCAAGAAGTCCCAAGCTTCCAACCAGATTATTCTTCCAATAAATATCGGGTCGGATCACGGATTCGCCCACAAGGGCATATGCGGCGAAATGGAGTACCGCATCAGGGCGGGCGACGGTGAATGCGTGGTCCAGCCGGGCGGGTTCATTCAGGTCCCCGGGAAAAAAACGGTCGGACAGCCCAAGACGCATGATGGCTTCGCCATGGCCACGGGTTAGGCTGTCAAAAACAAAAACATCATGGCCACGGTCCATGAGCATACGGGCCGTGTGGGAACCGATATATCCGGCGGCACCAGTTACCAATATTCTCATAATCGCGATCCTGATAGTGACTTGGCAGGCTTGTCGAAGAGGACCGGAATTTTTCCGCGCCCCTTTTGAGGCAATACCCCTCTAGTTGGTGATCCCTTGAGTGATGCGCATGAACACATCTTCCAGGTCGATCTCTTCCTCGCCAAAACGGCGCAGACGGAAACCGACTTTGATCAGATCCTCTGCAAGAAAGGCTCCATCCTCAATACCCGCCGTAAGCGTTACCCGGAAGACTTCGGGGTCGGGCGATTCATCTACGCTTCCAACCCCCTGGCGCCCCTTGAGGAAGGCTTGAGCTTCCGCCGCTTTTCCATCTCCAACCGAGATCAGGAAAACGGAGCTTTGGCGAACCTGGCGGATGGCGGTTGCGACATCGCCGTTGAATTCGAGCTTGCCCCGTTCGATGATGCCGATCTTGTTGCAAATGTCTGCAAGCTCGGGGAGAATATGACTCGAGACCATAATGGTCTTTTTCATGGAGCGAAGTCGTTTGAGGAGCTTGCGCATCTCGATGCGCGCCCGAGGATCAAGCCCCGAGGCGGGTTCGTCCAGGAGGAGGACTTGCGGTTCATGCAAAAGCACCCGCGCCAAACCCAATCTTTGTGTCATGCCGCGGCTAAGGCTCGTGACCAGCGCTTCTCGCTTGTACCCCAAATCGACCAACTCAAGCACTTCATCGACTTTCTTGGCGCGGCCAGGGCCCTGTATGCGATAAGCGGCCGCGAAGAATTCGAGATATTCCGTCACCTTCATATCGTCATAGACACCAAAGAAGTCCGGCATATAACCAATTGCCCGGCGAATTTCCCGGGGCTTGTTATAGATCGAATAGCCGCAAACCGAGGCTTCGCCGAAGGTCGGGTTCAGCAGCGTCGCGAGAATTCGCATCGTGGTGGTTTTTCCCGCGCCGTTGGGCCCGATGAAACCATAGACATCGCCTGGTTCAAGCTGGAGGTTGAGCCTGTTGAGTGCATACAGGTCGCCATACATCTTGGTCAGTTCGCGACATTCAATCATGGCTTCACCGTTTTTACGGGAGGAGAAAAAGGGCCTGCGACGGGCAGAATCGCGCGGATATAGGTTTCCTGAAGGGTGGTCGTGTCATGACCTGGGGAGCTTGCGCTGAGGTTCATGAAAAGTGGCCCTTTTTGATTTGCGTTTGCGGAGATAGTTTTTGTGTCTTGTGTCTGGTCCACATCCAAAGCCGTTCGTCCCAAAAGAATAACTTCATCGCGGGGTCGCCAAATGGGTGCGTTTTGGTTTCCACCAGGCGCAATGGCTTCTTCATAGGGGGCAAATATCCTCCACCGCAGGTTCCATGTTCCCGGCAGGCCGGGGTGCCGCGCTTCGCCCATAAACAGTTGCTTGATCAGTTGGTGCCGGTCCGAATCAGGGCCATTGCCCGGAAGAAGTTGGGCCGCGGCCCCAGACCTTTCGGGAGCCAGCATGGATGCCTGCGACCAGAGTTCCTGGCCCCTGCCCCCGCCACCCAGGCGCAGTTCATCCAGATCGACTGTTTCCCCTGGAAGGATGGACCTTTCCAGGGGATGAAACCTTCCCCGATACACAAAGACAGGCGAGTCTATGGCCACACCCAGCCGATTGGTCACGGTGCCCACGAGCTGGGCCGGATTGTTCAGTGGATGAAGAAGTTTGGTTTCCAGCGGAGGGTTGCCTGATCCAATGGGGGTTGACCAATCGGCGCGAAAAGCCTGATCCGTGTTGACCCTAAGTTCAAGTCCCTCGAGAGAATCGCCCTTTAATGAAATGAATTCCTGCTGGGCGGAGAAAAGGGCGGTTCCGGCCCTTGGACCGCTCCATGGCAGAAGTCGGGCAGTGGTTTTGGAGGATTGACCTGACCATTTTCCATCGACCAAAGCCGAAGGGTTGACCGAAATACCTTTGGGTGAAAAAATGGAAATCCAGGAGACGCCTGAAGCGACAGGTTTTGGATCCGAAAGGTCATATTCGACAATATGGATCTGATTAAGCCGCAGTCCAGCGCCCTTGGTCCTTGCGACCAATAAAGGGATCAGCGCGCAGGAAACCACCACAACAAGAGGCAACATGGCCCAGGTAAGGCCCGGGCGTTTCCAAACCCGGTCAACCAGCCACCATTCGACCGGTCCAATCAGGATCAGATAGCCGAGGATGGCCATCAGCACCCAGCCGAATGAAAAAAGTACGACTCCGGGAAAGGTCCCCAGGATTCTCGCAAGATCCTGTTCGAATGAAACTGCCTGGGAAGCCCCTGCTCCAAGGTCCTCGGATGTTCCCCCCGATC
>CAMBMH010000218.1 GCA_945868575.1 Singulisphaera sp. GP187 | reverse complement strand
GTAACCCATGGGAATCGAACAGCCTTGAGTGGGAAACCACCTCGCCCCCACCACACGGAAACTTTGAAACCACGCCCATCGTTCTTCGTGGTCCCTACGAATATGGTGTGGCGGATGCGCCTGGTGGACGGATTTCCCAAACGGGAATCGTGCAAACTGAAGGGCGCCCCACAATCCCACAAGGCAGCCAAGCATGACCGAAGACGCAAAAACCGCTTTACAGGGAATCGATACCAACGGAGACGACAGAGTTCGGACCTTTGTTTGGGTCTCAATTCTTCTTACGCTTCCTTTGCTCCTTCTGGGAACACTTATCACCACATTTCGGGTGGGAATGGTGGACCCTTTATGGCCAACCGAGCCCTGGTACCTGATCATTGACCCCTCAAGGCCGGATACGACACCGCTTTGGAAGGAGGATCGACCGGGCTACCTGATTGAGCATATTCACCGGGTTTTTGGCTACCTTGTTGGTTTTGCAATATTGGCCCAAACAGTGGTTATTGGTTTAAAAAGTCGGGCAATGGGGGTTTGGATCATTGGTGTTGCGGGCGTAATTGTGGGCACGGTGCTCGCCATGGGTTCAATTGATCGGAAACTGGCGATTAGCGATCCCTTGGGGGCTGTGCAACCTGGAATTCTTCGAGCAGGTATCGGGGTAATTCTTGCCGGGATCGGAGCGATCGCTGTTGCTCTTGTTCTTGAGTTCCGGGAGAAGGGGGCCAGACGGTTCTTGATGGCAGTTGGGGCCCTCGTGTTTCTGGGGGTGATTACCCAGGGGCTTTTGGGGGGACTTAGGGTCTATCTCAACGCGATTGGGGGGACACAGCTTGCAAGTATCCATGGAGCCGTGGGGCAAATCGTTTTTGCTTTGTTGGCCGGATTGTTGACAATTCTGGCCTTGGGAAAGTCATCACCCCCTGCTTTGGAAACATCCAAAGCCCGCAGGAGTGTAATCATCTGGGCCCATGGTTTGTTGGCGCTTTGTTTGTTGCAACTCGCCTGGGCGGTTTGGCTGCGCCACTTTCACCACCCACTCGCCCAAAGGCTCCACCTTTTCTTTGGTTGCCTGATCCCCGCATTCATCATTGGAGTTCACCTCAAAGGCCTCCAGTACCGTTCCATCTTCAGATGGTTTGGCCCGGGATCGGGCATACTTTTTCTTCTGGTATTGGTCCAGGTCCTATTGGGCATCGAAGCATGGTTGGGTAAGTTCGGCACAAATAAACCACTGATTGAGGCCGCTACCACCTTTGGTCAAGCTGCAATCCGTTCGACCCATGCCATGGTGGGCGCTTTTATTTTGGGTGGAGCGCTCGTCCTCTCCATCCGAGCCTCATGGATTCCAAAACTGCCCGTGGGTAGTGCTTCCAACCCGCAGGTAGGTGGCTGATGAGTTCTCCTCAAGTTCCCAGTGAGTCCTTGGCTAAAATTCCCCGCTCTTTAGGGGGAACGCTTCGAGACTATGTAGCTTTGACCAAACCCCGCGTGGCAACGCTTGTTCTTTTTTCTGTTGCCACCGGAGCTATCCTTGCCGCATTAGCCAATCAGATTCCGGTCGATTGGATTCAGGTGGGATGGTTGGTAGTTGGAGCAGCACTGGTTTCATCCAGCGCAAGTGCTTTCAATCAGGCCATGGAAATTCACACCGATGGACTGATGGTGCGCACTGCCAAGCGTCCTCTTCCTGCCCGTCGAATCAACCCGAGTGAGGCCTGGATCTTTGGTGTCCTTTCGGGGATTGCCGGAATAGCCATCCTCCTGACAAAAGGGGATCCCGCAGGGGCTTGGGTCGCTTTGGTTACCCACCTGAGCTATGTCCTGGTCTACACTCCGCTAAAAACCCGAACTGACCTGAACACAATCATTGGCGCAGTTCCCGGGGCATTGCCTCCCGTAATTGGATATGTCGGAGTCGTTGGGCATGTCGATCCCCCGTGTATCGTGCTTTTTGGCGTACTCTTTCTCTGGCAAATTCCCCATTTCCTGGCAATTGCTTGGATGTACCGCGAGCAATACGCGGGAGCTGGAATGAAAATGCTGACCCTGCATGACCACTCGGGTAGGGTAACTGCTGCCCAGATGCGAAACTACATTCTTGCCATGGTGGCGATTGCTTCTTTCTCGATACTAACCCAGGGCCGCGCACATTCCGTTTGGGACCTATTCTACCTTGCTGGGGTCACGGCCTTGGGTGGATGGTTTCTTTGGTCCTCCTTCAAATTTTACCACAAGCCTTGCTACGAAACGGCCAAGTTCGTGTTTCGGGTTTCGCTTCTGGTTTTGCCTTTGCTTCTTGTGCTCATTTGTGTGGATACATGGATTGCCTCCCCTCCAGTCCAGCCTCTGACCAATAACCTGGAGCTAACCCAATGACCGCTATAGCGGACCACCCCGAGCCCGTTGCTGAGGCTCCCGCCTTCCCAGCGGCAAAGCTTGCGATGTGGCTGTTTTTGGCCTCCGAAGTGATGTTTTTCAGCGGCCTCCTCGCCGGATGCTATGTCCTCAAGGCAGGTGCCACAGGGGGCAATCCAAACCTGTGGCCAACCCGCGAGCAAATCCATGTCCTTCCTTGGCTCGGGGCATTGAACACACTCCTTTTGGTCGCCAGCAGTCTAGTCTTGAGTTTTGCGCTTCGGTCTTTGCAAGAGGGAAATCGTTCGGGTGCCATTCGTGGATTTGCTATCTCCCTGTTTTTGGGTTTGGCATTTTTGGGAGTCAAGAGTCGCGAATATTCTGACAAATTTACTCACGGTCTTACCCCGGGGAATATTGCCGAAGCGGTAACCAACGCCGAACAACCCGATGCCAGACGCGCCCGAATGTTGTCCAAGGGGCAAAGGCTTTGGCTCGATCGCCAAAGAGGCGTTTTGGAGGATTACATCACCAAAAACCCTGAGGGTAACGAATCCGACCTCAAGGCAGCCAAAGCATTTCTCGCATCCCTCCGGGATGGGAAAAAGCCTAATGGCGACTATATCCGCCCATTAAGCCCTCCAGAAGCCGCGAAGGAGGCAAACCGCTTGCTTCACGAAAATCCGGGCCTTCCGGTTTTTGCCGCCCTTCCTAACGGTAACCTTTGGTCATCGTTCTACTTTACCCTCACAGGCCTTCATGCACTTCACCTTTTGGCGGGGCTTATACTGATTGCGATTTGCCTCCTTCGGGCCCTTGCGGGCGGATTCAAGCCCGGCCAACTGGAATTTGCCGAGAACACCACTCTTTATTGGCACTTTGTCGACTTGGTATGGCTGATTCTCTTTCCCGTAATCTACCTTATCTGATCAAAGGTGTGGGAGTCTTAAATGGCCGAAACAACAAAACATTTTGAGCCCATACCCTGGATCAATGGCGGTATCGTCATCCTTTGCGTGGTGGTGGGTTTTCTGGCTCAGGCTTTGGGAATGCAAGGCTCCCTGGCTCTCGAAACCTCCAGACTCATCACTGTGTCCGCCTGGGGGTTACAAGTTTTCGCATGCATTCTTGGTTTTTTCCACACCAAAGAAGATTGGACAAAGCTCTTTTGGATTTTTACGCCAGTGGTCCTTTTGTCCATCATGATCCTTTTCGCACTTATCCCCGACTTCGCACACCAGGCATAACCCCATGGCCCACCGCATTTGGCTCGTTGTGATGTTTTTGGGTCTTTGGACTCCGATGGGTTTGGCCCAAAAGTCCACCGATCTCAACGATTTCGGAAAACCAGGTCCATTCAAGCTGGTCGACATGGCAGGCGTGCCTTTCGACTCGGAATCCCTCAATGGAAAGGTCTGGATTGCGAGCTTTGTTTTCACAAGGTGTACAGGGCCATGTCCCGCGGTTACAGCATCGATGGCGAGACTTCAGGAAGAGCTCAAAGACACTCCTGACCTTAAACTGATAACATTCACAGTCGATCCGGAAAGGGATGACCCCGCCGAACTGACCCGCTATGCCGCGAACTTCCGTTCCGACCCCAAACGATGGACCTTTTTGACCGGCTCTGAAAACGATATTCACAAACTGATGAAGGAAGGCTTCAAACTCGGAATTGAACGAGCAAAAACTCCGGTCAAAGGTCAGGAGTTCGACCACTCCACCCGATTGGTTCTTGTTGACAAGGATGGAACCATTAGGGGCTACTTCCAGGGAGTCGCCTCCTCGGAACCCGAGGCCAAATCAGCCAATCAAGATTTCGAAGCCCAATTCCAAAAACTTAAGTCAGCTGCCTCGGGCCTGGTGAATGGTACCAAAACAACCTCCAGCAACTCTGGCAGCGACAAAAAATCCTTACCTTGGTACTTTCCATCGCCTGCTCTGAATGCAACACTCAACGGGCTCGCCGGTGTGATTCTTGTCCTGGCTTATATCGCCATCAAAACAGGACAACCCAAAGTGCATGGCTTGCTGATGTTTGTTGCAATCCTTACCTCCGCAGTGTTCCTAGCCAGCTACCTTATTTATCACTTGCTGATCAAGGAAGGGATTGCGACGCGATTTGCTGATGTGGCACCCAATGCTCCGGAATGGGTCCGTTACCTCTATTATTTCATCCTTACTACACATACCATCCTTGCCATAGCGGTAACTCCCATGGCCCTCTGGTCAGCTTGGCTAGGTGCAAAAGCCCGCCTTGAGAAACACCGGAAAATCGCCCGCATCACATTCCCAATTTGGCTGTATGTTTCGATAACAGGCGTTGTCGTGTATTGGATGCTTTATCAACTCCCCGACCAAGCCGGATGGAAAATCTAATGAAGAAAATCACTATCCTGATTGTGCTTGGCATCATCCTTGGAGCATTAAATAGTCCCAATTCGGTAATGGGTTGCCCATCCTGTTCGGGATCGGTTCCCTGGACGGATGGGACAAATGGCGAAGCGGAAAGCAAAGCCTACAATGACTCGATTTATTTTATGCTTGCAGCACCAACTGCAATTGTTTTAGGGATAGCGGTTGCTTTGATCCGGAAAGGCCGCTTCGAGGTTAGTAAAACAAACGCAACCCAATCGATGCTTTAAGGCTTGATTAAGGCAAATCCATAGACCCAAACTTGAGGTTTGCCTCTATTTCCTTGTAATTATCGCCAATCCGCAACACAAAACGGTGTTTATCCAATTCATTACCCAAAGGGAAACCCTGAGGGAACAACCAATCGTACCGAACACGGATCTTTCCGTCTCCTAATTCAACAATTTGTTGCCCATCTGAAATTCTTTTCACATTGCCTGGTCCGACCAAAGAAGCCAAACCAGTAAGAATCGCCTCCTGATAACTCTCAATTCCATATTCCGAAGGACCCGGTTTGATTTCCACTTCCATGGAAACGCGCTTGGAAGTTATCTGTGAACCTAAACGCTTAATTTTCGTTTTTCCAACCATGTGGTTGGAAATCCCACCATCACGAATCCCACCTAATTCCAACCATAAAAGCTGATCGGGAACAACCAGACGCACAATTCCTTCAAAGGAATCAAATCCCTTTAAGGAGCGGGGCGGCTTGGCAGTCTCAACCTCCAACTGAGCGACGAAATCCTCCTCAACAGGTTGCCAAGCAGTACTTCGTGAGAGAAATGGCTTGGAATCCCTTGATTGAAATTGAAAAGCTCCAGCCTGAATCAAAATAGGATGGAGCTTGGGATGCCATGCAACCTGAAGTCCAATTCTTAGATACCCCCGATTCTCACCCAATTGATTACCAACCACAACAGAATCCACTTCACCACGACAAAAAGCACTTCCATGCGAAATGACACTTCTATTCCCGGTTTCCATGAACAGGGACTGATGCCTGATCTGCAACCGTTTCCCCTGTGCGGATGCCAGCAAGTCCAACCTTTCAAAAAACCCCCCACCATAAGGGCCAAGAGGCCCTGAGGATTCACCAACACCCGAAAGATCTACTCCCTGCGATTTAACCCAGGATTTCCATTCGGGAACCGAAAGAGCTTGGGGCTCAGCCAAATGGGTTCTCTCTGAGATTGAACCCTGGGAGAAAATACAAAAAAGAAAAAGAGTAAGCATTTGGTTGGATTAAAGAATCCCAATCGAGGGGCAAGGGTAAGATTGCAAAAGGATCTGAGGGGATGAATCCAGGTGAGTAATGTGGTTGGGAAGAAAGGCTCTTTCTTAAGACACACCTACTCTTAATTTTGCGGTATAAAAGCACGAGGCCCGCAATCTTTCGAATGCGGGCCTCGGAAAACCCCGGCGATAACCTACTCTCGCCCTTGAAGGACTACCATGGGCCCTAAATGCTTAACGGCCGTGTTCGGAATGGGAACGGGTGT
>CAMBMH010000217.1 GCA_945868575.1 Singulisphaera sp. GP187 | reverse complement strand
ATCGCTTTTAAAGGACATCGACTCGGTCCGTGCGAGCTTCGACAGATCCGATGCGATGCGCGCCGCCTCGGGAAATGCCGCCAGGGCTTTTGACCTACTGGCAAATCCCAAAGCCGCGGCTGCCTTTGACCTTTCACGGGAACCGGAATCGGTTCGGGAACGATATGGCCGACACACCCATGGCCAGACCGTACTCCAGGCAAGACGCCTGGTCGAAGCAGGCGTTCCGTTGGTTACCGTGTTCTGGCCCAACGATGGGATCACCAATGTGAGCGTCTATTGGGACACCCACAATCGGAACTTTATCGATCTCAAAACAAGGCTATGTCCCCCCGCGGACCAGGCATTCAGCGCTCTCATTGACGACCTCAAGGACCGGGGAATGTATGATGAAACCCTGATCGTTTGGACAGGGGAAATGGGGCGCACCCCAAAGGTGGGACAATCGGTGCCCGGAGGCGCGGGAGCGGGCCGCGATGGACGCGATCACTGGGGAAAAGTTTTCTCCGCGGTCCTCGCGGGCGGTGGCATCAAAAAAGGCGTCGTTCACGGCTCGTCTGACCGTTATGCAGCGGAACCGAGCACCAACCCCGTACGCCCGTCCGATTTGGCCGCGACCATTTACCACTGTATGGGCCTTGGAAATTCCCCGCTAATCACAGACAAAATTGGCCGGGAAATTCCTCTCACCGAAGGAGAGATCCTGCACAGCTTGTTGGCCTGATCCGCCGTCAGGTGATAAGGTTATTACCAATAAGGAATGGCATCCCTACTCGATAAAGCGGAAATAAATGAGCGAATTCGTTCTGGATTTGAAAAGTTTAAGGGATGCGATCAAATCCCTGGAGGATAGTCTGGATGTGGTCGAGGCGCCCAATTAGTTCGAACTTCAACATCCAAGAGTTCAAAATACCATCCTTGCTGGGGTGATCCAAAACTTTGAATTCGTTTACGAAATCAGCGTCAAAATGATTCGAAGACGGCTTGAAATGGATTCATTGGAACCAACTGGTGTGGATTCCCAGGATTTCAGAACCCTGCTCCGAAATGCCGGTGAAACCGGATTGGTTGGTGCCCCCGAATCATGGTTCAAATATCGAACCATGCGAAAAATTACGGCACACACCTATGACCATGAAAAAGCCCGCCAGGTTTATCAGGAGACCTTGGTATTCATCGCCGATGCGCGGGCCCTGCTTGTGGAACTGGAGGCGCGAAATGGCTGAAATCGTAGCCCTTGAACCAAACCTCCTTGATCCGCCTCTCCTTGATCCGCCTCTCCTTGGTGTGCGGCCCGATCAATCGGAAATAATCTGCGGTCTTTTGAACAAACATGTTTCCCAATTTGAGGTTTGGGCATTTGGATCGCGTGTGAAGGGGAACCCTTGGGCCAACCAAGTTAAACCCTTTTCTGATCTTGATTTGTGTATAATTACGGACCGCCCCCTCACCCTTGAAGAATTGACCGCGATCACGGATGATTTTTCCGATTCGGATCTGCCTTGGAAAGTGGACATTGTCGACTGGGCCACAACCGGTGAACATTTCCGACGGATCATTGAATCCAACAAGGCGATTCTTCAAACCGCCAAGCCAAGGAAGGTTTCGGATCAAGGATTGGACACCCTATAGTAGACCCCAAAAACTGGACAAACACCTAAGCAATTCTTTCCTATCTTCAGCCGAGTGGTACATGGGTTCACACTTTATGCACACCAGAAGGCTTCCGACAAAAACTGGACCAGCTAGAGATTACTTTACAAGAACCAATCCCCTAACCATGGGTTGCGGCGAACCCGGCTCGAGCGTCGCGGTTGCAAACGATGCGTTCTATGCCCCGGGTTGCTGAGCTTGATCCTTAGGCGGCTTGAAGCACATCAAACATGAACACGCTGAAGAAAATCACTGGAACCTGGAAAGGCACATATAGCTACCAGCCGGTGGAACACATTCTGAATCTCGATCCCGTGGCCTTTACTCTGACTCTCAAGCAGGGATGGTTTGGGCGCTTCAAGGGCACCGTCACTGATGATGGCCTTGGCGGTATGCCAGGCACAGGCTTCATCGAAGGCCACTTTTCCTTTCCATGCATTGAATTCACCAAGCAGATGCCAATTTGCCATGTTGCCACGCCTAATGGCCGGAGCATCACAATGCGCGAGTATCTTAAGGAGCAGGGCCACGCCTGCGCGCATGACATTCCGCACCCGCCTATCTTTTACAAGGGCGAGTTCTTGAGTCCGATTCGGGCACAGGGCACATGGATTATCAGGGCTGGCCAAATTTTCCTGGGCGACGGTCGAGTTGTTCAGATACCCGAGGCGAGAGGCATTTGGAGTATAGAGACCGCCTAAGCATGGGCCCCAGCAAAACAATTCGGTGTAGCTGTGGCATTGACTCAATATGCCTCATCACCTCTCGGAGTTGGCAAAGACTCCAAACCAAGGCCCACCCTTGCTAAATCTAGTTGAATTTGGGCCGCCTGCACATCCGCCTCGTCTTGAGGCCGTAGGAAAACTGGTAGCTTCAAGCGCAACCTTCAGGCCGATCCAAAACCTCCTGACAGGGCTTTCCGCCCCTTGGTTCTGGACCAGTTTGGTCAAGACGCTTTTCCAATTCCACCAGATGGCAATTCGGCATATCCTGGGATTCGACTTGTTCCGGAAGACTATCCAAAATTTGTTCGATGAGATCCAATCGATCCTGAATGCTGAGTCGGTCAATTCCAAGCGAATGATGGCGAACGGCAATTACCACCCTCCTCGTCGAATGGTAATTTATACCCTTGATTCTATGTCGAGGTCCCGCGCCATGTAAAAATTTGAAGTCCCAAATTCCAATTCAGGCAACAATCACCAAGCACGGCTAGCTTTTTGCCGACTGCCATCCCTTGGCCAAGCCCACCACTTCCGAAACCGAGTTTTTCCCAAGCGACCGGACTGCCGCCGGAAGCTCGTCAATAATCCGGAGAACCGCGGTTGGGTCGAAGAAATTGACGGTTCCCAACTGTACAGCGGAAGCCCCGGCAACAAGGTACTCCATCACATCGTCCAGGGTGCTAATCCCGCCTATGCCGATGATGGGAATCGAAACAGCCCGTGCAACCTGCCAAACACAGCGTAGCGCCAGGGGCTTGATTGCCGGCCCGGAAAGTCCACCTGTCGCATTCCCCAGAATTGGCTTTTTCCGGCGCCAATCTATGGCGATACCAAGGAATGTGTTGACAAGACAAACCGCATCCGCGCCTCCTTCGGCGGCGGCAGAGGCAATATCGACTATACTGGTCACATTGGGAGACAACTTAGCGACAACTGGGACATTTCCCGCCTCCGCTCGACATGCCGCGACCACCCGCCTGCATGACACCGGATCCGTGGCGAAGTCGATCCCCCCCGAAACGTTGGGGCAGCTCATATTCAGCTCTATTGCCGCAATCCCTGGATGGCTGGCAGCTTTGCGGACCATTTCAGGGAATTCCCGGTCGGTTTTACCCGCGATATTCACGAAAACAGGACAACCCAGACCGGAAAGATATGGCCAATGATGATCCAAAAAGTAGTCCAGACCGTCGTTATCGAGGCCAATGGCATTTAGAAGGCCAGATGATGTTTCGAAAGTGCGGGGAGGAGGATTTCCAGCACGAGGGGAGGCAGTTACGGTCTTGGGCAAAATTCCCCCAAGACGAGTAAAATCGATAAGGCCTTCCATTTCCCTGGCATACCCAAATGTTCCGGATGCCACAAGTATGGGATTGGGAAGGGTAAGTCTTCCCAAGCGAACATCCATTTTCACGGATGTTTCCGGGGTTGATTCATACAAACTGGCCATCAGGATACCTCGGGTTCCTCGAGGTAGGTGTAGCCATCAATGGCATCCTCATAGAACTTGAGGAATTGCCGCGATTCCGCAATCGTGATTTTGCCCGAACGAACCGCTTTTTCGAGATCGCGACGAAGCCGATCCATCAGAATTTCCGAGGAGTATTGCACATAAGCCAATACTTCACGAACAGTATCGCCCTTGATCAGCTCATCAATGATGACTTCGCCATTTTCATCCTGATGGATGTGAACGGCATTGGTGTCACCAAATAGATTGTGCAAATCACCGAGGATTTCCTGGTACGCGCCGAGGAGAAACGCGCCGAGATAATAGGGTGTGCCATCAAAAGGATGCAGTTGAAGGGTGTTTCTTACATCTCGAAGATCGATAAACTGGTCAATCTTTCCATCCGAGTCGCAAGTAATATCACCAAGCACGGCCTTACGCGTCGGCACCTCAAGCAAACGGTGAATTGGCATCACCGGGAATAGCTGCTTGATCGCCCAGGAATCGGGCATGGACTGAAACACGGAAAAGTTACAGAAATAGGTATCGGAGAGATTGGCTTCAAGGCCTTGTAGTTCTTCGGGACAATAGTCGAGTTCGCGAACCATGCGCAGGATTTTGGTGCTAACGGCCCAGAAAAGCTGTTCCGCCAAGGCCCGAGTTTGAAGGGTTACCGATCCAAGATTGAACATGTTGACCAGATCATCAACATGCTGGACCGAGTCGTGGTAACATTCAAGGAGGTTCTTTTTCTTCACATCATGAAACACGGCGAAGAGATCATGAAGTTGCTGGGGGGCATCCTCTGGGATCGATGCCGGTGGTTCGAATCGGTCGAAATTGCTTACGCCCAAAACATCAAAAATCAGCAAAGAATGATAAGCGACAACCGCACGACCGGATTCGGAAACGATGGTCGGATGGGCGACCCCAGCCTCATCGCAAACGGACTTGATGCGCGCGACCACATCGTTTGCATATTCCTGCAGGGTGTAGTTCGTCGAAGATTCAAAATCGGTTTGGGAACCATCATAATCGATGCCAAGTCCCCCACCCACATCCAGGAATTTCAGACCCGCGCCCGCGGTGCTGAGTTCGCAATAAACTCGCGCCGCCTCGGTAAGAGCGTTTTTGATGCTCCGAATGTTGGTGATCTGGGATCCCAAGTGAAAGTGGACCAGTTGAAGGCAATCTTCCATCCCGTGGGATTTGAGCAGGTCGAGTGCCTCGCAAACCTCGGCGAGTGTAAGCCCGAACTTGGATCGATAGCCCGCCGAGGAACGCCAACGGCCAGCGCCTTTGGCGGCAAGCTTGACCCGGATACCAATGGAAGGTCGAACACCCTGCTCTTTGGCATGACGGAGGATCAGGTCGAGCTCGGTGAATTTTTCCACAACCGGAATGATCTGCTTGCCCAGCTTGCGGGCCATCATGGTCATCCGGATAAATTCATCATCCTTGAAACCATTGCAAATGATCGGTGTTTCGTTGTCATTGGCAAGTGACAAAACCGCCAAAAGCTCCGGCTTGGAGCCCGCCTCTAGGCCAAATCCAAACGGGCGACCGAAATCCAGGATTTCCTCGACCACCTGTCGTTGCTGGTTGACTTTGATCGGATAAACGCAGAGGTAGTTCCCGGTGTATTCCGAGTCGACGATGGCTCGGCGAAAGGCCTCATGCAACTCACCGACGCGATGGCGCAGAATGTCGGTGAAGCGGAGCAAAATGGGGAGCTGGATTCCGCGAGCCTGGAGTTGTTCGATCAGGACCTTGAGGTCGATCGCCGACGCCGGATTCTTGGAAGGCATGACGGTGACATGCCCCAGGTTGTTAATGCCGAAGTAGCCATTACCCCAATTGTGAACGCCGTATGTGTCAGAGGCTTCAGACATTTTCCAAGTTTGCTTGTTAAGCTCGGGCTCAGCACTTTTGACCATTCGGCAACACCCCAGGGGTTTTATCTTCCAACTGTTAAAAAGGTAAGCATCTGGATCCAGATGCTCGCAATCAAGCCCAAATGGCCCAAAAGGGCATCAAATGGTCAAATCCAGACCGCTTTGGTGAGACTTCATGTATGCGTCGACATCTTCCGGCGTGGCGGCGAATTTTGGTTTCGTAGCCTCATTAAGAGAAACAAAACGGTTTTTTTGCTGATCAAAAGCCACCACGGTTCCAGTTTCAAAGTGATAAACCCAGCCATGAAGCCTTAGTTCCCCCTTGGCGATGGCCTCTCGAACAAAATCATAAGATTTTGCGTTTTCCAGCTGGTGAAGCACATTTTGCTCGATCGCCACTTGGAGAGCTTCATCCGGCGTCATCCCCACCGTATCCTTGCGCACTTTCTCAAGGATTGGCACCGAAAACTGAAGCCACTTTTTCACCTCAGGCAAGGTGGTCAGGTGGTCGATGTTAAGCAACCCATGCACCGCGCCACATTTAGCGTGTCCGCAGATGATTACATCGC
>CAMBMH010000216.1 GCA_945868575.1 Singulisphaera sp. GP187 | reverse complement strand
TGCTTGCCACATTCGCCGAATCCACCGCGACCAAAATCGTCGAGGCTATGAAACAGACCGAATCGTTTCACGACCTTACCGGGCTGCAACCCGAACTGTTTGGGCACTATACCGATGCGGTCCATCTGGACGATGCGGGGCAGGAAATCCTCGCGGAAGCGATTCTGAAACGGATCCTGGCTGAGGCCAGGAATATTATACCCCAGATATTAGACCCCAGAACCGCCCAAACTGATGGCGCAAGTTCGGAACCGGATCGCCCTAAGCCAACTGAACAATACCCCCAAACCCCAAAGAATCCCCATCCTTCGCTTCCCGGAAGTACCACAATAGGATCGATGGAATAGGTTAAAAACATACTCCCTCCTGCCTTTTCGAACCGGAAGAATCCATCCATGCGCCAATCCCGGATGATCCCCATGTTGTTGCGAAGCATGGGTCTTTTCGCCTTGGTTTTTGCAGGTTTCGCGAACGCCCAGACACCCGACGATTTCCTCAAATTCATCCAGACACAAGCAGCCACTCTCCGGGCCAAGGATCCGCTGTTTGACGCGGGGCCCAACGCGGCCGGTGCCCGGGCCATTCGCCGGGCCGAACTTACCCGGGTATGGGGAGGTATGGAATGGATCCTTGGCGCGGCCAAAGTCCCCCTCGATCCCAAAATCACCATGACCATGGTGCGCGACGATTACCGGATTGAGAAGGTTCACTTTCAAACCTTCCCCGGCGTGCGTATGCCCGGGCTCCTTTATCTTCCCAAAAGCGGGGGCAAGCATGCCGCCGTGCTTCATGTCCACGGACACTGGAAAGGCGCAAAGCAGGACCCGACCGTCCAGGCCCGTTGTGTCGCCTGTGTTCGGGCCGGATTCGTTGTCCTTTGTGTGGATGCGTTTGGAGCAGGCGAACGGGGAATCGGCACCGCCCTTGGTGAATACCATGGAGAAATGACCGGCGCGACACTCCTTCCAGCGGGAATCCCCCTTAGCGGGATCCAGGTTATCGAAAATGGCAAGGCCGTCGACTATCTCTGTTCGCGTCCCGAGGTCGATTCCGAAAAACTCGCCATCACCGGAGCCAGTGGCGGTGGCAACCAGACAATGTATGCCGGATCATGGGACACACGCATCAAGGCGGCAGTCCCGGTCTGTTCCGTCGGCAACTACCAATCGTATCTGGGCGCCGCCTGTTGCATGTGCGAAGTCGTTCCTGGCGCGCTCCAGTTCACCGAAGAGGACGCCATTCTCGGCCTGACCGCGCCACGCGGCCTCATGGTGATTAGCGCCACCCGGGACGCCAAACAGTTCTCCCCTCCCGAAGCGGCAAAATCGATCGCGCGGGCACGCTCGCTCTACGAGCGCGTGGGTGCATCGGACAAGCTGGTTCACAAGATTTTCGAATCGGACCACGATTATTCCCAACCGATGCGCGAAGCAATGGTTGGTTTCCTGAAACAGCAATTGCTGGGCGAAGGGGATGGCTCTCCGGTTCCCGAAAAACCGTTCACTCCCCTGGCTCCCGAATCGCTGCGGCTTTTCCCGGGAAAAACACGCCCCGCCCATTGGCAAACCTTGCCCGAATTCGCCGCCCAACAAGGACACGCACTTTTGGCCAGATCGAAACCCGGCAATCTGGGATCCCTTGATAATTTGCTTCATGGTAAAGGGGAAATTCTTAAAGGTGCCCCTGCCAAGGCCGTGGGCGATCGTCGCTATTTGGTCGAAACCGAACCAGGAATCACCCTTGAAGCAACTATCTCCAAAGGCACCGAACATACACCGTTTTTTGTGGTGCTTCACGAAGAGGGAGCCGAACCCGCTCAAAAGCACCCTCTCGCAGTGGAATTTGCCAACCGGGGAAGAGTCGTCACTTTCGATTTGCGCGCGACAGGCAAACTTGCTCCCAAGGGGGACCGGATCGGTGCCGCCCCGGATCACAACAGCGCGGAATGGTCGCTTTGGCTTGGAAGGCCTCTGATCGGGCAATGGAGCGTTGATGTCATCCGTATCGCCGAGGAGCTTCGCCGACTCGACCCCTCCGCGACGATCCATGTCGCGGGAATCGGACCGATGGGCCTGGTGGCCCTCGCCGCAGGAGCGCAGGATCCTTCGCTTCGTTCGGTCATCGCATACGAGACACTTGCGACCTACATCACCGACAAACCCTACAAGAACCAGCGTCTGGGTACGATTGTCCCCGGCATCCTCAGGGAGTTTGGCGACATCCCCCACATCGCCGCGATCTGTGGAACCCAAAGGGTTGTGATCGCCGGGGGCGTCAATGCCCAGGGGCACCCCTTCGCACCCGAATCCCTCGCCAGCCACTATAAAACCGCGCTCCAGGCCAATCCCGGTCTGTCGCTTGTGGAACCCGAACCACGAGCGGTCGCGGAAATCCTTACCCTCAAAAACGGCCGCTAAAGCAAAAGCCTCTGCACGGAGTATCCCATGTCCCCATGGATTCGCAATTGGCGGTTGGGCGTTGGTATGGGCTTTGTTTGTACCCTGGGTTTATTTGGGGTGCTCAGCCTTTCGGCCCAGCCACCTCTTAAAGACTTCAAAAACGAGATCCCGCGCCTTCCCGGTCTTGAACCCAAAGAAGCACAAAAAGCCATCAAGACCCTTCCCGGATATAGGGCGGATCTGATGGCGGCGGAACCGCTGGTCGCTTCACCTGTCGCGATGGAATGGGACGAATCGGGGAGACTATTTGTCGCCGAAATGCGCGGCTATAGCGAACACCGCGACGAGCGACTGAGCCGAATACGGCATTTAAGCGATACGGATGGCGATGGACGATACGACAAAGCAACCATCTTTGCCGACAAGCTCCTTTGGGCAACCGCCGTTTTCCCCTGGGATGGGGGAGCGTTTGTCATCGACGCGCCCGATATCCTCTATTTCAAGGACACCGACGGCGATGGCATCGCCGATCAGAAAGAGCGCGTCTTCACGGGCCTTGGCGTGCACAATGTGCAAGGGTTGGCCAACTCGTTCCGGTGGCATCCCGAGGGGCGCATCCATGTCGCCGCCAGTTCCAACGGAGGCGATATCAAGCGTGTGGATGGCAAGGGATCGACCCTGGCTCTTCGTGGCAGGGACTTTTCGTTTGATCCCCGCAGTCGGGATTTGCGCGCCGAAACCGGAGGCGCCCAACACGGCATGGCCTTTGACGATTGGGGACGCAAATACCTCTGTCACAACAGTGACCACGCGATTTACGCCTGGGCCAACGATGGCGATTTTGGTCGCAATCCGAAATTTGCCGCGCCCAGCCCCAAGGTCTCCATTGCTTCCGATGGTCCCCAGGCCGAGGTGTACCGCCTCAGCCAGGTCGAACCCTGGCGGGTTGTAAGAACCCGTTTGCGCGTACAAGGACAGGTAAAGGGGCTTGTCGAGGGAGGCGGACGCGCCTCGGGCTATTTCACTTCGGCCACGGGGATCATGGTCGTGCGCGGCGACCAGATGGGCGACATGTCTGATATGCTCATCGTTGGCGATGTGGGGAGCAACCTGATCCACCGCAAAAAAATTACCTGGAACGGAGCCCACCCCGTTGCGGATCGGATCGACAAGGACATCGAATGGGCCGCATCAACCGATACATGGTTTCGCCCGGCGCAATATGCCAACGGTCCCGATGGGGCGCTCTGGGCCATTGATGTCTGCCGCGAAGTGATCGAACACCCCGCTTCTATCCCTCCCGAAATTAAAAGGCTGGTCGATCTGGACAGCGGTCGTGACCGTGGGAGGCTTTACCGGATCGTTCCCGAAAGCTTCAGGGACCGCCCCACACCCGACCTTGCCAAGGCCACACCCAAAGCGCTGATCCCCCTTTTGGGCCACAAAAACGCGTGGCACCGCGAAACCGCTTCCCGACTCCTCCTTGGGTGCAAAGACCCAATCGAGGCGGACTTGTCCCGATTCCTGGAAGAGACCAACAACCCCCAGGCGATCCATACCACACTTGGGCTTTTGCTGGCTCGTGGCGCCGCAACCGATGAACAGATCCACTCCGCGATAAATCGCCCCATGAAGGAGCACCGCGAAGCGGTCATTCGCCTTTTACGATCTTTTGGAAAGACAAAGGCCCTTACGGCGATTGCGTTGTCACTGGCCGATGACAATGATCCGGGGGTACGGCTTGCGGTCGCATTTGCCCTTGGAGATCTTGATCCGGAGGTTTCGACTCCCGCGCTTGCCAAACTCCTCGCTCAGGATGGGTCCGATCCCTGGATGCAGGCGGCATGCCTGAGCGCCCGGGGTGTCGACCGATCGCGTTTGGCGGCGGCTTTTTTTGCCAGTGCCAAAGCCGCCAACAATGCCGATCTTGCCCCTCTGACCGGATCTCTTTTGGTCGAAATTTCAAGGGAATCCGATGGCCCATCCCGCGCGGGCAAGGCGTTTGTATCCCTTTCCCCCGAAGTTGGCGGGATTGTCCTTGTGGATCTGCTTCAGGATTTGGCGCGGCGCAAACAACCCCTGGAGCAATGGACCCAAAAAGCGGGGCCTGAAACCTCCGAGCGGATCCAGTCCATTTTGAAGTCCGCGGAAAAGACCGCCCTCAACATCAAGGCAGATCCCTCCCAACGGGCCAGGGCCTTGACTCTTTTGGATCTGACCGATCCCATTTTGGTTAAGCCACTGTTGGCGGCCGCGCTTTCCGCTCGCGAAGCCCCTGCCGTGCGCGCCGCTGCGATCAAGGCCCTTGGCCGGGACGCTGGAAACTCGACCGCATCGATCTTCATCAAGGCTTGGGCCTCGCTTCCTTTTTCGGATCGGGCGACCATTGCCGACATGTTGTTGGGCAATCCGACAGGAGTCCGGGCGATGCTTGATGCTGCCGAATCAGGCAACTTTCCATTGGGAGAACTCGATCCAGTCCGTCGCAGCCAACTGGAACGCCAAAAGGACCCGGCATTGCTGGAGCGCGCCAAAAAACTGCTTGCGCGGACCTCGGGCCCCAAACGGGCGGAAGTGATCGAAAATTATCGTCCGGCTCTTTCCCTCGTCGGGGATGCAGCCCGGGGCAAAGCCGTCCACGAAAAAGCCTGCGCATCGTGCCACAAAGTCGCCGACAAGGGTTATGAAATCGGGCCGAGCCTTGCGGCGGCGGCCAACCGGGGGGCGGAATCGCTTCTTCTCAACATTCTCGACCCCAATCGGGAGGTAAACCCTCAGTTTTTGGCTTATGTCATCGAAACCAAAGAGGGGCGAACCCTCACGGGTATGATCACCTCGGAAACACCAACAAGTATCTCCCTTGTCAAGCAAGGGGGCGAAAGGGACACCCTGGCGCGTTTGGCCATCGAGGAAATACGCTCGACCGGCAAATCCCTGATGCCTGAGGGACTCGAACAACAGTTTGACCGACAGGCAATGGCGGATCTGATCGCCTTTTTACTCAAGCCATAACCCCGGGGTTGCAATAACATAAGGTTTCATCTTCCTTCATCCCAAACTTCCCGCCCAAATCTGGTCGCGCAAAGGTGGTACCGGTCCATGAAGCTCAGGCTGCTCTCTCCGGGCGGTGGTACCGAATTCCTGCAATATCTCACCTCGTATATTCTCAATGAATCCGTTGCCATTGATGCGGGATCCCTTGGTCTATCAGGCACGCCGCTGGAACAGGCAAAAATCGACCATGTCTTCATCACCCATTCCCACCTCGACCATGTGGGCGGATTGCCGATCTTTCTGGATACTGTTCTGGACCTTGGTGGCGAAACCGTTTCAGTCCACGCTTCGGAGTGGGTGCTCGATTGCCTAAAGCGCGATATCTTCAACGACCGGCTTATGCCTGATTTTTTCCGAATCTCAGAACAAGGACCCGTTTTCCTGAAATTTCATCCACAGATCATTGGACAATCCATCACCGTTGCCGGCCTCCGGATCACTCCGATCGCGGCCAACCATGTGGTTCCCACGGTCGCTTATGTGGCCGATGACGGGAAAGTCGCCGTGGCCATCGCAACCGACACGGCGCCTTGTGAAAATCTGTTAAGTGACCTCAAGAAAATTCCCCACCTGCGGGCCCTGCTTCTGGATTGCTCCTTTCCCAGATCCCAAAAGGAGCTTGCCAAAATCTCGGGCCATATGACGACCGATGACTTCGCCGCCGTGGCGCGCCAACTGGAGCCCGGGGTGGAAGTATGGGCCATCCATATCAAGCCCCGGTTTCATGCCGAGGTGATCGCGGAACTGAAGGAATTGCTGGGGGATTGCGCCCGGGTTCTCGCCCCCGGACAGGACTACTTTTGGGTCGAATAAACAATCGATAACTTTTGGCCTGAGGATCCTGAATCTGTCAGGATCCCGCCCAAAGGACCATCAGCATA
>CAMBMH010000215.1 GCA_945868575.1 Singulisphaera sp. GP187 | reverse complement strand
GGCAGGGTTTCCCTTGTGGGTTATGTTTCGGGGGCTGTTGAAGCCCCGCATTCCAATCCCCGCAAAAACCTTACCGGAGATTCCTATTATACAGACGGATTAAGGGCTTTGATTCAATTTTCCGAGGGAAAAGCCAAACCCACGATTCTGAACTGGGTTTGAATCCGCCGGTGTTTACAAAAATCCCAGGAAAAGCTTGTGGCACAGCAAAAGCCAAGTGGCCGGTTTAGGTTTGTTACCTAGATCATTGTTAAGCCGTATTCTGCCAGCTTCCTTACCCCAAGGAATTGAATCATGACCAAAAAACAAAAAACGATAACCCCAAATCGTCCAATCATAAACCGCCGTATGTACCTCAAGGCCATGACCGCAGGTGCATTGGCGATTCCGGGAGTTTTTCCGCGCCATGGCATGGCTCTTCCATCGGATACAGTGGCTCATGCCAGCTTTGGTGGTGGTGGAATGGCCTGGGCTGATATCCAGTCCTTCTCCCAAACCAAAGGATTTCGCCTTGTTGCCGTGGCAGATGTAGACACAAGCCGTTTTGAGGAGGTAATCAAAGCCTTTCCGGGTGTAAGAGTTTATCAGGATTGGCGCCAACTCCTCGATAAGGAAAAGGACCTGCAAAGCGTCAACATTTCGACCCCAGATCACATGCACGCCCCAATATCTATGGCGGCAATGAACCGTGGGCTTCATGTTTACACTCAAAAACCCCTTACTCAAACCATTTACGAGGCGAGACGGTTAACACAGGTGGCCGCAGAGAAAAAGCTTGTCACCCAAATGGGAATTCAAATTCACTCGCACGAGGTACACCGAACGGTTGTTGCCACCATTCATGCCGGTTCGATCGGGAAAGTGAAGGCGGTCCATAGCTGGTCTGGCAAGGAATGGGGAGACACAACTCCTCGACCAAACCGCACGGATAAAGTGCCGGCAAGCCTTAATTGGGACGGATGGCTCGGTGTGGCCAAAGAGAGGCCCTATATTGACGGGTACTACCACCCGGGCGTATGGCGTAAACGCCTCGATTTCGGGACCGGAACATTTGGGGATATGGGCTGCCACATCCTTGACCCGGTTTATGAATCGTTGGGAGTGGGATATCCCAAATCGGTCATTTGCGAAAAAGGGGGCACAAATGCGGACAGCTGGGGCTTGCACACCCAGGTCCGGTATGAATTCCCCGGAAGCAAATACACAACCCAAACGGTTAGCTTGACATGGTATGATGGGAATCGTCGTCCTCCTGAAGAAGTAATAAAACTTTTGGAAGGGAACGTTTTATCCGATCAGGGATCAATTTATATTGGAACAAAGGGAATCCTTTATTCTCCCTATATTTCCGCACCCATCCTTTTGCCCAAGGATCAGTTTGCCACTTACAAGGGCCAGACGGTTCCGGGAAATGATCACTATGGGCAATTCCTGGATGCGGTAATGGGTAAAGGGAAAACCTCGGCTCCATTCTCCTATTCCGGCCCGCTCACCGAAACCGTACTTTTGGGTTGTCTTTCCACACGGTTCCCTGGCAAAACCCTTGAATGGAACGGGGAAGCCATGGAAGTCACCAACCTTCCCGAAGCTAATGCCTTTGTCAGGAAGTCCTACCGAAAAAATAATGAAGTAGAAGGGCTCTAACTGGAAATATCAGGACTCGGAAGCAAGTTCCCGAATGGCCTCACCCTGACGAATGATTTGGGTGGGGCGTCCAGCAAAATCGCGGATTGCCGCTGTCTTGTAATCGATTCCCAAATGCGAATATAGGGTCGCCAGGAAATCCTCCGGGCCAACCTGTCTTTCCACTGGATCCTCACCTTTTTTGTCGGTAGCCCCAATAAGCTGTCCCGTGCGGATGCCACCTCCGGCAAACAAAAATGACCCTGCCCGAGGCCAATGATCGCGCCCGGGCTGGACAACTCCGGCGGCACCACTCGCAACTCCACCCCCACTTGAAGCCACATGAGATATTCTGGGTGTACGCCCAAACTCCCCGCCCACCGCTACAAGCACCCTCCGGTCCAATCCTCGGGCATATACATCCTCGATCAGTGCCGATACTGCTTGGTCAAAATAAGGCGACCTAAACTTCATTGCGTCAAATATGTGATGGTTAACCGCATGGTCATCCCAATTGGCAACCCTGCCGCAAAGCGCCCCATCAAATTCGGTGGTCACCACATCGACACCCGCTTCAACCAACCTTCTTGCCATCAAACACTGCTGTCCCCAAGAGTGAAGACCATAGCGCTCCCTGACCCTGGTTGATTCACGCTCCAGGTCAAAAGCAATTCTGGCTTCGGGGCTCGTTAGCATAGCAATAGCCTGGGTTTCGAAGCGGTCTGCCGAAGAAAGGATGCCGGATTTATCCATTGCATTGCGAAAACCATCAAAAGACCTCGCAAGCCCAACCCTTTCGACGAGCTGCCTTCGTTTGATCGGGTCGCTCACTCCGACATTTGGCACCTGAAACTGCGGATTACTAGGATCACCATAAACTTTGAATGCATCAAATGCCTGCCCCAGATAAGCAGATCCAGCTATGACAAAATTATCATAATTATCGACAGGATTTACCGCAACATAATGGGGCAGGGGGGCCACATTCCCGGATCGAAAATGATTGGCAATCGACATCCAATCGGGATACCTGGGAACCGGTTTGTCCTGTGCATCGGGATCTCCCGAGAGCATCTGGAGTGAACCAGCCGGATGCCCACCCCCTGTATGGGCAATCGAGCGGAGAAGGGCATAGCGATCTGAAAGGCCGGAAAGCCTTGGTAACAACTCGGAAATCATAATACCAGGCGTTTTGGTGAAAATCGCCTTGTAGGGACCACGATAATCGGATGGGGCATCTGGTTTCGGATCAAAGGTTTCCAAATGACTTGGTCCTCCCCGCAGCCAAACCAGAATGATTGCGGTTTTTTCCGCAGGGGCCGATTGCGCCCTTAGTCGCAACATTCCGGGAATCCCGAGGGATGTAAACCCTCCCAGCCCAATTCGAAGAAAGGAGCGACGACTCTTTTTCATCAGGGGAAATTCCATTTGCATTTTTATCCCCATAATTCCTTGAAAAGCCGTCCGTTTTCGTTGAGAACCAACTCAAGATTGAGGGGACCAGGCGCAGGCAGAAAATTCAACCTTCCCTTGGCTTTAAGAAGGTCTAAAGCTTTGATTGCACGGTCCAAATCTCCTTCCCCCAATGAGCGAATAGGAAACTCCAACAGTTTTTGTGCCAACCGGAGATCCCGTTTTTCCATGGGTAAATGTGAGTGCACGGTTTTAAAAAGGGTTCGACATATCTCGGAGGTTTTGTTTACCGTTTCACCAAACGGATTCCCCTGGTTAATATTTCCACACACACCCAACACAAAATGGGAAATAGTTTGTATTCCAAGTGATTTACGAGCCGCCTTTTCCCGAAAACAGGGATAATCCGCGCTGCATTCCAAACCACTTGCCATATCCGGTTGAAGGGCAAAATTGGGGACGATTCCAATCGGTTTTTTGATGATCGAATCCGAAAACTGAACCAGCCCAAGTAATGAAACCATCGGTCCGACCAGGTTTTGGGCATACCGGCGTTTCCCAGATGGATAGGGCGTTTTTGCTAGCAAACTGTAATGATCACGCAAGGAATCCGGGGCGGTATGGGAATAGGATCCGCTTATTCCAAAAAGGATAACCAGGATTTGGGCATTTTGTGAAATCGCTTCACGAATCGAGTCGGATAGACCCCGGGCAACACCCGACAAATCACAAGTGATAATTGCGGGGAGGGTTGTGCCTTGGCAAAAAAACAATGCCTTTTCCTTAAGAAGATCTTTTTTACCTATAGATAAAATTTTGTAGTAATAACCTGTTAACGGGTACCCCATGGGTTGGGCAATATCAACTTCGGCTTTTCCCACCTCAAAGGTAGGAAGACCGATTTGCGCAAAACCAGCTTGCCCAAAAGCACAAAAGAGGATTCCAATCAGAGGATTCATGGCCAACCTCAAATGGAACTCAGGCAATACAAACAGTCCAATTACAAATATCACCCTGGCAAAAATCGGATTTAGTACCCGGGAACTTCCTCATTCACCTAATTGTGGCTAAATCACAGTATTGTCGGGTATGATGGCACCCTTGGGGATAACAACAATACCATCGCGAATAATATGGCTGGATCCCTCATGATTTTCATGACGGGAATCGTTAGTAATCCTTACATTTTTGCCAATTCGTGCATCCTTGTCGATGATGGCGTTATGGATTATTGATCCAGTACCTATCCCCAGCGGAGGAATGCCGGCTGCAAGATTGGTCTGCATTTCCTCAGTTTTCTCGTAGCGGTCAGCTCCCATCATTACCGTATTTTTCAGGGAGACACCACTTCCTATTCGCGAGCGGACACCAACCACACAGTTTTCGAGGCATGAGCCTTCATCAATTACGCAGCCATCGCTTACAAGGGCGTGTTTCAAATCTGCCCTAATGATTCGGGAGGCAGGCAGGAATCGCATTCTTGTGTAAATCACACCCTCGGGACTATGGAAATCGAATGGAGGATTTTCCCCCGCAAGAGCCATATGCGATTCGTGATAGGCTTTTATGGTACCAAGGTCTTCCCAATACCCATCGAACAAATAAGCTTGAACATTGTGGGTTTTAATTGACCTTGGAAAGATTTCCTTGCCGAAATCGGTGACCGTCGGATCCGCATTCAGCAATTCCAGTAGAGTTTCCCTCTTGAAAAGGTAAATACCCATGCTGGCAAGAAAATTGCGGCCTTTGGGATCGACTCCATGAGCGCGAATCTGCTCTGTTGGAATTTCAAACGCGGCAATTTCCTCGGGCTTTTTTGGTTTTTCCGCAAAGCTTGTTACTTTACCATCGGGATTGATCCTAACGACACCAAAACCCTCAACCTGATCCCTGGGAACGGGAATGACGGCGATGGACACATCCGCGTTGGATTTACGGTGGGTTTCGATCAGTTTGCGGAAATCCATGCGATAAAGCTGGTCTCCCGAGAGGATCAGAATTTCCCGGTTGGAGTCCTCAAGAACATACCGAAGTTGTTGCCTAACGGCGTCAGCAGTTCCCTGGTACCAATCGGATTTTTCCATGGTCTGCTGAGCGGCAAGGACCTCGACAAATCCTCGACTAAAGGGGTCGAATTTATATGTATTGCTTATATGCCTGTGAAGGCTTACTGACAAAAATTGCGTCAATACATAAACCCGATTTAGTCCGCTATTAATGCAATTGCTGATCGGAATGTCAATCAAACGGTATTTTCCAGCCACAGGCACTGCAGGTTTGCTGCGCATTGCGGTAAGCGGAAAAAGTCTTGTGCCGCGACCACCACCCAGAATCAAACTCAGAACCTCTGACATGGCCACCTCAGGGAAGGGACGGGGCTTAAAAAATCATTTGGTCCGGGAAGGCATCGCTTGTACACGGCGGGCACAATCCTCGGCCTGACGCACACAATCATTGAGGGAAACACCGCCCAGTCCATTTCCCGTCAGGAACAGGCTTCCCCATCGGGATTCTATGGTCCCAATTTCCTTCACCAAGTCTTCGTGTCCAAGTTGATACTGGGGAATCGCCGGATTCCAGATCTGGGTTTCCATCCAAATCGGCTTCCCGGATACGCCAAGATCACGAGCAATATTTTCGAATGCTAATTGTTCCAATTTTTCTTTGGGCAAAAGGGCCAATTCTTGCCGCCTCGTTCCACCCATCAGCACCCTGAGCAGCAATTTGCCTTCGGGAGCGCGTCCGGGATAAATCGAGGAGCACCACTGCACCCCAAGGATATCCCGGTTTTCCCCTGAGGGGATAAGGTACCCAAATCCATCCAGACGATGGGCAACCTGGCCCCGATCAAAAGCAAAAACAACCACGGCCAGGGAATTGGATTTCATTTCGCCCAGGAGTGAGACGCCCCGCCGATCAACCTTGGCCAGAATTGATGCCGAAGCATGGGGCGAACAAGCGAGCACAACAGCATCGGCCTCCAATGGTCCCAAGGCTGTGTCGACCTGCCAGGAACGATTGGGACGCCTTTCAATCGAGGAAACCGGGCAATTCTTGTGAACGGTGGAAATGCCCTCGGCCAACCTCTCAACCAACTGTCCCAAACCCTTACGAAGTGACCAAATTCTTGATCGCTCTGGGTTATTGGTGCCTTTTACCAACCTTGGTTTGCCTAACCCTCCCATTAACATCCCAAGGATGATGCTCCCATATCGGGATTCAAGTGCAGTTAACCTGGGAAATCCGGTCCGGGAGCTCAGCGTGTAAGGGTCACCTGCATGGATTCCGGCAACGAATGGATCCAAAAGTGTATCA
>CAMBMH010000214.1 GCA_945868575.1 Singulisphaera sp. GP187 | reverse complement strand
CTTGACCGGTGTCATTTCGTCGGCATTTGCGAGCGGATGGATGAATCGATGGAGGGGTTCGCCCGAAGCATGGGGTGGCCTTTTGTCGCGCCACATTGCGAAAACACCACCAAAGGAAAGCGCGCGGAAGGGGAACATTCGCCCAAAGTCCTTCAGCGACTTCGCGAAATCACCGCCCTTGATAATGAACTGTATCAACACGCTCTAAAGATCCACAAAAGACAAATCCAAAACCCGGCCACCGTCGATTTTCCCCTTCCCGACGCCACGAAATACACCCCGGCAGACCCGATCCTGGGCGGGGGATGGTACACCCGGGAAGGTTACCGTGGGGAATGCTATTGCTGGACCGGACCGTCCGAACAAGCTTTTTTGCTCCTCAAAACAGCAATTCGCACCTCCGCAAATCTGACCATGCATTTGCTCAAGCCCCAGGTGGAAGGGGTAACCGAACGATTGGCCCTGACATTCAATGGGCAACCCCTTGACCATCTGGTCCTGCGCTCCTCCACCGGGATCGCTTTGCGGGCAAGGGTTTCGGAAACGATCATGGAAAAGGCGAATGGGCGGATTTGGCTTGGAATCCATACAGGCCCGACCACCCTCGTCAGCGAAATGAATCCGGGCAGCATGGATCCCCGGAAAGTCGGGGTGTGCCTTTTGAGCGTGAATTTGTCAAAAGTCTCCACTTTTTGGGGCCAAGGCTCATGATCCCCCATACCGGAGTAATTCAAGGGCAATTGCACCGTATCCTGGGGCTCTCCCTGGTCTGGTTCGTCCTGTCCGGTTTTTTGATTTCCTGGGTGGCTGCCGGACCATCGGACCGATTGGGTCCCCAACAGGCAAATTCGCCCCCCCTGCTTGTGCCTACCGCGATGGGGCCCCTGCACGAAGCTTTTGCCGCGCCACTTCCGGTCCATGGGCCGCGCAAATTGGTGACGGTTCCTCCTCCGCCTTTGCCCAATGAACTGATTCCATCAAAACGACCGCAGGGAAATCCGATCTGGATCCCGGGGTATTGGTTTTGGGATGAAATTACTCTTTCTTATATTTGGGTCGGCGGAATTTGGCGTTTCCCCCCCGAAGGGCGCGCCTGGGTTCCCGGTTTTTGGAAGAGTTCGGGTCTGGGATCCGCCTGGTATCCCGGATACTGGGCCGGGCCGACTCCGGGAGCCGCCCCCGGCGAGGAGCCGATCCATCCCCCGACAAAACCGTCTCTGGATCCCCACGATCCGGGCAAGCCACCTGATCCTGATCGGGTCTCCCACCCCGGATATTGGGCCTGGAACGGATTTCAGCACTATTGGCAACCGGGAACCTGGACCAAAATGAGTCCCGGTTTTTATTGGATTCCCCCCCACAATGTCCCTGTTCCAAACGGCGTGCGTACCGTTAGTGGATACTGGGACTATGTCCCCAGGATTCGTGGCTTGGCCAGCGTCCCCTCAAGGATCGTTCGTTCCCATCCCGGGGAAGGCCCCCAGCCCGTTCAGCCTGTCTGGTTTTGGCGGACCCAAAAGACCATGGAGGCGATGTTCATCCACGAACCGGCAACCCATTATCTGGTAGGGGACTATTATGGCCCCCAGCTTTTTCGGTTTGGTATTTCCAGTGGCCTCGATTACGCCCGACACAAAAGTGATCCGATTTTTTCCGTGGAGCGTGCCCTCAACCGCAATGACAACACATGGGAAGGAAAAGCCCTCAAAAGACAAATCGACATCCAGACGGGTTTGGCGCCTCGCCCCAACCATCGTATTCCCGAGGCGGTTCCTCAGGATGAGTCAGATCCCGCAGGCAACCGGGCTTTTGGGGACCTGGTCGCCCCATACGAACAGGCGGTTGCGGAAATTGGCCTCGTCCTTGTTCCGGTCAGTCCGGCAGAACAGGAGGAAATCCTTTTGGAAAGGGACAGGATCCTTTCGTTGGCCCAAAAACGCCCAAGTCAGGTTTCAGTTCCACAAAACATCCTGGGTGGCCCATTGGCGTCCAAGCGCCTGGAAACGGTTCCCAACAATCGACTTCCGGGAATGGAAAACCCGGTCCAAGCCCAGTCCAAAGGGAATGGCAAAAGCAGTTCCGGGGGATATGGTCCCGGCGGCTTGGCAAACGGATCGCCAGCATTTCCAAACGCTCCGGGCAAACAGCGACTCGACCCTGCCAACATCAAGGATTTGACCGGAATTCCCTACAACCCATCCACAAATCCGTTGCTGGATGACCGGAAACTGAAGCCGATCCTGCTTCCGGCAGGAAAGAAACCCAAGGACACAAACAAATAACCCTTGTAATCGATACAGAGGTCCGGCGCATCTGTTTTTTGTTCATCTAACCGATCTTTGCCAACTTTACTAAATTTCTCCATGAGGGAGAATCTGGTTGAGAATATTCAACGATTGGGCGGCCCTTTACCTTTGGGTAGCCTTTCACCCTGGACCTACATCGGGAGTTTGCTTTTATGCTCAAGTTCTTTCTCAAAGCCAAGGCGCTAGTCCTTGGGGTTTCTTTGGTTCTGGCCAACGGCGTTTCCACCGCCGCCGAAAAAGACAGCCAAGCTCCCAAGGCTCAGGCTGCCGTAAAGGGTCAAGCCCCCACCACCCGCACGGTTCGGGTCAAGGAATGGGTTCCCGAGACCTACTCCAAGAACATCACCTCCTACCACACCGAATACGAAGACCAGGAATACACCAGCTACAAGTGCGAATACACACCCGTGACCAAGGTCCGCACGGTCACCAAATACCGCAGCGAAAAAGTGATGGAAGAGCGGGTCATCCGCAAATGTCACTACGAAACCGTTTGTGAAGAAAAGACCTATTACAAACCCCAACTCGTCTGCAAGCCCGTCACCAAAACGGTCTGCAAGAATGTCGATTGCGGCCAATACGAATGCGTCGAAGTCCCCACCCTTTGTCAGGCGATCAAGGATCATGGCCCCAAGGGGTGTGATGATGGTTGCCGTTCCACCAAAATGAAGAAGGTTTGGGTCCCCAACATCGTGACCGAAACCGAAGAAGTCACCTGCAACAAGGTTTGCATGGAAATGGTCCCTTGCACCAAGATGGTCAAGGTGCGCAAACCCTACTACACCGAACACACCGTCAATGTTTGCGTCCGTCGCATGGTCCCCTACACCTGCGAACAGGAATACACCTGCATGGAAGTCAACCGCGTTCCGGTTACCTGCGTCCGCCGGGTTGCCAAGTGCATTCCCACCACCGAAACCATCGAATGCACCCGTATGGTTTGCCGTGAAGTCGAAAAAGAAGTCGAGATCAACGACTGCTGCGTGGCTCCCTGCCGCGAAAAGCGCTTTGGCGGACTCTTCCACCGCGTTTGCCGCCCCGCTTGCGAATAAGCGAAAACGGTAGGTTGGAAAATGCCCGGCCCGTCTTTCCTCAATTCCGGGGGAAGACGGGCTTTTTCGTTTTGGATTGGTGGAGAAGGTCGCTTTTTTAATGGCCCGGGCATCTTACCACCCATTCCGAAAAACCGGCCTCTTAGGATCAACCGTTAAAACCGGATCTTCCGATACATTCGTAACAGGCTTTGGGAAAATGGAAAAAGCATTGACCGCATGAGTTGGTGGTTGCTGGTTTTGATCATGGGACAATCCCTGGGAGGGGATCCTGCCACCCTTTTGCCTGGTCCCAACGCGCCTGGGGGCAATTTCGCCGATTCTCCCGCCCCCGAACCATCTGATCCGGATTCGGAAGTCGGCAATGTGGTTTCGGCCCCCGAAAATTCCCCAATCGGAGACAGAGAGTCCTCCCGCCGCCACCCCTTTCGGGCCTGGCGGGACCCCTGGGACCCGGCAGATTGGGCCAAGATCCCGATATTAAGGCCATTTCCCAAGCCGGAATATTTTGTCCAATTGCCCAAAGGTCCGGGGTACTACTCCCTGTGGGACCGGATTCGGAAACTATATCGGGAGACTCCCCCCAAATATCCCATGCCCCGCGTTCAGTCGATGCCTTTGCCTTTTTTCGATGTCGACTTCAGGTACCTCGAGGGGGATGTCCCGGAGATGGAAAGGGATTGGTTGGACCGGTTCAAACGGATTCACCCCACGGACGATTGGGCGATTTCTTTTGGGGGTGAGTTCCGAATCCGTGGCGACAATATTGTCAGTCAATTCTTTCGCAATTTCGACGAGAGTTACTGGATCAATCGGGAACGGTTTTATGGGGATTTTTGGTACCGTGATGCCCTGCGCGCGTATGTCGAATTCATCAGTGCGGAAAAACATGGCAACAACGACCCGACAGTGTTCACAGACATCAACAAAGCGGATCTGCTTAATGCGTTTTTTGACCTGAGGATCGACCTTGGCCAATCCGATGACAAAACCTATTTCCGGATCGGTCGACAGGAACTCTATTACGGGTCCCAGCGTCTGATTTCCGCCCTCGACTGGGCCAATACCAGGCGAACCTTTCAGGGTGTGAAGGTGTTCAAGCGAACGGAAACTTTTGATACGGACCTTTTTTGGGTCCAGCCTGTGCTGATCAACCCGGTACAGTTCGATTCCGTCTTTGCCCCTGTCAGTTTCGCGGGTTGGTGGAACACCTGGCGACCCACGACCGGAATTGCCGGTGATCTTTATGTGTTGAATCTCAACGATAACGCCAACACCGCCATCGGCGAAAAAGGGAAGCTGGGCGGACGAAACTTTACCACCACGGGAATCCGGGCCGTCTACGACAAGGACGGTTGGTACGCCGAAGGCGAAACCATGCTCCAGTTTGGAATGTGGTCCAACCAGGCCATGTTTTCCCAGGCGGCCAGCGCGGGTGGTGGTTACACATGGCAAAAGGCCCATGGAGTCCCAAGCCTTCAGGCTCACTACGACTTTGCCTCAGGATCGAAACACCCGATCCTTGGCAATTCGATGTCGACCTTCCAACAGCTTTATCCCTTTGGCCACTACTATTTGGGCTATCTGGATCTTGTGGGGCGCCAAAATATCCACGACATCAGCTTCCAGTTCGCCTGGTGGCCGACCCAGGCCATGCAGTTTGTTTTGCAAAGTCATCAGTTCTATCTGGACAGTCCCCGCGATGCGCTTTATGCCGGCAACGGCCGGAAATTAAGACAGGATCCGACCGGAAAAGCCGGGCGCAATGTGGGGGAGGAGCTGGATATCACGACAACCTATCACCTGTCCAATCACCAGGATGTGCTTGTGGGTTGGTCCCAGATCTGGAGTGGCGAATTCATCAGCAAAAGTGGTCCCGCCACCAATCCGCAATACTGGTACATGCAATACTCGTATCGTTGGTAGTTTTGTCCAGAAAGATAATATCCTTCCTGCCAATAGCTGCCAGGGAAATATTTTCCGATGTTTTGGCCAAGGAATGCGCCTTGGATACGAAAATAGCCTCCCGGAAAATGGAGAGGCTATGGAGACAATTTCCTTATTTCCTGGAAGGCCACCGCAAAAAGCCCTGTGGATGGTGGTGGCGGGCCTAGTCGTTGTTTCGTTTCCGGCGTTTGCGGACAACGGCGGCAGCGCCTCCAATTGCCATGGTCACACCAAAGAGAATCAGGGTTCCCGGTTCGGGGACGGCGGTCACCTCGACTATTCCTGATACTGCTTGGCCCCTGTTAGCGTCGGTATTGGAAAAGAAATTTTCATTAGGGTATGGATTGCTGGTTTTAATCGAGACACTCAAATTTCCGGAATCTGGGGAAACCGCAAATGCGTAGTGGGTGTCGGCATTCAGGGTGATTGCATTTACCCCAGTAAAGTTAAATGTGTACAGTGCAGTATCACGCGTAATGCTTGCCGCGCTGTAGGTGGCTAATGCCAGGGAACTCCCGGTTGGACGGTATCCGTAAAAGCTGTTATATTGTGTTGCATAAATATTTAAATTGATCAAGCCGGTGGCGTCTGCTGTGGAAAGGTATAAGGAGATTGATTTAAGAGTTGTGTTGGTTAAATTGGTGGAAAAAGTATTACCAATTTTCATAGTTGGACTGGCATTGGTCGTTGTGCCACTAGTGCTGACATTGTAAATGATATCCGCGCGTAGTGAGGGGCATGACACCATTGCGGCCAGAAACATGGCGCCGACAAGGAATCGCCTCATGGCATGAAGTTTTGAATGCAATCCAAATCGCATGGATACCAAGCCTTTTGTTTTGAGGGTCGGCGTCTCTTTTGGTGATCTAGCCGTGCTCCTGAGCGAAATTGTGTCGTTTAGCATGGGCGATATCCCGTAATTTTTGCGATTGGACCCTGGAAAAAGGAAAATAATACCTTATATGAAATCGGCCAAAGTTAAAGCATAGTCCATAGGAAAAATCGGCGAATGGATACGACAAATATTTGGAAACAAAACGCATCATTTTTGTTGGTGAAATCTGCGTAATTTTTCCAT
>CAMBMH010000213.1 GCA_945868575.1 Singulisphaera sp. GP187 | reverse complement strand
GATCACAATGAATGCTTTGAACAAAAAGAACACTGGTCCAATTTGCGGAAATCTGGCGATTATCCTTTTGGCTGGAATTTTTGTGGGTTGTGGTTCCGAACCCGCTCCCAAAAAGACTGCCTCCACGAACGAAACCAAAGGATCCAGCCATTCCTTGCTGAAAAACGGTGAGAATCCTTCGGCTCCTCCTCGGCCCGCCCAGGTCTTTTCCTTTGAGGAGGTGACCAAAAGTGCCGGGATTAATTTCGCTTATCGCAATTCCAATGAGAGGCCCGGCAACTACGCTATTCTCGATTCATTGGGAGGGGGGCTTTCCTTCATTGATTTTGACAAGGATGGAAAGCTTGATCTTTTCATTAATGGAGGGGGGACGATCACCAACAAAGGCGAGCCTAACCACCCGGTGAATGCTAGGGAGCGTTCCATCATTGGTTATGCCTCCAAACTTTACCGGAATGTTGGAGATTGGAAATTTGAAGATGTCTCCGCGGCGACAGGAATTGAAAAGCCCCTTTTTTATAATCATGGTTCGACGGTTTTTGACTATGACCGAGATGGTTGGCCCGATTTGGTAATCACCGGTTATGGACGGCTTGGGTTGTTGCACAATGAACCCGGTCCCAGCCCCGGCACAAGGGTTTTTGTCGACAAAGCGGATGCGGCGGGTTTCAACAAAACCCACTTCTGGTCGACCTCTGCGGGGGCGGCGGATTTTGATGGCGATGGATTTCCGGATCTTTATTTGTGCCAGTATGTAAACTGGTCGCTTTTAAACGATCCCAAATGTCCGGGATACACTCTGAGTGTGGAACGCGATGTTTGCCCCCCAAAAAAATATGACGCAGTTCCTCACGCGGTTTGGCGAAACAATGGCAATGGAACATTTTCCGAGGTGACCCGTGATGCGGGATTGCGCATTGACCGACCTGACAAGGATTATGGAAAAGGCTTGGGAGTCGTTTGCGTAGATGTTACCAATGACGGAAAAGCAGATGTCTATGTTGCCAATGATACTGTTGATAACTTTCTTTATATTAACAAGTCAACACCAGGAAAAATCAGGTTCGAGGAGGTTGGATTGGAATGGGGTGTAGCCCGGGATGATCGCGGCATTCCAAATGGAAGTATGGGAGTGGATGCGGCGGATTATGATGGGTCAGGCCAAGCTTCGATCTGGGTAACCAATTACGAAGGCGAACTCCATAGCCTTTATGGGAATGTGGCCCAGGGAAATCGTCGATTTTTTCAATTCCGCACGCAGCGCTCCGGGATCGCCGCGATTGGTCAGCTCCATGTTGGCTTTGGTACTGTATTCTCCGATTTTGATTTGGATGGATGGGAAGACATTATGGTTTCCAATGGCCATGTGATTTACCATCCTGTCAAAGCCAAAATCCGCCAGAGGGCGGTTATGCTCCACAATTTGGGCAATGGCAAATTTGAGGAGGTTGGTGGTTCATCAGGTCCTTATTTTTCAGGTGAACACTTGGGAAGAGGGTTGGTTTCAGGAGACCTGGATAATGATGGATGGCCCGATTTGGCCATTTGCCATGCCAACGAAAATGCGTCGATGCTACGCAACCAAAGTGCTGGCCTTGGGAAAAAAAATACTTTCCTTGGAATTGAATTGGTTGGGAAGAACAATGCAGATGTTGTGGGTGCCAGGGTTGAGCTTAGTGTTGGAACAAAAAACTTGACCCGTTTTGCAAAAGGTGGAGGCAGCTACCTTTCTGGTGGCGATCGGCGGCTGCTATTTGGTCTTCCGGAGGCTTCGGGGCACCAATCCATAACGGTCTATTGGCCTGATGGTACCTCAAAGAAAGTCGAAGGCTTAAAGTCCGGAATGTACCACAGGATCCAGCAATAGGGTGAGTGGAAACTGGCGAAACGGTAAAAGTGGATGGAATATGGACCACAGGTCGACACGAGGTTGGGTTTGGGCATAAAATGAAATTACCTCCCTTGGGATTCATTCCATGCTCAAACCGTTTTCAAAAATTGCATTTTCTGCTCTGATTCTTGGTGGTTTGGTTTTAACCATCCCCTTGGCAACCTTTGCAGACCCCGGTTCCTCCGGCATCAAAAAGGCAGGGACCATTTCCTTTCAGAGGGAAATTCGCCCCATATTTTCTGAGCATTGTTTTACCTGTCACGGTCCAGATACAAAGCAGCGCAAAGCCGACATTCGTTTGGATACAGAGGAGGGGCTTAAAGCCGCTGGAATTGTCGCGGGTAAACCTTATGAGAGTGAAATCCTCTTGCGTATGGTGCACGAGGATCCCAAAAAGGTTATGCCCCCACCCAAAGTTGGCAAAAATCCGACCAAGGACGAGATTGCCAAGGTGGGGGAATGGATTCGCCAGGGTGCCAAAATCGAGTCCCATTGGGCATTCACCAAGGTGGTAAGGCCTGCTCTTCCTGAACCCGATAAAGTTCGTCCTGCAAATTGGGCTAAAAACCCGATTGACCGATTTATTGCATTGAAGTTGGCCGCAAATGGCATGGCCCCCTCAGACCCGGCCTCCAAGCAAATGTTGATTCGTCGTCTTAGTCTGGATCTGTTGGGACTTCCACCCACCAAATCCGATATCGAGTCCTTCGTCAGGGACGAATCGCCAGATGCTTACAACAGGATGGTTGAGAAGTATTTGTCGTCACCCCATTATGGTGAACGGTTGGCGCTGGATTGGCTGGATTCCGCGCGTTTTGCCGACACCCATGGGTACCACCTGGATACCGCCCGCGACATGACAAAGTGGCGAGAGTGGGTCATCAATGCCTATAATAAAGATCTTCCTTTTGATCAATTTACGATTGAACAACTTGCGGGCGACCTTTTACCCAATCCCACAATCGACCAGAAAATTGCCTCAGGCTTCAACCGTAATCACATGATTACCTTTGAAGGGGGTGCCATCCCCGAGGAATACCTCAATAACTATATAATCGACAGGGTGAACACCACAACGACGGTTTGGTTGGGAATCAGCGTAGCATGCGCCCAGTGTCATAACCACAAATACGATCCCATCACCCAAAGCGATTATTACCGACTTTATGCATTTTTTAACCGGCTTCCAGAAAGTGGAATTGGAGCGGTGGGTAATTCGGCCCCATTGCTCGAAACTCCAACTAACGATCAATCTTTGGAGCTTGCCAAGCTGGATGGACAGATCGCCAAGCGGGAAGAAGAGCTAAAAAATCTGGCAAAGTCCATGGATGCCGATTTTGATAAATGGCTTTCCGGAATTGCCCGCCGTAATGGTCCTATTTGGACTCTTGTTTCACCGGAAAAAGCCGAGTCCAACAAGGGATCCAAGCTAAAAATCGGCGCGGACAAGATCATTCAGGTTTCCGGAGCGAATCCGCCCTCGGATTCCCACCTGCTCACCTGGAAAGCGGGAAGATCCCCAAGCGGAATTTTGGTGGAGTTGTTGCCTTCTGCGGAAACCACCAAACTTTTGGGCCGATCTCCCAATGGAAATGTGGTAATGACAGGTGCCAAACTTGACATGGTTGGTCCCGACGGGAAGCCAATCAGCATCCCGTTAAAGGCCGTTTATGCCTCAAGATCACAAAATGATTATCCCGCGACAAATCTTTTGAAAGGTAATGGAAAAGGGTGGGGAATTTTTCCTGAGGTGAACAAGCCCCATCGATTGATCCTCGATTTTGAAAAGGCCCGGGATGTCCCCAACGACACGCGATTTCAATTAAGCCTTTCATATGAAAGCCCTTACGGCTCACATACAGCTTCAAGGTTTTCTATGCGCACCACCGATTTACCTGGCGCATCCACTTTTGGGGCATTCCCGGAAGGCCTAGATTTTACCGAACCGACTTGGGCGGTAAAACCCACGGAGGTCCAGCGAAACAAACTTAGGGAATGGTTTGTGGCTCAAAGTCCGGGTGAATCTGGCAAGGTTCGTGTTGAGATGGAATCGCTAAGGAAAAAGCGGGGTGAGCTCCTCAAAAGTTTCCCAACCACCATGGTTATGCAGGATATGACCAAGCCGCGGGAAACTTTCGTCCGGATTCGGGGGGCATATGACAAAAAGGGTGAAAAGGTTGAGGCCGGTGTTCCGGAAATCCTGTCTCCACTACCCAAAGGTGCTCCCGACAACCGCCTTGGATTGGCGAAATGGCTTGTTTCTAGGGAAAATCCATTGGTTGCCAGGGTTTATGTAAATCGCATTTGGCAAATGTTGATGGGAGCGGGATTGGTCCGAACCGCCGAAGAATTTGGTTCCCAAGGGGAACAACCAACCCATCCGGAACTTCTGGATTGGTTGGCGGCGGAGTTCATGGAACCTTCCCAGCCATCGACGCCCGTTCCGGGAATCGAAGGGAAAGCCTGGTCGACCCGGGGATTGATCCGCCTGATTGTGACCAGCGAGGCATACAAGCAAAATTCGGTGGTTTTCCAGATAGGGCTTTCAAAAGATCCCGAAAATCGACTTTTAAGTCGTGCGTCCCGGGTCAGGCTGCCTGCTGAAATCATCAGGGATCAGGCACTTGCCGCCTCGGGACTTTTGGACACCCGTATTGGTGGGGCCAGCGTGAATCCTTATCAACCCCCCGGGCTCTGGGAGGAATTGATGAGCCGCGAGGATAGCGCGAAATTTACGGCCCAATTTTTTGTTCAAAGCAAAGGACCAGACCTTTACCGGCGATCGATGTACACTTTTTGGAAAAGGACATCGCCTCCCGCCGCGTTGGCAACATTCGATGCACCCGATCGTGAAACATGCACGGTTCGTCGGGCTCGCACGAATACACCCTTGCAGGCTCTTGTCCTGCTTAACGACCCTACTTATGTGGAGGCAGCGCGGAAATTGGCGGAACGAATTCTGCTTTCCGGAATTGGCGATGCAAAAGGTGTTGCAAACGCTTTTGAAGCCATTCTGGCGCGCCCACCCTCCGACAAGGAAACCGGCGTTTTGATCAAGGTTTTGGAAAAACAAAGGCTCCATTTCAAAGCCCACCCGGACGCCGCTTCCAGGCTATTGCTTGTTGGTGAGTCCCCTCCCGATAAAAGTCTTTCACCAATGGAACTTGCGGCTTGGACCATGCTTTCCAGCGTGATTCTCAACCTCGATGAATCCGTCAACCGGAGCTGAAAATGATGGATCCCATTCAAACCCATGATAACCTGTTAAATCGCCGTTACTTCTTGGGAAAAGGCGGATCGGCGGTCGGTATGGCTGCCTTGTCTTCCCTTTTGCCTCAATCGTTAATCGGTGGACAGGGTGTTACAGGAACGCACTTTGCTCCCAAGGCCAAGCGGGTCATTTATCTGTTTATGTCGGGTGGGCCATCCCATTTGGATTTGTGGGATTACAAGCCGGGTCTTGTAAAGCACCGGGATCAGGACCTTCCCGCTTCAATCCGGATGGGGCAAAGAATTACAGGGATGACCTCCGGACAATCCCGCCTTCCTGTCGCCCCCTCGATTTTTGGTTTTCGCCAACAAGGAAATTGCGGAACATGGACCAGCGAACTTATGCCGCATATCGGCAAGTGTGTCGATGAGATTGCCCTGATACGGAGTCTACATACCGAATCGATCAACCACGATCCGGCAACCACGAACATTCAAACGGGAAGTGAACAGCCAGGGCGTCCAGCACTTGGTGCGTGGGTCTCTTATGGTCTTGGTGCAGAGACCGACAATCTTCCCGCATTTATTGTGATGATTTCCCAGGGATCGGGAAACAAGACGGACCAGCCAATTTTCGCCAGGCTTTGGGGGTCAGGGTTTCTTCCAAGCGTTCATCAGGGGGTCCGCTTCCGGACCGGGAAAGGGGATGCAGTCCTCTATCTTTCCAATCCCGATGGGATCGATGGATCGACACGAAGGGCTATGCTGGATGGGGTCGAGGAACTCAACCGCTTGGCACTGGAACAGACTCACGACCCGGAAATCGCTACGCGGATCGCCCAGTATGAATTGGCGTTTCGCATGCAAACGGCGGTTCCCGAACTTCAAAACATCCAATCCGAAACCCGGCAAACGCTCGATTCCTACGGGATCAAGGATAACCCGACGGATGGGGGGTTCGCAAAAAATTGCCTTTTGGCCCGAAGAATGATGGAGCGTGGGGTTCGTTTTGTTCAACTAATGCATCGGGGTTGGGACCAGCACGGTGACCTCCCAAGGCAAATCAAGGGGCAAAGCGAAGATATAGACCGTCCGATTGGGGCTTTGCTAAAGGATCTCAAGCAAAGGGGAATGCTTGAGGATACGCTTGTTTTGTGGGGTGGGGAATTTGGGCGAACGGTTTACTCCCAAGGCACTCTAACTAACAACAATTATGGTCGTGACCATCATGGGAGGTGTTTTTCCATGTGGATGGCTGGTGGAGGGACTAAAGGTGGTATTGTTCATGGGGAGACT
>CAMBMH010000212.1 GCA_945868575.1 Singulisphaera sp. GP187 | reverse complement strand
TTGCTGTTCTAATATTTGGCACGATAAGCTGCATATCAATACTGGCATTTTCTCAACTCCTCAAATTGCTAGTTGACATTGAATCAAATCAAAGGTCAATAATAGATAAATTAAAATGAGAAATTAAATTTTATTCTTGTTGGTCATTCACAATGGAAAATGCCTCGATCGCCGCCAACTTGGCTGCTTGGAGCGGGAAAGGGGGAGCAAACTTGCTTTCTGTCAGAAACTCGTATACACTTTTCTGACAGGAGCTGACCATGCCCACCACCATACAAGACACCATTCTGGACCGAATCCGTAAGCAGGGACAGGGAAAAGTCTTCATCCCTAAGGACTTTCTCGACATAGGCAGCCGCGATGCAGCCGACCAGTCGCTTTCCCGGCTAGCCAGGCACGGTGAAATTCTCCGTTTGGGTCGTGGACTCTACCATTTTCCGCAAGTGAATCAGAGGCTGGGAATTATGCAGGATCCTGACCTGGACGAAATCGCCGAGGCACTAGGCAGACAAACAGGGAGCCGGGTCGTTCCTTCCGGGGCCGTGGCCGCCAACCGGCTAGGAGTTTCCACCCAGGTTCCGGCAAAACCGGTTTACCTCAGCGATGGACGGACCCGTCTTGTCAAAATCGGAAACACCACACTTCAGATCCGCCATGCAGCCCCAAAGGAACTGCCGGTGGGAAGCCGACCCAGCGCGATGGTCTTCCAGGCCCTCAGGTATCTTGGTCAGGCAAGCGTGGACGAAAAAGTCATCCACCTTATCCGTCGGGCACTGTCGCCCGAGCAGCGTAAGGAATTGCTCCAGGATGCACGCTACACAACCGATTGGATCTCCGCCACAGTCCGGCAGATTGCCCAGGTCGAACTGGAGCCCACCGAAAATGGATGAAATCGCCCGCCTGCCTCTTTCTGACCGCGGCGACTTGTTTAAGGCCGTTGCCCGAAGACGGGGCCTTACGCCAACAATCATCGAAAAGGACTTTTGGGTCTGCTGGACGCTCAAGCGCCTGTTCACTTTACCCAACCCGCCCGCCGGGTTGTTGTTCAAAGGGGGCACATCGCTGTCCAAGGTCTTCGGGATCATCGAGAGATTCTCCGAGGATTTGGACCTGTCCTTCGATCGGGTCGGCTTGGGATTTGGTGGGGACAACGATCCACTCAACGCACCGTCGGGAAAAAAAGGAAGCTTATTCTCGAAAGGTTGACCAAAGCCTGCAAATTTGTCATTCAGGAACGCCTGTTACCGCAACTCATCGATTCATTCAGCACCTTTTTGGACACACAATCCGCATCAAACTGGAGCCTGGAACTGGCTGAGGACGACCCGGATGGTCAAACCCTACTGTTTAACTACCCGACCGAACAACAGGATCATTCCAGCATACCCGCCTATATCCAATCCGCAGTACGGATGGAAATTGGAGCACGATCCGACCATTGGCCCGCCATGGATGCAACGGTGGAACCCTACGCTGCGGAGGATTTTCCCGACATCTTTAAGGAGGCCGGTTGCAAGGTCCGCGTCCTTGCCGCCGGGCGGACTTTCTGGGAAAAAGCCACGGTACTGCACATGTGGCACCATGCTCCAGAAGACAAGAAATTCCGGGATCGGTAATCCCGCCACTATTATGATGTGGTTCGACTCTATGGGCACAAACTGGGGAAAGCCGCAATCAAGGATATTGGGCTTTTACTAAAGGTCGCACTCCACAAAGAAGTGTTTTTTCCGGCCGCTTGGGCACGGTATACAGAGGCAAAACCTGGTACACTCCGGCTTGTGCCACCCGAGGCCCGGCTTCCGGAACTGGAACAGGACTACCGCAAGATGCGGGAAATGATCTTTGGCAAAACTCCAGCGTTCAAGGATCTACTTGATGTGTTGCGCCAAATGGAAACCGAAATCAACGAAAACTAACTATCCCAATCGGAATCTTTTTCCTATTGAACCCCTTACTTTCCGTATTCGTCCTTCCACTCCTCGTACCAGGCCATCTGGATCGCTTCCAGACGCTTTTCATTCGATCCCTCGGGGCTGCCGTTAAAATCCTCAAGATCCAAGACCCAGCGATGCATATCCGTGAAGCGCACGGTCAGGGGATCGAGCGTATCGTACTTCTCAAACAATAGCGCGCCAATCTCGCGATAATCCGACCAGTCAAGCTTCATGAAAAATACCCTTAAAAAGGTCTGAAAAATCTATTGCTGGACCAAATCCCGGAGCGCCCTCAGGAAATCAGCCCCGTGGTCACCTGTTCCGGCGCCCGTTCGGACAAAACCTGCTTGGCAGTCTCGTCCATCACCCGGGTCGCCAGAGGCAAGGTCACTTCGGAAAGGTGATTGATCGCCGCGTTGAGCTTGTCACCCGCTTCGGCTGTGGTGATGTCATCGGTTTGGGAAGACTGCTCGACACCAGCGACCGCCCCTTCAATGAGCTTTCGCTCATCGGGGTCGATGGTCAGGTCGGACCGCGACAGGGTCCGCTTCGTGTGGCTGACAAGGGTGGCCCCTTTGGCTTTGAGTTCGATCAGGCGTCGGGCGCGGAAATCGTCCCGGGCATGGTCGACACTTTCGAGGACCATCCGTTCGACTTCCTCATCGGTAAGACCATGCGCGGGCTTCACGCTTACCTTGGCTTCCTGGCCGCTGCGCTGTTCCTTTGCCGAAACCGTTAGCAGACCATCGGCATCAATCAAAAAAGTCACATCCACCTGGGCCATCTGGGCCGGCATCGGTGGAATGCCCGAAAGCTTGAATCGCCCCAAATTGCGGCAATCCTTTGCCAATTCGCGTTCGCCTTGGACGATGTTGATTTCCACAGCGGTCTGGTTATCGACTGCGGTGGTGAATCGTTCGGTGGCCCGCGCCGGAATGGTGGTGTTGCGATGGATCAGCTTGCTGACAGCGCCCCCAAAGGTCACGATTCCAAGCGACAGGGGCACCACATCCAAAAGAAGGGTCTGGCGCCTGTTGCCCGTGAGTATATCCCCCTGAATCGCAGCGCCCAAAGCAACCGCCTCATCCGGATTGAGTTCGGTGTGGGGCTTTCTGCCAAAGAATTCACCCACAAGCCGACGAATCAGCGGAATGCGGGTTGATCCCCCAACAAGTGCGACTTCATCGATCTGTGTTTGAGTCTTTTTAGCGTCGCGAAGCGCGACACGACACCTGTCCAGGCTTTTCTTGACCAGGGGAAGGATCAGTTCCTCAAATTCTCCACGGGAGATCTCTCGGGTTTTTCCCGTGGGATATTGTTGCGAAGGGGGAAGGGAAACAGTGGTGGTTTCGGCATCGGAAAGAGCAATCTTGGCGCGCTCGGAAAGATCGCGCAGGTTTTGCAAAAGAGTCGGGTCGGCGTCCTTGGAATCAAGCCCCATTTCGCCTAGCAAAAGACTCATCAGCATGCGGTCGATATCATCGCCACCCAGCCTCGTGTCGCCGCCTGTGCTCAGAACCCGAAACACCCCGTCCTGAAGATTGAGAATCGTGCAATCAAAAGTACCGCCACCAAAGTCATAGACCGCGATGGTCCCCTTGCGCCTTCGATCGAGCCCATATGCCAAAGCAGCGGCGGTGGGTTCGTTGATGATTCTCAAAACTTCCAGCCCGGCGATCTTGCCTGCATCGCGGGTGGCTTGTCGCTGTGATTCATCAAAGTGAGCGGGAACGGTGATCACCGCCCGGATCGGATTGCCCGCACGGCGTCGAACTTCACGCAGGATAATCGCCGAAAGCTCTTCAGGAGTATGCGACTTGCCGCCTATGTCGACGCAAAGAACCTTGCGCCCTTCGCCCGCATCCGTTTCGTGGATCGCCTGGGGGATCAGACCGATGACGCTCTTGAGGTCCTCAAGGCTTCGCCCCATTAGGCGCTTTACCGAAAAGATTGTGTGCAAAGGATCGGTCAGCGACCTGGCTTTGGCCTCGGTGCCAACCAGGACCGAACCATCCGAATGAAAGCTGATGACACTGGGAACCAGACCGTTACCCGAGCTGTCCTTCAAAACGACAGGTTTGCCATCGATGATTTTTGCGGCAAGGCTGTTGGTGGTGCCAAGGTCAATGCCAACGACTTCACTCATGCGCAGATCACCTTCTCCGGGAACACAGTGGGCACTGAGGGATTCGAACCCCCGACCAACACGGTGTAAACATGCCGCTCTACCACTGAGCTAAGCGCCCCAAATTTAGACCCCATGATTTAGTAGGAGTCTTCAAGTTCCCGGAGCAGGCCCTGCACCGAGCGAAGCTGGTTGAGCAGGAGCCTAATCTCTTTCATACGAACCACCCGGTCTGAGGGAACCTCCCCCGGGTGGGCAAATTGTTCAAAAATCCATTTAAGCAGTTCGGATCTTTCGATTTCCAGCCGACTTAAAAGCGTTTCCCGGGCTGCCGGGTTTTCCGCTTCTTCCCGCCAATCGAGCATCTTTTCCAGAAATTCAGGCGGCTGACGCTTGTCTGCCGACGCGTCAGGACCGCCCCAAAGAGCCAGCAGATGCTCCGCCCTTCTCAAAGGATCCGCCAAAACCGAATGGGCCTCATTCAACGCGGCACTATCGGAAAGGGCTAGGGCAAGGGTCTCTGAGCCGGATTGAGCGTTGTGATCGGGGTGGCAAAGACGGCTTTTTTCGAGGTAAAGCCGTTCCAGGAGCTCACTATCCACCGCATATTGGGCGGGAAGTCCCAGTCGCTCAAATGCGGAAACGAACATGACAAACCCAATTATTGCCCATAAAAGGCCAGGTAGATCACCAAATACGAAACCCAACCCAGCAAAAACCGGTTACAAAAACCCAAGGCCAGGAACCCAAAGTCCCCGGCCCCAAGAGTTTCGGATCGGCCCAGACCAGTTAGCCCGAACGAAATCCCGCGTTAAGGAATTTTGCTTACATCGAGAAGCTGGAACCGCAACCGCAGGTGCTCTTTGCGCTAGGGTTCACTACGCTGAAGCCGGTCTTGGCAAGGTCCTCGTCATGATAATCGACAAGGGCATCGCCCAGGTACATGAGACTGCGCTTGTCGACAACGATATCCACGCCGTTGAGTTCGAACACTTCGTCAAGCTTTTCGTTGAGATTGGGGTCGAGGTCGAGCTTGTGCTGGAAGCCGCTGCAACCACCACCCACCACGCTCAAGCGAAGGTAGACTTTGTCGGTGATGCTGTTGTCATTGATGATTTCCTTGACCTTGCGGGCTGCCTTGTCCGAAACGGTGATAGCCATGATCCAATCTCCTTTTTGTGGTTTAACCCAAATCCTTATGACTTATTATGCGCCAACAGTGGCGTGCTCGGCCACCGAGGCCGCGCCGGAATTTTTGCTCTGGTAGTCCTTGATGGCCGCCTTTATGGCGTCTTCGGCAAGAACGGAACAGTGCACTTTTACGGGGGGGAGGCAAAGCTCCTCCACGATGGAGGTGTTCTTGATGTCGAGCGCCTCATCCACCGATTTACCTTTGAGCCATTCGGTCGCAAGGCTGCTTGACGCGATGGCGCTTCCGCAACCGAAGGTCTTGAACTTGGCGTCCTCAATCAGCCCGGTGAGCGGATTGACGCGAATTTGCAGCTTCATCACATCGCCGCACTCAGGCGCCCCAACCACACCCGTCCCAACGAGGGGATCGGCGCGGTCAAAGCTTCCCACATTGCGGGGGTTGTAATAGTGGTCAAGCACCTTGTCGCTGTATGCCATGGTATCCAAATCTCCAAACAAAACTGTGAGTCAAAAAGGGATCCGGGAAGTGTCGTGTTGGTGCAACTAGTGCCCGGCCCACTCGACCGTACTCAGGTCGATCCCCTGCTTGTGCATTTCATAAAGCGGGCTCATCTCGCGAAGGTGATTTACCGCCGTGATGACTTGTTTGGCCACGAAGTCGATTTCGGCTTCCGTGGTGAAACGGCCAAGGCCGAATCGGATCGAGCTGTGCGCAAGCTCATCACCCACGCCGATGGCCTGCAGGACATAGCTGGGTTCGAGGCTTGCACTGGTGCAGGCAGACCCTGAGCTAACAGCGACATCCTTGATCCCCATCATCATGGCTTCACCTTCGACAAAGGCAAAACTTAGGTTGAGGTTACCGGGAAGACGCTCGGTCGGATGGCCGTTGAGACCGACATCGGTCAGCTCGGCGGTGATCGCGTCATGGAGACGCTTGCGCAGGGAAAGGAGCCTTGGGACTTCGGTTTCGCGGAGCTTGTCGGCAAGCTCGCACGCGGCGCCCAGACCAGCGATCAGGGGAACCGCGAGCGTTCCCGAACGCATACCACGCTCGTGACCGCCACCATCCTGAATCGCATCAAGACGGACGCGGGGGTTTTTGCGGCGCACATACAGGGCACCGATCCCCTTGGGGCCATAGATCTTGTGGGCGGTAAGGCTCAACAGGTCGATACCCATCGCCTCGACATCG
>CAMBMH010000211.1 GCA_945868575.1 Singulisphaera sp. GP187 | reverse complement strand
ATCTCTCGCAACGGGGTATGCTGGAGGAAACCCTGGTTGTATGGACGACCGAATTCGGTCGAACCCCTTTTAATAACACCGCGGATGCTCCGGGCCGTGAGCATCATCCCTGGGCATTCTCTTCATGGATGGCCGGAGCCGGAGTGAAGCCCGGAACGATTTATGGAGGAACCGACGAATACGGCGTTAGGTCCGTCGACAAACCCGTTCATGTTCACGACTTCCATGCTACCATTCTTCACCTTCTTGGAATGGACCACCTGAAACTCACTTATCGAAATTCGGGTCGGGATTTCCGATTGACCGATGTTGCAGGTGAGGTTGTATCCGGAATCCTCGCTTAAAAATACTTGATTTAAAAAACCTGTATTTATAAGCGCTATTTTAAATATTAAAAAACACCAATTTCATTTTATCCTTTGGTATTTGTGCAAGTTCCAATCAATTCACTATAAGATAACCGTAATTGTTTGGTTCGCTTGCCCGGGAGTTTCAGATGAAACGCTTTGTAAGTATACTGCTGCTGCATTTTATGATTTCGTTTGGGTGGGCTGACGAACCCCCACTGAAAAACAACGCATCCATTAGCCGCATTGCCTTTGGTTCCTGTGCCCATCAGGACAGGCCCCAGCCTGTTTGGAATAGTATCCTCAAAGAGAACCCGGAACTTTTCTTATTCCTTGGGGACAATATTTATGCCGACACACCACTTAAGGAAGTGATGCGCGCAAAGTACAAAAAATTGAATTCCCTACCTGAATTTTCCAAATTTCGCTTAAAAGTGCCCCTTGTTGGAACCTGGGACGATCATGACTACGGCCAAAATGATGCGGGTGTCGAATTCGCACCAAAAGTTGATGCCCAAACGGAACTTTTGGATTTTTTTGGGGTCGCCAAGGATTCGCCGCGAAGGGATCGCAAAGGGGTCTACGAGGCATGGACCTTTGGTGAGGGGGATAAATGTATTCAGGTCATTCTCCTGGACACCCGTTACCACCGTAGTTCGATCAAAACAGGTCCACGAATTCCCAACAAAGGGAATTACTTGCCTAATACCGATCCGGAAGCAACTGTTCTTGGAAAGGAACAGTGGAATTGGTTCGAAACCAAACTGAAGGAGCCTGCATCTATAAGAATTATAGGTTCAAGCATCCAGGTTGTTTCCGAAGACCATGGCTGGGAAAAATGGATGAACTTCCCATTGGAGAGGGAGCGGCTCTATAAACTCGTTCGGGATACCAATGCCAATGGGGTCGTATTTTTATCTGGCGACCGACATTTAGGAGAAATCTCTGTTATGGATGCAAATTGGGGCTATCCAGTTATCGATATCACTTCTAGTGGACTAAATCAGGCCAACACCACCTGGCGCCGTGAAGAGCCCAACCGTCACCGATTTGCCGCCATGCCCTGGGAGCACAATTATGGGATGGTTGAAGTGGACTGGAATGCCAAAAATGGCCCAATAGTTTCCATGAGCCTTAAAAACGAAGAAGGAAAGACAGCAGCATGTTATCGCATTCCACTTAAAAATCTTCAGTTCAAGGTCCCTGCAAATGATGGCCCTGTCAGCCCAGGAGCGATTGGTCCCCGTGAAGCATCAAAAAAAATGGGGGAGCGCCTGAATGTCGAATTTGAAATTGCATCAACTGGTCAATCAAGGGACAAAGCAAGAATTTTTCTCAACAGCCTGAGCGAATTCCGCGACCCGGCAAATTTCACCATTGTTCTTCAGTCAAAGGCTTTCGAGGATTCATGGAAAGCAGTGGGACTGGAAAATTATCGCAAAGTGCTTGTTGGAAAAAAAATCCGGGCGAGCGGCGTTATCAGCGAATTCCAGGGCAAAGCCCAAATGGAAATTGATGATCCAAAATCGGTTTTGATTAGCGAATAAATCCGCACCAATTGAGGGGCAAACTCCATTCGGTTTAAAGGAAATCGATGGAGGTTTGCAATAGCCCTAAATGAAGAAACATCTTCCAGGGTGTAACCAAAACGCCTTGGTCGGGAAGCTTGGAGACTTCAACCAATCCCAAATTTTGGCCAAGACAACTTGTCAGCAAATACATCCCTTCATTGGATCCGCCCCCGTCCTCATCCAACCCCAATACTGTTTTTTTTCCGCCCAAAATTTCCCTACTGCGGGGCATTCCCAAAACAAGCTTGGGGAAATGAACCAATGATTTGTCCAATGGGATCCATGACGGGGAATCTTTTAAAGCCAGGGCTCCGGGTGTTATGGAATTAGCAAGGGACCAGGGACCAATACTTGTCCGCACAAGGCCTTCCAAATAGGCACCGGTGCCAATTGCCGCACCCAAATCCCTGGCAAGCGAACGGATGTAGGTTCCGCTCGAAACCTCCCACCGAACCATTGCCTGTTGCCCCTCGTGGGACAATAATTCAAATTTATGCACCTTTATTATCTTTGGTTCCGCCAGTTTGGGTTTTCCCGATCTGGCTAACCGATAGGCCCGTTTCCCTTCAATTCGCACGGCAGAAAATGCAGGGGGAACCTGGGAAAGTTCCCCGACCATTAAACTCAGCTTTTCAAGGAGCTGGTCCCTCCCGGGGGGTAATGCGTCCGGAATTTCCTCTATTGGCCCCTCACTATCGTCCGTTTGACTTGTGGCTCCAAAACGAATGGTAGCCTCATAAATCTTTGAAAACTGCTGGTAGAGTTCAATCATTCGGGTTGCCTTGCCGGTCACCACAAGCAACAAGCCCGATGCAAGGGGATCCAGAGTTCCCGCATGCCCATGTTTTAAACCCTTGGGGAGTGCCTTTGCAAATTCATTCAGGGCCTTTCGTGAGGAGGGTCCTCGAGGTTTGTCTAAAAGAAATACCCCGTCCATCCCCTCGGCAATCATGTCCACGCCAAATCCCACCCATTTGAAATTTTGCTTTCTGGATACCCAATTATCATAACAACTCAACACTCTATTCCTTTCGTGAACCTCCCATGGCAAAACCTTTCCCAAGAGCCCGGCTCCTACTCAACCCTTCGGCTGGTCGCGGGCGTACAGCAAATTTTGCGGAGAAGTTGCAAAGCCAGCTTGGGCCTATGGCCGGTTCAATCGAGGTCTTTTTCAGTAAAAGTGCCGAGGATTTGAAACAACTTGCTGCGAAATCACGCCGTGACAGTGTCGATTTGCTGATCGTTGCGGGCGGGGATGGGACTGTTCATCATGCTGCCAGGGGTATCCTGGAAGAACCTCTTGGTACCGTTCCCACCCTTGCGATTCTCCCTTTGGGTTCGGCAAATGACCTCGCATATGCTTTGGGTCTTTCCGATGGATGGTGGCAAAAACCGGGATGGAAGGTGGCGGCAATCGACCATGGATGGATCCAGCTCAACCAAAATCCACCCGTAGCCTTTGTCAACGGTGTAGGGATGGGGCTCAATGCCATGGTTACCATTCGTTCCCGTGGAATCCATTGTTTGCGCGGAATCCCCCTTTACACTGCCGCTTTGCTTCAATCGCTACTTTGGGATTGGCGAAACCGGGTTTGGAAAGTCTTGGTGGATGGCCAACCGATTCCGGAGGTTGAGGATTCCCGCGGACTTCTTGCCCTGAGCGTTTTAAATGGTCGACGGGAGGGAAATTTTGACCTCTGTCCCGGTGCGCGGCTGGATGATGGGCAATTTGTGGTGATGGCGGTTCGCCCGATGAGCAGGTTTCGTGCCCTTGGACTTTTGCCAAGCCTTATTACGGGTAGTTTTGGAAACGGAAAAGGCCCCATCCTGATGCTCGATGGTACCCAAATCGTTGTCGAATCGCCCGAAGATATCCCATGCCACGCCGATGGCGAACTGGTATCCGTCCCGGGTGATGGCATTAACAAATTAATCATTCGACTGGTCAGCAAAGGTTTGCCCGTGGTTGTTGGTCCCGGATTTTCTTCTTCCTGATCCGTCTTTCCTTTATGCTTGTTTCCTCTGCGACTGGTCACCAAAAGTATCAGCGGCTCAAGCATGGAGTACGGAATCGATAGTTTTCCCTGTCCTTGGCCAAAGTTTTGTCAAGCAAAAGGGAGGACGCATTTTGCAGGGATGTAAAACCGAATCGTCCCCGGATTTGATCCTTGCAAGTGGCAATCCCATGGTCCCTGACCATTTGCGGATCGGGAAAGAGCATCGGTTCCTCGACAGCGACCTGCAAAGGGGTAAGTTCGACACCGAGGAGCCGCAACGGAAGTCGGCGCTTGTAGGTCCTCCCCAACAGATCGTGTGCTGCTTGCCGCAAAAGGCTTTCATCGTCCGTTGCTTTGGATAAAGGCATGTGACATTCCGCCGATTGCTGATCGCCGTAGCGTAAAAACAACTTCAGCCCACGGGCATGTTGTCCCTTCCATCTCAACCAGCTTGCCGCGCGGTCGACCAGATGGCTTGTTAGTGCCAGAAGAAATTCGGGATTGGAAACCGGTGGATCAAAGCTTGCCCGCCTGCCAATACTTAGCTGGGTTTTGTCCGTTTCCAATGGACGATCGTCTAATCCCCGGGAGTATTGAAGGAGTCGGTCTCCCTGTTTTCCCAACAAACCGCACATCAGCGCACGGGGGACCGAAGCAAGGTCTCCGACGGTAGAAAGTCGAAGGGGAGCCAGCTTGCGGAGGGTAACATGACCAATGCCGGGCAGAATATCCACTGGCCACGGAGCAAGATAATCCCTTTCGTTCCCCGCAGCGACCATTATCACGGGCGAAGGGGGCAAGGGACGATCCGGATTGCTCCACGACCTGAGGTTGCCTCCATAGCTTTCAAGCCGCCGGTTTTTGGCCTCCTGGGTGGCGACGGATGCCACCAATTTGTTGGCTCCCATTCCAAGGGAAACACTCAGCTTTAATTCCTCACCCACCTGTTCACGAATGGTTTCTCCCAGGCGCCTGGTTTTCCCATTCTCCTCTGAAAGCCGAATGTAGAGGTCATCCAAAGCGGCAACCTCCACACGGTCTGATGCATCGCTACAAATGGCAAAGACATGGCGTCCGGCCTGTTCATAGCGCCGGTAATCCCCAGGCAAGACAAGAAGACTCGGACATCGTTTGCGTGCCTCGGAAAGGCGCATTGCCGTTCGAACCCCAAAGCAGCGTGCTTCATAACTACAGCTGGCAACAACACCTGTCCCGACGGCAATAGGCCTTCCTCTAAGTGAAGGGTCATCGCGTTGTTCAACCGAGGCGAAAAACGCATCAATGTCCAAATGCATGATGTTCATATGAACACATGTTTACTACAGAACAGGCGTACAGTCAAGTTTCGGCATCGAAAAATTGCCCCAACCTCATGCTGTTTCGGGATCTTTCTTGACGACCTCGACACTCTTATTTAGAAAAAACCTTGACCTACGGGTGCCGGGAGGCCCCAAGTGCTTTTGAATTAACTTTTTGAAGTGGGAAAAAGCCGCTTTCAAAAAATCTAAAAACAGAAGCAAAGCTCCCTATCACCCAAACCCGTCACCGTGCCGAGGGCAATCGAAGGAATTGCCACCGGCGAAGTCTCCACTTGGAGAATCTTTTCAAACAACCCCCGCAACCGGTTAACCTTTGGGAAAACCGGCAGGAAATCGAGATCATGAGCCTCACCACCGAACACAATAGCAATACCCCCGCCCAAGACTCCCCCAGGGAGAACCTTGACCATGCCCGAATCGCCCAGGATTTGCAAATGCGCAAAGCCCAGGTCGATGCCGCGGTAACCCAACTCAATTCAGGGTGGAATTCGGTTTTTCTGGCGAGGTACCGGAGCGAGCTTGCTGGTGGACTAAATGAACCAGCACTGAGGGCCATCGCCACAAAGCTCAAACAGGGACGCCTGCTCGGGGAAAGGCGCAACACGATCCTTCGGGCAATTGAATCCCAAGGCGCCCTAACCGAAGAGTTAAGGGTTAACCTGAACGCGGCGGATTCACTCAGGCGCCTGGAGGACCTTTTCCTTCCTTTTAAACCCAAGCGTCGTGGACCAGCATCCCAAGCCAAAGATCGCGGCCTTGGAGTTTTGGCAGAGGCTGTATGGGCAGGCGATTCTGCGGTTGGAAATCTCCTGGAAACAGCTAACAAGTTGATTGATCCGGCCCGCGGATTTGATAATGCAGACCGGGTTCTTGATGGCGTTTCCTCGATCCTTGCGGATATGCTGGCCGATCAGGCCGATCTCCGCTCTTCGGTGCGCGTGGTCCTCAACGAATCTGGAAATCTCAAGGCCGCAAAAAATCCTCGCACAAGCGATGCAAACGCTCAGGAATACAGGGAATTTTTCCGCTTTTCCGAGCCTTTGCGGCAGGTTACTCCCCATAAAATTTTCTCTATCAGGCGTGGGGAAAAGTCCAACGCTCTCGAGGTTCTGATCGATTGGAACCGCCCTTCTGCGGTTCGCTTGGTGATTGATCGTCTTCCACTCCCGGAATCCGGGCAGTC
>CAMBMH010000210.1 GCA_945868575.1 Singulisphaera sp. GP187 | reverse complement strand
TTTGTGACACCACCGGACAGGTGTTTGGACTCATGCCCCATCCCGAACGGCACATGTTTGCTACTCAAAATCCAACATGGACCCGCATAGGGCACCCCGAATCGGCTGATGGACTTCAAATTTTCCGAAACGCAGTCGCGTGGTTTGTTTAAGGTCCATTCCATGAGCAACCAACAACGAGCCGCCAAACCTGCCCCTTTTGGATGGAAAGAGATGGAGCAAGCGGCAACATTAACTCGCCTTGCTCTGGCAGAAGACCTCGACCCGTGCGATAAATCCTGGGGAAAACACGCCGATGCCACCTCTTTGGCTCTCATCCCGGCAGATCTTTGCGGACAGGCTGCTCTCGTTTCCCGGGTGAAGGGTATTGTTGCAGGTGTCGAAATCGCGCGCATGGTTTTTGAGGCAGCTGATCCAAACCTGACTTTTTGCGCTTTCAAGGCAGATGGAGACCCCCTCCTGCCCGGCGACAGGATTGCCTTGATTGAGGGACCCATGCGGGGCCTACTTTTGGGGGAGCGCACCGCCCTGAATTTCCTCCAAAAACTTTCTGGGATTGCCTCGTGGACCGCAACCCATGCGGAACTCATCGCTGATCTACCAGTGGTTTTGCTCGATACCCGAAAAACCACCCCAGGTTGGCGCTATCTGGAAAAATTTGCGGTGCGGATGGGAAAGGCAACCAACCACAGAATGAGCCTGGCTGATGGAATCCTGGTCAAGGACAATCACCTTGCCGCTCTCGCCCAAAAGGATCGGGCAGGAGCTGACCGAGCTGGTGAAGGGGCGCGACTGGCTCGTCAATTTTCCCGCGCCAATGGGGATTTATCGGTGGAAATCGAGGTCGATGGAATCGACCAGTTGGCGGCGGTCCTGGTGGAGTTCCCTGATATTATCCTTCTGGACAACTTCTCGACCGGGCAACTCCGTGAGGCGGTCAGCCTTCGCAACAAAGTGGCTCCTGGAGTTCTCCTTGAAGCCTCTGGGGGCATTCGTCTGGAGAATCTTCGGGAGGTCGCTTTGACTGGCGTCGACCGGATCAGTGTTGGAGGATTGATTCACCAGGCCCGTTCCATCGACTTGGCCCTTGATTATTGTTCCGCCGGGGAACACTCCGGGTCATGAGTCTCCCTTCTCCATTGGTTTCCATTCAAGAGCGTTTGCGTCCGGATCGGATTCGGGAGCGTCCGGGCGCAAAAGTTTTTACGACTGTTTGGGAGTTTGAAACCACCTCGAGCACCTCAACAATCGCCCAGGAGCTGGCCGCGTCAAATCCCACCCAATTCCATGTGGTAACCGCTTTGGAACAATCCCGAGGCAGAGGACAACATGGGAGATCCTGGGCTTCGGCAAAAGGGCATGGTCTTTTGATTAGCCTGGTAATGCCCAAAGATCGCCCCTGGTCAAGACCAAGCATATGGTGCGCCTGGTGCGCGACCGCTTTGGCCGACCTCGTAAGCCACCACACTTCGCTGACCCCCCAAATCAAATGGCCCAACGATATCCTGATCGAGGGGAGAAAAGTCGCTGGAATCCTTGTGGAACAATCCGCCGCAGTGGTGGCGGGTATTGGACTGAATATTTTGCCCATTCCTTCATCCGGGGACCAGCCGCTTTGGGCAAATGCTTGCTCGATCGGCGATTTTGCGACTCCTCCCCCGCTATTGGAGGAGGTTACGGAGGGTTTACTCCAGCGCCTCGAAACCGCCTGGATCAAAATGGAATCGGGGAATTTCCAGGATTTGGAAATCCATTTTTCCAGGGGTTTGGGAATTTCCGGGCGAAGGGTTCTCCTCGAAACCGCCCGCGAAAATCTGTCGGGACGCATTCACTCCATTCGCCTGGAGGAGATCCGTTGCGAAACGGAAAATGGGGCGATTCGATCTTTTGCCCCTGAGGAAATTCTTCACATATACCCTATCGAAGAGGAATTTTAGCCTTGGATTTTCTTGACCTTAGTTATCTTGATCTGGATTACAACTTGGCGGTGGACGAGGCGCTACTCCTTGAGGCCGAGGATGGTCTTCGTGGGGAAATTCTCCGTTTTTGGGAAATGCCCACAATTGGTGTGGTTGTTGGATCTGGCGGCAAAGTGACGGAGGAAGTCAACCTGATGGCATGCGACGCCGAAAACATTCCGGTTCGGCGCCGATCAAGCGGAGGCGGAACGGTCGTTTTGGGTCCGGGGTGCCTTTGTTACAGTCTGATTTTATCCCAGGAGCAACGCCCCTATCTCAGCGGGATCAACGATTCGTATGCGTGGATTTTAAACCGGCTGGCCGATTCCATCAAAGATATTTGCCTTGCACAATTGGAAGGATCAAGCGACCTGGAATCCGGAGGCCTGAAATTTTCAGGCAACGCCCAGCAACGAAAGCGGCGTTTTTTCCTGCACCACGGTACCCTTCTATACGATTTCCCCCTCTCCATGATTAGCCAATTGCTTCCACACCCCCCCCGCGAACCAGACTACCGATCCGGGCGATCTCATGAGTCGTTTCTCATGAATTTGCCCGTTGATCGATCTCAACTGATCCAAGGCATCAAAACCGCTTTTTCGGCTTTGGAGAATGGAACCGCCCCGGATCCGGTCCGTGTTCAGAGCCTGATCCGGGAGCGGTATTCCCTTTTTTCGTGGAATCACAGGCGCTAAGAGGGAATTAAAAATCGATGGGTCCCCCTTGGGGCGGCCTTGGAAAAAAAAATTTATCAAATCTTCATATGGACCTTGGCATCGGCTTTTTTTTGCATTATGCTCAACGAACCTCTCTGGTCCTTTTATAAGGGCCAATGTGTCTTCAGGCCTGTTATGTGCTTTCGTAATTCATTGTTTTTTCGCGATCTTGAGGAGGTAATACATGTCCGGCTCTAATAAGCGTCAATCGGGGTTTACCCTAATTGAACTGTTGGTGGTGATTGCGATCATCGCCGTTCTCATCGGGCTTTTGCTGCCCGCAGTCCAAAAGGTGCGTGAAGCGGCCAACCGCATGCAATGCACCAACAATCTGAAGCAGATGGGCCTTGCCATGCACGGCTATCACGACTCCAAAGGGGCGTTTCCCGCTGGCGTTACCATCGGCAAAAGCCAAACCTCAGGCGCAGGTTGGTGGGGAGGCGGAAATAGCGCCCCTCGTTACGACAACCCGCCTAACGGTTGGGCTAACTCCACAACCACCTATCCATCCGATGGTTATTGGGGCTACCAGATTCGCTTGGCTCCTTACCTCGAAATGGAAAACCTCTCTAAAGCAGCGACCTCCGCTTACAACAACTGGCCTTGGTGGACATTCCTTCCGGGCCGGACCGATGGCCCAGGGACGGTTGTAGGCCAAAAGTACAAGATTTTTTCCTGCCCTTCAGATCCCCGTGGTTCACTCGCCTGGGCCGAACCCGGAACAGGCAACCTTCACGCACTAACAAGCTACATGGGTGTAGTGGGTCGCGATCACTTCAAGGAAACCCTTCCCGGAACTGGAAACCCAACCGCTTCCAGCGCCAAGCTGCCCGGACAGGACGGAATCCTTTATGTGAACTCCAAGGTTCGAATGGCGGACATACTCGATGGCAACTCCAACACCGTGATGATTGGCGAAAGGCCCCCAGCCCAAAGTCTCGAGTTCGGATGGCAGTGGGTTGCCTGGGGCTATGAAGGCTTCGGCTTTGGTGAAGGCGATATGCTCCTGGGAGTCAGGTCCCGCACGACTGGAATCAACTCCACTCCTGGCATTTACCGGGCCGGCAGTATTTCTGCCGATCTGGATTATGACCACTTTTGGAGCCTTCACCCAAGCGGTGCAATGTGGGCGATGGCTGACGGATCCGTCCGTTTTATCTCCTACTCCTCAGGATCTAGTGTCGTTACCCAAATCAACGGCATCAATGTAACTCTGCTGGAAACCCTGGCTTCCCGCGCGGGTGGCGAAGTGGTTCCCGCAATCGACTAATTCCACCAACCGGCATGATTGATGACCCGGCATGAAACCCTTCATGCCGGAGTTTTACCATTGTTGGAGGACGCTTTCGTGAATCGTTTCCTGGTATTGGCTGTTTGCCTTGGTTCCTTTTCGCTTGGCTGTGGCGGAAACACGGAAAAGGACAAAAATCCGAATCCTGCCTTAGGTGAAATCAACACCGCTCCACTTCCGAAAAGGAGCGAGAAGGGAATTCTGAAAACCCCCGGTAAAGGAAAATAATCCGAACTGGAGAATGCGGTTTTGTTTCACCGTTGTCTAAATGGGGCAAAACCGGGGGTTATTTCCGCCTTTTCATCCTTAGTTTTCTTTAAGGTCAAAGTGGGCAGAGCGGCTCCTCCAAATGGTCAAATCGTTCCAGGCTTTATGTTTTCAACAAATGGTGTACCAAACAGCCCTGAATTTTGGGAAATTTTAATGAACTATTCTCGCAAATAGACTACAATGACAACGGTTTGTGTATTTTTGATGGAGATCCCCTTTTTTGGGCAACTCCTCTCCGGTCTCATTTTTTTTAAACCATGGAGAATGTAATGACGAACCGCGATATTCGCCGGTCAGGCTTTACCCTGATCGAGCTTTTGGTGGTGATTGCGATCATCGCCGTTCTTATTGGTCTTTTGCTTCCTGCGGTCCAAAAGGTCCGCGAAGCAGCGAATCGTATGCAATGCTCCAACAATCTCAAGCAGATTGGTCTTGCAGCTGCCAACTACGAATCCACTAATGGCGTTCTGCCTCCGGGAAATATTGGGGCGGGTCTTTCTGAACAATCCGAGACAGGTGCGGGTACCGGAGGTTGGTCCAATGGTCCTTTTGTTGGTTGCATCGCCTTGATGCTTCCTTATCTCGAACAGGACAATCTCTACAAGGCACTCCAACTCCCCACCGCAAACGCTGATTCTAACGGTGCGGGATATCCGAACAATCAGTGGTTTCAATATAACGCCACCTCTCCTGCAAGCCCCAACTATCCCAATGTTGCCAACTACACGGCTTGCAAGCAGGGTCAAATCAAGTCGCTTACTTGCCCCTCTGCTCCCAGCCAAAATGGTAAGAATGTAGTCATTGGCTTTGCCCACTTCACAGTTGGCGGAACCTCCATCTACTCCGGATTTTGGTCAGAAGACTATGTTGGCGTGGAAGTCTACCAATACTTTGGCAAGACTCACTACTTGGGCTGCCAAGGTGGTGGTCCAAAGACGACCTACGAAGGTGTTTACACCAATCGTTCCAAAACCAAAACTTCAACCATTATTGACGGGTCCAGCAACACAATCGCTTTCGGCGAAGCAATTGGTACCCGATGGAGCACGGCCGGTGCGGGCAATGCCTTCGACTATGTGCACTCCTGGATGGGTGGCGCGATTTATGTCAATCAGGGACTGAATCACCTTGAACAATCCTCGATTCGTCAATTCTCCAGCAACCACACAGGTGTTGTACAGTTTGTGTTTGGTGATGGATCTGTGCGCAATCTCAAAAGCGCTGGAACTGGCACCTCTGGTTCAACCGAAAAGAATATGCTTTACGCTTTAGGCGGCAAAGCGGATGGATATGTAATTGGCGGCGATTACATGGGTAATTAAATTTAGGAGTTGATTGAGATGAAGAAGTTCGTTTGTTCTGCTTTGTTGATGGGTCTTGTCACTGTTGTGGGTTGTGAAGGCAATCCCCAACCTGTGAAAAGCAACATGCCCGCATCCAAGGATGGCCCCAAGGGTGGTAAGGGCAAAGCATCTTCGGTATCCGATAGCACCGATGACTTACCCAAAGTTAAAAAGTAAATTTGAATTCTCCACTGAGAATCAAATGCCCCGGCGTAATCGCTGGGGCTTTTTTTATTAACCAAGGCTCGACCATTTCCCCAATCCGAAATACAAATCCGTTCCCGGCTCTTTTCGACAAACCCTTATCCAAAATTCTGTTAAGATCTTTTATGCGCCTAATCGACCCTATGCTGCTTTGATGTTGGAAGGGGTAGCGAGATCAGCCTGTTCCCGGACATCGGAAGGGGTTCCCTTTTTTTTGCTTCCTTCGATGTAAAGCGACACAATTTTACCCATCAAAATTACCATATACAACTGACCCACCAGGCCCTCAACAAGGGTAAGTGAGCGAGCAATTCGGGTTAATGGTGTTATGTCGCCAAAACCCATCGTTGTGACAACAACCATGCTGTAATAGAAAAAAAGCGGAAAGTGATACCTTGTCTCGGGCTCGCTATCGTGAGTTTGCAACAAGGTTTCCTCAATTCGAAAAGCCCCGGGGTCCATTTCATTGAGGAGCGCGTACCCTTGACCAAAATTGAAAGCAATCATCATGTAGATTGCGGCAGCGACCAGAAGACTGTCCTTTTGCGAAATCCTTGAGGTCCAAAGGTGGCGCATGAGTGTCAGGATAATCAAAGTCAGGCAACCCATGGACACACAAAGCCGCATCGTTTCCAGT
>CAMBMH010000209.1 GCA_945868575.1 Singulisphaera sp. GP187 | reverse complement strand
ATCAGGGGACCAGATCAATGCCCTGATGAGTGCGATTGGTTACAACTTCTGCAAACTGTTGAGGGCTTTTGCCTGCCTTGTGTTTTTCATCCTCAGGTGGTGGCGGGATACCTTGAAAGGGAAGATTGGGAGTTGTGTAAACTGGATTTGGGATTCCCTCTGGTCACTATTGCCAACGCAAATCAGGCTGGCATGATGGCTTCCCAACCAAAATTCGGTTGGGAAGGTTTTTCAGGGACGACTAGTTACCCACAAATGGTAAGAAAAATTGAGAGATAAAAATACCACAGTATTTTGAGTGCTAGCATTGCTTTGGTTTCATCTAATACCTCACTAATCGTATAGAAAATTGGCTGTATCAATCGCGTGATGGTTGAAACAAATCGGTTTAAAAGTGATTTTCAGGAATGCCCAATCTTGTTTTATTCTGTGGGTTCGGCAATCTTTCCTTAAAGTTCAACCAATCCTGGATGCCCCCTCAAGCCAGGATTTCGGTTAACACCCGGCTTTGGCCATCGACCTGAGTCAGCCTTTGCTGAAGCCCCTGGAAATAGAAGGTGAGTTCATCGTGCTTCAAGCCAAGCAGGTGAAGGATTGTCGCGTGGAGGTCCCTCACCTGAACAGGATTTTCAATGGCCTTGAACCCGAATTCGTCGGTGGAGCCATAGACCTTTCCACCCCTGACTCCCCCGCCCGCCATCCAAACAGAATAACCATAAGGATTGTGGTCCCGTCCATCGGATCCTTCAGATGTCGGTGTTCTCCCAAATTCACCACCCCAGATAACGAGGGTGGAGTCCAGCAGGCCGCGTGCCTTCAGGTCGGTGATCAGCCCGGCGATGGGTTTGTCGATTTCCCTTGCGTTTTGGATATGCCTGGAATCGTTGGAACCATGGGTGTCCCATCCCCCTCCACCGCCGCCATGGTAAATTTGGACGAAACGAACACCGCGCTCCACCAACCGTCGGGCATTAAGGCATTGGGTGCCAAACGAACGGGTCACCTCGCTGTTAAGGCCGTAAAGCGTCTTTACGGTTTCTGTTTCGCGTGAAAGGTCAACGGCCTCCGGTGCGGCAGATTGCATCCTGTAGGCTAGCTCGTATGCGGATATCCTGGCCGAAAGATTGCTGTCGCTGTTCTGGGACTCGAGGAATCGTCTGTTGAGCTGTTGTGAAAAATCCATGATGCGTCGTTGGTCGCCCGGACGGTGTGTTTCGGGCCGTTGGAGGTAAAGTATCGGCGCCCCGGTCATCCGAATTTCGGTTGCTGAGTGGATAGCTGGAAGGAATCCACTGCCATAGGTCGAAGGTCCGCCTTTCAACGGGCCATCCCGCATCACCACATATCCCGGCAGGTTTTCCGAGGTGGATCCAAGTCCATAGAGCGACCATGCCCCGAGGCTGGGCCGTCCCATTTGTCGAGTTCCGGAATGCGTCATGTAAAGCGCGGGCGCGTGGTTGAACTCGGTGTGGTGGCAACTTCTGATCACTGCTAATTCATCGGCAACGCGAGGCATGTGTTCGAAAATATCCGACATTTCCAAGCCGGATTCCCCACATTTTCTGAATGATCGAGCGCTGGGCAGGAGCTTGGCGCTCCTGGAATCGGTGAATTCCAGGTTGACCCCACCGAAACTTTGGGGGAGTGGCTGGCCTGCATATTTCTTGAGCAAAGGTTTGGGATCAAATGTTTCCAAATGGCTGGGGCCGCCGTGCATGAAGAGGGAAATCACCGCTCTTGCACGGGCGGGATGGTGAGGGATGACTGAGGTATTCTGGTTGCTCGCGCCGTCCGCTTCACGACGGGCCAGGTCCATGAATGCCAGGGACCCAATACCCATGCCAGCCTTTGTCAGGAAATTTCTTCGACAAAATATTTGGCCATCATCATTGTGCGGAATGGTCATATTGCCATCCTTAATTGGAGTAGACGAATTCGGTGGTATTCATGATGCCCATGCAAAAGTCAACCAGGGCGGAGTGTCTGGGGTCCCCTGAACCGGATTGCTTGTGTTCCACCTCTGCCTTTGCGATGAACCGCAGAGCGATTTGCAGCTCGGCTTCCCCAGGGCAACGGTTAAAGGAAAGCAACCAGGCCCGGTTGACGACGGCCTCAAGATCTGTGCCCGATTCGCGCCCAAGTCTTTTGGCCATAGCAACAGCCTGCTCCCCGACCATTCGGTTGTTCAACAGGGTAAGGGCCTGGGCTGGTACTGTTGTGGTTTGGCGGACAGGGCAACTCGCGGCATTTCCAGGGGGATCAAAGGCTTCGAAAAACGGGAATCGGAACGACCTGCGGTTGAGGATGTAGATACCCCGGCGATGCTGCTCGGCGGTGACGGGCCACTTCAACTCCAGTTTGCCCTCGAGATCATACATCCCCTGCAGTTCCTCCGAGGTGAGTCGGGGAACGAAAGGAGCCCCGAAACTTTTCCTGTCAAGAGTTCCGGAAACCGAGTGTAATTGATCCCAAACTTCCTCAGCTTCTAGGCGCCTCTTTGAAAAACCGGCCAACAGGCGGTTTTGGGGGTCTTTTTCGTTCGCTTTTGGCTCTCGGACGGAAGACTGGCGATAGGTGGAAGAGAGCACGATCAACCGATGCATCCTTTTCAGGCTCCAACCATTGCCTGAGAGGTCAGAAGCAAGCCAATCGAGAAGCTCCGGGTGGGACGGTGCAACACCTTGCGTTCCAAAATCATTAGGGGTTGGGGCCAAGCCTTGACCGAAATGCCATTGCCAGATCCGGTTGGCAATCACGCGGGCAGTTAGTGGGTTTTGGTCTGATGCAAGCCAGCTAGCCAACTTGGCCCGGCGCATTCCGGCATCATCAAGCCCGCCTGGAAGCGGTCCCCCGCCAGGGAGGAATGCAGGCAATGCCGGTCCAATTATTTTGGTTGGTTTGGAAAGTTCACCCCGCATCAGGAGGTGTATCGGCAATGGTTTTCCGGAATGTCGCAGGGCTCGAAAGGCGGTCCGTTCCCCTTTTCCCCAGGCTTTTGCCCCCGTGGTTTTATTCCAGGTTTCACTGGCCGCAAAGATTGCTTCCAGCCCAAAGTAATCGCGCTGGGTGATGGGGTCATATTTGTGGTTATGGCAGTTGGCACAACCAAATGTGAGCCCCATAAACGCTTCGCCGAGGGTACTCACTTGGTCTGTGCGTCGGAAATATTCCAGCATGTCGGGATAGGCATCCAGGGCATTGGGCCATTCACCCAGTGTCCAAACCGCAACAGCGTCCTCCATGCCAGGTTGCCCCGGCCAGATTTCGTCGCCGGCGACCTGCTCCATAAGGAAACGGTCGTATGGCTTGTCATTGTTGAGGCTGCGAATCACATAATCGCGGTAACGCCAGGCCTGCTCATAAAAGATGTCTGTCTCATAGCCTCCTGAGTCAGCGTAGCGGACCAGGTCGAGCCAGTGGCGTGCCCAGCGTTCACCATACGCATGGGAAGCCAGCAACCTGTCCACCACCCTCTCGAAGGCGTCGGGACGCTTGTCATTGACAAATGCCTCAATCTCAGCAAGTGTGGGGGGAAGGCCGACCAAATCGAAACTGACTCGGCGCAACAACGCCTCCCGGGTCGCAGGAGGGGCTGGATCAAGTCTGGCCGCTCGGAGCTTTGCAAGGATGAAGGCATCGACCGGCGAGGCAATCCAGGGGTGACCAGGATCCGGCACCTTTGGTTTTTCCAGGGCCTTGAAAGCCCAATGCTTCGCAGCACCCGCGGCCCGCGGATCAGTCAGATCCGCGGACTTTGGCCAAGTGGCCCCCTGGTCGATCCAGGCACGGATCAGTCCGATCTGTTCCGCGCTAAGGCGATTGCCACCGGGTGGCATGACACCTTCCTCATCCAGCCCAGCGATCCGCCGAATCAGGGGACTTGCCGCACTATTTCCTTTAAAAATAGCCTGTCCCTCGTCGCCACCCTCCATGGCGCGAAGGTGGTTTGCAAGGGAAAAACCGCCTTTGTCATTTTCCGGGCCGTGGCACTTGAAGCAGGCCTTTCTGAAAATGGGAAGGATGTCATGCGTGAAATCCACAACCTTTGCCGACGCCTTCGGCAAACGGGGATCAAGCTTGCCACTTGCAAAATGGGCCTTGACCCGGTCCTCGGGCAACACTGTACTGTAAAAGGCCAACTCATCGATTTCGCCCCTGAAAAAGCTTCCGCCCTTCTCCAGTTTTTCCCCACCGATGTGAATTGGGCGGCTGTTGGCAATCGTTTTTCCGCCATCGCGCAATTCGTCCCGCAAAACCCCGTCCACATAAAGGCGGTTGTTTCCACCCGAACCCCGAGTCCAGACGAGATGATGGAACTTCCCGTCGTTTAGGCCTTCGGGTGAGGCCAGGACATGATCCCCCCCGCCTCCCGGGCCTATCCCGACCAGAATCTGTCCACCGTTTCCAGAGGCGCCCTTCCCTCCCAGGATGCACCAATCACCTGATCCGAAACCGCTTGTGACCCTGGAAACCAACGAGGCGCTTCCAGGCCAATAATTCCGGTCAAATGTTTGGGAGGATCGGAACCAGAATTCTACAGAAAGGTCTTCGGTTTCGAAAACCAGGTGAGATGGGATTTCCACAAGACAATTGCCGTCAAACGAGGCGGCAGAACCCCCTATCCCAGGAACCCCGGAAGAGCGTTTTACGCCGGAACGATATACCCCATCCGGTCCAGACTTGATGGTTTTTGACGAATTCCGGACCGATTGCCCCTCTTTTTGAGTGGCTTCCTCAAAACGGTAATAGGCGGATGGAGAGTCCTTGAGGATTTCAAGGAAATAAACCTCACGCGAAGGACCTACCAACTGCATAGGTAGAATGCTTACCACGGTCATCAAGAGGGCAAGCGGATTCATCTTGCGAATGTCCTGGGAATTCAGACTTTGGGCCAGTTTTTGGAAGGTGGCTATTCTTCCAGCTATGCTGGAATAAGGAGGGAATATTTATTTACCAAGCTGGCCCAAATACTTCAACCCACGCTACTTTTGGCGGGGCATCTTATCTTAACTACCAAATTCGTGCCCGCATACCTATCGGTCTGGTATATTCGCATCACCGGTTGGCTAGGGTTTCAGTAAAGGATTGAGTCCCATTATTTCACTAGAAAAATACACCCCGGAAGGAGCAAATGGCTCGATCCGGGGTGTTGAATTTTTAATTTCCGCAAATGCAGATTTTACTTATCTTCGATCTCGGCAAGGGCCGCGAAAGGCGTGCCCTCGACATATTCAAGGAATGCACCGCCGCCGGTGGAAACATGCGACATCTTTTCATCGAGGCCGAAGGCTTCGACGGCTTCCGCCGTTTCCCCACCACCCACCACGGTTGTGGCGGAGGAATGTGCCATGGCCTGGGCGATTTTGCGAGTCCCCTGGCTATAGGGTTCGTCCTCGAACTTGCCCATAGGGCCGTTCCAAACCACGGTGTTCGCCGAGGCGATGATTGCCTCGTACTTTGCGATGGTTTTGGGGCCGATATCTACGCCGATCCAACCTTCCGGGATGTCGCCTTCGACAACCCTCGCGGTTTGGGGGGCATCGATTGCCGAAACGATCAGGTGGTCGAGGGGAAGTTCGATCTTCCCCTTGCCCAATTCCAGGAGGTCGCGGGCGATATCCAACTTGTCCGCCTCGCAGCGAGAGCCACCAATAGTGGTCCCGTTGGCCTTGAGGAAGGTGTAGGTCATTGCACCGCCCACGAGGACTTTGTCCACTCGGGCCAAGAGCGCCTTAATGAATCCGATTTTGTCGGAAACCTTCCCACCACCCAGGAGCGCCACGAACGGACGACCCGGATTGGAAAGCAGGGTATCGAGAATTTCGAGTTCCTTGGCGACGAGGGTTCCCACCACGCGAGCCTTGGCCTTCATGGAAGCGGGGACCGCGACCATAGAGGCGTCCTTGCGATGGCAGGTACCAAAAGCATCGTTGACATATGCATCGCCCAACGCGGCGATTTTGCCAGCGAAAGTGGAGCAGCTTCCCTGTTCGCCTTTATCAAAACGGAGGTTTTCGAGGACCAGAACTTCGCCCGATTGAAGACCGGCAGCCAATTTGGCCGCATCCTCTCCCGCGCTATCCTGAGCCTTTTTGACGGGCTTGCCAAGCAACTCGGAAAGCCTTTTGGCAATCCGGTCCATCGTAAAGGGAGCATCCTTTGCGGGATCTCCCTTGGGACGGCCGAAGTGGCTCATTGCGATGACCGCTGCCCCGGCATCAAGAAGTTTCTTGATGGTGGGGAGAGCACCACGAATGCGCCGGTCGTTGCTTATTTCGCCGTGAGCGTCCTGGGGAACATTGAAGTCCACCCGGACAAGCACTTTCTTCCCCTTGAGGTCATCGGGGAGATCGGCAAGTGATTTTTTTGCCATAGTAAATTACACCTTCCCTGGGAAGCTCCGGGCTTCTTAGAGGCCCTTGGAGAGGATGTGCTTGAGAAGGTCGCCAACGCGGCAGGAGTAGCC
>CAMBMH010000208.1 GCA_945868575.1 Singulisphaera sp. GP187 | reverse complement strand
CCTAGACACACAGCCCGCGGAGAAATTGCGCTTGCTCCTGGACATCACTGGAGCATTCAGCAAAACCCTTGAACTCGACTCCCTGCTCCCCAAAGTTGCGGACCAACTTTTCCAACTTTTCCGCCAGGCCGATCGTTGCTTCCTGATTCTGGCTGACGATTCCACGCCCCCAAAACTAATGCCCAAATTGGTAAAGTCTCGCAAGCCACAGGATGAGGCGAATGCCCGATTCTCCCGAACAATCGTAAGAAAATGTATCGAATCCGGACAGGCATTTACGGCAGATGATGCGAGCCGCTCGGACGAAGTCGGACTTAGCCAATCCGTGGTCGATTTCCGAATCCGCTCGGTCATGTGTGTTCCATTAGTGGGAATTAATGGAAAACCATTTGGTGTGGTTCAATTGGATACCCAGGATCGAGCCAAAAAATTCACTCAGGACGACCTCAAGCTTCTTTGGGGTGTTGCAAGCCAGGCAGCAATTGCTTTGGACAATAGTCGGCTCCATGAACAAACCGTTGCGGAAGAGCGGTCTCGCGCGGCAATGGATTGTGACCTTAGGCTCGCCCAGCAAGTACAATTCAGCTTCCTTCCAAGAGAAGAAGCTTTTGTCGAAGGTTATGAATTCAAGGCATACTACAAGGCAGCCAAAGAAGTTGGTGGAGACTATTACGGATATATTCCACTTTCGGATGGCCGACTGGGTGTGACTATCGGCGATGTCGCAGGAAAGGGCGTCGCGGCTGCACTTATCATGGCCAAAGTTTCATCGGAAACCCGCTATTCTCTTTCAACCGAAGCCGACCTTGAAACCGCGGTTGCAAAACTCAATGATGAGTTATACCCCTATTTGGACAACCTGCAAAAATTCGTGACTTTTGAAGCTGCTATTTTAAATCCAAAAAATCACACTTGGACTCTTTGTAACGCTGGTCACATGATTCCCCTGTTAATTAGGAAATCTGGCGGCCCGGTAGATGATGTCGTATCCGCCGACATCACAGGTGTGCCCCTGGGGATTGTTGAAGGTATGACATTTGAAGCTGCAACTTTCACACTTGAACCAGGTGATCAAATTCTGTTTTATAGTGATGGTGTCAGCGAATCGATGAGCGTCCAAGGCGAGGCATTTGGGCTCGATAAAATGAAAGAGGTAATCCAGTCCGTTAAAGATCCAAACCCAAAAACCGTGGTAGAACGACTCCTGGGAGCCATTAATCAACATACCGTTGGTCGGCAATATCCTCATGATGATATCACTATTGTTTGTTGTGGGAGAAAAGGCTAATGAACTTTGCGCTCGGTAAAAAGTGGGGCAGGGGCCATAACATTTTCCAAAACAATGTGGCCCAATCCACCTATATCGCTGGTTCCGAACCAGCGGTTGCCGAGCCAGTTCGGGTAATCAAACCCCGAATTCAGCCACGATACCATGTCATCCTACTCAACGACGACGATCACACCTACCGCTATGTAATAGAGATGATGATGGTGGTTTTTTCCCACCCACCTGAAAAAGGATTTTTAATAGCAAAAGAAGTTGATAAATCGGGAAGGGCCATTTGCCTGACTACCACTCTTGAACATGCTGAATTAAAACAAGAGCAAGTTCACGCCTATGGTCCTGACCCTTACCTTGGCAGGGAATGCAAAGGTTCAATGACGGCAATTCTTGAGCCCGCGGATTAGCCCTATTATTCGAATCGTTTTAAGATCCTGTTTTCCTAATTTTTGGAACTGTAGGCAAATTTAGATCTTTTTGCTTGTCGGCTTGCCCTTGGTGGATTTCGGTAAGTTTTGTATCCCCCAATTGGCGGTAGCTTGTTGCCAGGCCGAGGTGGATGCTTTTCATCGATCCAAGTTTTGACAATGCATATTCCAAATCTACAATTGCCTCTTTCCACTGGCCCATTAAAACATGGATTTGGCCCCGAGTTTCTCGAAATTGGGGATTTGAAGGATCCATGATGACTGCCTGAGCGGACAACTCCAAAGCCCTTTTCAAATCCCTTGGAGATTCATTGGATAGATACCATGCCAGATTATTGCAAACATTGGGCAGTTTCGGATTTGCCTGGTATGCCAACTCAAAATGCACCCTTGCAAGATCGGGCCTTGATTTTCGATGGGCCTCGGTCCCCAGGAGCAAATGAACCAAATCAGGCACAAGTCCCTTTGCCAAAAGTTCCTCAAGTTTTGAATTAATTGCGTTTGCGGCCTCATTGCCCATTTTTAAGCCGTCTTCCATTCGCTGTAAAATGAGTGGGTTTGTTGGGTCAATATCCAATCCCTTTTTCAGAAGCGCCAAATATTCTCCAAGGTCCGGATTTGGTTTGTTTAGGATGGCACCCATTTGGAAGGCTATTGCCGATCCCAAATCCTGCCTCAGGCTATCTGATTGATTTGCAGCCAAGGCAGCACTCAATAATTCCATTGCTTCGAGGTACTTTGTTTGCAAAACGTTGATGTCAGCAACGGCTCGAACCAATTCCTCATTTCCTGGGTTTTGTTTTAACTTGGCCCGTAAAGGGGCTTCTGCCAAAGCCAGAAGGTCGAGAGCTTTTTGTTTTTGGGTGGGGACCAAGATCCTTGCCAACCGAACACAAAGTTCGGGACGCAGGGATACAACTGCAATCGCTTGGGGAATTGCCTGATTGATTTGCCCGGTTTCAAGCAAAGTCTCGGCCAAATCCGCCCTGGCTTCGATATTTTTCGGATTTCCAGCAAGAGCCCGAACCAAATGCTTGACAGCCTTGGATTTTAGTTCGGAATTTTTGCTTTCATAATCATTTAGTTTTAATTCTGAACCTTTTTTTGCAACTGACAGCAATCGCTTGGCGATAATCAGGTGTGCCTGATCAAATCCTTGATATTCGTCATCAAGGGAGGCCAGACCGTCAAGAAGTGCCGCCGCCTCGGGAAAACGCTTTTGGGATTCCAAAAACATGGCAAATTGAAGCCGAATGGAAGGATTGTCAGGCTCCAACGCCATAAGGGCATCGAGGCACAATTCCACCCTTTTCCCATCCCCCTCTTTGAAAGCTTTTTCCAGGTTGGTCGTGTAAAAGCTCGACTCAACAGTGGAACTGAAGGCAAAAAAGCCAATAATCATGAAAGACACGGAAAAAAAAAGGATAGCCACCATGACTAGCCATCTGGACCCACCAGTGTAAATTCGACCGATCAAAAGTGAGGTTAAGCCAGTTTGGGATGCTTGATTGGCCATTTTCTATTTGCTCCGGACGATTTCAGGCCAATTAGCGATCGCTTCCCTGGCAGCTTCAAAAAGATCCGTCAGATCTGTCCGTTGTTGATTGGAAAGCTCATGGTTCGATTGGCAACTTAACTGAATTTGGTAATTGTTTCCGGAGAGTCGGTCGGAGCCGAGTCTAAAAATGGTACTTGAAATCCTTAACTTGATAGAATCCCAATATTTGGCAATCGCATTTTCGGGTAAAATCCAACTGCCATTCTCATCAACATGACCAAACAAAAGAAAAAGTCTTTTGTTTGGAGGCTTAAAGTAAGTTACTTCCTTACGAAAGCTTCCCGACTTGGAGTTCACGCCATTTTCCGAGTTTTGTTGCCATCCAACATTTCTGTAACAAAATGCCAGGTTATGAAATCCATGAAAGGGCTCATCTACTGCCAAACGGGCCCGTAAACCACCTTTTTCGAATATCCAAAACTGGGATTGAACACCTTGCCCAAGGAGGGTTGCATCTTCGACTATCTCCGGGCCGGAAATGATTTTCCAACCATCGAGTTCTTTTTGGAATAACTTATTCTGTAGTGGCAGGTGTCCAATTTCACCGCTCGTGCCACTAAAGTAAACCAGAGATTCGGTTATCAAAAGCTTTGTTTCAAAAAGCCCGATAGGAACAAAAAGTATTGGTATCAGGATTGCATAAACACCCAATGGTGGGATAATCCGATTCGGTTTGGGAAGGTTGTGGGCAGAATTTGCCTCTTCTTCATCATCAATTTGGGATTGTGGATCATCATCCGTGAAAGCAACTTTGCGGGGTTTGGCTAGCCAATCCCGCAAACCTTCAAAAAGCTGATCTGTGCCAAGAATTACAACCAATCCGCTGGCGAACATTGCGAATCCAAGAATTTCATGCTTCAAACCCATCGTAAAATCAAGTCCCTGATAATAAATCATAAAAACAATAAACAGAATACGAAAAATATTCAAAAGAGTCACAACAAAAATAGAAATGAAAAACATTACAACTGATCTTTGCCATGACCTTTCCTGAAACAGACAATAACAAATGGAAAGGCCAACAATAGAGACAAGTGATCTAACACCACTGCACGCCTCTGCAACCAAAAGAGGGCGGTCAGCCAAAAGAATTACATTTCCGGTGACACGATGCAACAGGCCAATGGATACCAAAACATGATGGCAAACGGAAACCACCATGGATTGCAGGCCAGCGGTAAGAGAATCCAGCAAGCCAAGGGGAGGGGGGATAACTAATATCCCGGCCATCAGGACGGGCAACATCCGAAGCAAGGACCCGTTTTCCAAAAGGAGCCGACCAACCATAAAAACGGAAATCAAGAGTCCCAAAAATGCCCCGCGAGGATAGTTTAGCACGGTTGCCCCGGCACAAATTACCCAAACCAGGATGATCAAACAGACATCCAAAACATTTAGCGGGGAAGCCCGGAAAGAGCATTCCTTAAACCTTTGCCAACCTATCCAAACCAGAGAAACGAGGTAAGGTAGGCTGAATTGATAGTTTTCATCATTCAGCTGCCCATACAAAAAGGCGCATGCCAATGGTATTGTGGCCGTAATTAGGCAAATTAATGCATTCATAACCAAATTGTATCGCTCAGATTTGTGGATGCCGACCCATTTAGCTTTTTTTTTCAACTCGAACTGCCCGCCTACAGCAATCTGTATTGACTCCAACAGGCCAGAGGTTATGAAGCATCCATTCACATTTTCGAACCAGGTCCCAAGGAAGGGTGCCATGGCGATTGCAAGCAAAATCCTGAGGTCGATAACCGCCGCTCCAATACTGTTGGGGGCTAGTTTGGCGATCGGCTGTTCTGAAAAGTGTGCGTTTATCCGGAATACCGGTTCACCCCAATCCACCGCTGTAACGAAAGTTCCGCCCCGTCCCGCAACTTGGCCTCCGACATCTGAATCGGTTTCACCTTCAAAAACCATAACCCCAACAGTTTCACCAAAAATCGAGTCCGCATCTGTTCCGACAGCCCCTTTGGAAAATCTGAATCAAACTGCTGTCCTACAACCGGTTGGAGCCCAAATTCCCCCTCCGGCACCAGTTTCTGATTCAGGGCCTTCCGGCGTGATTCAAGCACAGCGCTTGGAAACCGTTCCAGCACTAAAAAAGGCTGGTCCAAACCAAACGATCACACCAACCTCCAATCCTGATATGGCAAACCTGCCCCTCATACCCACCAGTTCGGGCGCGCCAGGAAGCACTTTGGTGGTTCCACCTCCTCCACCGGGATCGCCTCTTAACTCGTCGGCTCCCTTGGGAATTCCTTCGTCTCCATCCGGACCCCCAAATCGATAATTTTACCTGAATCAAATTGGCAACAATGGGCCGGGTGGGCCAACCATGAAAAATTGGCTTTGGCTTATTCGGCTGGTTGTATTTGCCCTGGTGGTCTTTGGCGTTTCCTGGCAGTTTCAACGAATTTTGAGCTCGGAAGCCTTATCCAAAAGTAACCCGGGACAGGGACCTGTAGAAATTCTTTCGGGCTTTGCCTTCCAATTAGGCTGGATCAAAATTGGATCCGCGGTCCTTTTTTACATTCTGGGAATTGGTTGCTCTTTTATCTTTTGGCACATTTGTGTTAAAAAATTGGGTGACAATATGTCACTGCGCCGCGGGGCATTGGCTTTTTATTACAGCCAATGGGGAAAGTACGCACCTGGAAAAGGACTTGCCCTTGTAATGAGGGTAGGGGGGGCGGTGAAGGCAGGAGCCTCCGTTCCAATTGCTGCAGTTGCCTCGGTTTTTGAGGTTTTGGTCACAATGGTATCGGGAGCTTTCCTAGGACTACTTTTAGGCTTGGGCTTTGCTTGGCTTGCTCCAAAAGATAGCCCAACAACGATCCTTTTCCATGCGGGAATAATACTCGGGGTGGCAGCAATACCTGTTTTGCCCCCCATTTTTGATCGATTAGTCTTTCGAATGGCAAAACGCTTCCTTAGCCCTCACCACAAATTTACCAAACCGGATTGGGGTGATTTGGGCCGGGGAATCCTGTTAACTTCTGGAAATTGGCTCCTATTGGGTGCATCACTCTGGCTTTTGGTTTCAGGATTTGAGGTTAGTGGCCTGGACGGCTTTAGCGGCTGGCTGCGATGCATAATGTTTGTTTGCCTAGCCAATGTTGGTGGATTTATTGCATCCACGCCGGGTGGGTTAGGGGTTCGGGAATTTCTTCTGGAACAATATTTGGAACCTTTCCTCGGGGCCCAATCAGTAGTTGTAGTGCTGTTGTTACGGCTGCTTTGGACTTTCGCGGA
>CAMBMH010000207.1 GCA_945868575.1 Singulisphaera sp. GP187 | reverse complement strand
ATCTCGACCTCGAAGGTCCTGGTGCTCAGGACCTTTTCGGGGGTCCAAAGGATGGCGGTCCAAGTGTTCTTCCAAACCAGAGGATTCTCACGCAGGGTGATGGCGATCTTTTTTGTGCCAAATTTCTCGCTCACTTTGGCGGCGGCCTCCTCGTAGGAGTTCCCCTTGATCCCGAAGACTTTCTCGATGTCTTCTTCGGTGGTGATGAGCACATCACAGAACTTCATCAGTTCCGACATGCACTTTCCGGCCTCGGCTCCGGTCCAGAGCTTGGCGCGATAGTTGAGGTCATAGCTAACCTTCAGGCCGTGACGCTTGGCAGCGGCGCAGGCTTCATGCGTCGCCTCGGCGGCGGATGCTGAAAGGGCGGGAGTGATTCCGGTCACATGGAACCACTTCGAACCGGGCATTACTTTATCCCAGTGGATCATTCCAGGTTTGATGGCCGCGATTGCGGAATTCTTGCGGTCGTATAGAACACCCGACGCCCGGGGCGCCGCGCCAAACTCGAGAAAATAGAGCCCAACCCGGTCATCTGGAGTAAAAAGGACATGGCTTGTATCCACGCCCCCCTCACGCGCATGGTTGGCTACAAGTCGGCCAAGGGGATTGTCGGTCAGGCGGGAAACCCAAGCGGTTTTGCGCCCCAAACGAGCCACCCCCACAGCCGTATTAAGCTCGGCGCCACCAATCTTGAGGTCGAGACTGCGGGCCTGTTCAAGTCGGTGAAACGCAGGCGGGGCAAGACGGATCATCGATTCGCCAAAGCCGATCAGATCATAGGACATGAAACTACTCCCTAAATAGATTGTTGGAAGAGGGAAACCATTTTGTAATGCTTATTTGTTTTTGGCGCGCCATGCATCAACGATGGCGCGATATTTCGCCGCACTCTCGCGGATCTTTGCCATGTCTCCCGCCGCCAACGCCTTGGGATCGATAAGCATGCTCCCCATCCCAAGACAGCACGCGCCCGCATCAAGAAACTTTTCGGCGGTGGTCGTGTCCACACCGCCCGTAGGCATCATCCGTACCTGGGGCAACGGACCACGGATGGCCTTGAAATAGGCGGGACCAACGATCTCGGCGGGGAAGATTTTCACAATGTCCGCGCCAGCTTCGTAGGCTGTGAGGATTTCAGTGGGAGTGAAAGCGCCAGGCATCGAAAGCTTGCCATAACGGCGAGCCATGGCAATCACTTCCAGATTTAAAGTAGGCGAAACCAGGTATTCCGCCCCAGCAAGGATGGCGGCACGGGCGGTCTCGGGATCAAGAATTGTTCCCGCACCAAGGAGGATCCGATTGCCCAGTTCGCGCTTGACCGCCTTGAGGACATCGATGGCATCGGGAACCGTGAAAGTGATTTCAGCCACATCGATCCCGCCATCGGCAAGGGCGCGGCAAACTTCGACGAGTTGGCTTCCATCATTGGCCCGGACCACGGCAACGATGCCACAGTCAAGCACCCGTTGCATCATCATCTCACGGCTCATCATTAACTCCCCTTTTGACCTGTATTCCAATTAAGTATTGTCCGATTTTGGGACCATTTTGCCAGTTACCAAACAAGGGAAAACCGTCCTACTCGCCCCAAACCAGAACCTCGGATATACCCGAACGCGCTTCGCCTTTGTGGGTAAAGAGAACCCTTATTTTCCCGACAGTCTGGGGCTGAAACCGCATTTCGTTCCATTGCCCGCCAACAGGTTGTGGTGGATCGGGAAGAGGCGATTCGACTGTTTTCCATTTACCGTCCACAAGGGTTTCCACCCGCATGGCATCAGGAGCCTGTACGCCCCCCCGGTCATCAAATATCGCAATCTCAACCCTGCCTACTTTTGTAGGTTTGGCAAATTCCACCGCGACCCAATCCTCTTTTGCCTTGCTCGTGTAAGAGGTCCAGCGATTACGCGGATTCACCCCAAACTGCACAAGGCCGTCATTGATCTCCTCCACCTTGTCATATGGCGAGGTCATCGAAGCGGATGGTTTGGGGAATTCCTCGCCCGGTTTTCTTTGGGCCAGATTTCCCATGGGAAGAGCGGGCGCCTTATAGTTCCCCTCAAGTGGTCCCCACAGTTCCCATTCGGCGATTCCAACCCGCTTGCCCGCCTGGGGGACCAGCTCCAATCGAAATTCCCTATTGCTGATATCTTTAAGAGAAATGGTTGTGGCTCGTCGCCCCGCCGGATTGGCAATTTCCGCAACAGTCTTCCACGAGTTCCCCTCGGGGATTTGAACCCGAATTACCAAAGGCGGGGCAATCCCCTCCTCTTCCAGAAAATAGACTTTGGCTTCGCGAATGGACCGCGCCTGACCGAGATCGGTTGAGATCCATTCCGCTTTGGCGGGATCGATCGATTCCCCCACCCAGCGATTGACCGGAATGGGCGAATACCAATATTGCCCATCGAATGCCTTTTGAAGCATCGATCCTGGTCGGGTTGAGGAGGCCCGCGGTCTGGGAAAATAACCCCCATCATTGAGCGATGCGAAATTGGCCAGGGGATCGGGAACTTTGGGCTCCCGTGGTTCGAGCTTTACCCGAAGCTTGGTCAGATCCTTGTTTTTGGCAACAACTTTCCCATCAACCAGCACCGCCAATCCCGGAAATACACCATAGTGACGACCATACTTGTCCCAAATTACACTTATCGTGTGACCTTTCATTGGCACACCATCCAAAGCGAAATAATCCCATGATGGAGGAGCCAATGGATCGATAATTACATCATTACCCTCGCCTGGCTGAATCCCCGCAAGCCCGGTTATCACCAGATCGTTGTATGAGGAGTGGAAGTAGTGCTCGCTATGTCCGGGCGCATCGTGCCCCTCGAAGGAACCTGTAAAGGGATTGGCAGCTTCGGCAATGTAAGGTTTTCCCTGTTTACGGTGTGTTTTGGTGTAGATTTCAAAAAGTTTGAACCAATCCGCTTTGGTAACAACGGTTTCACGCTCTTCGCGCAGATGCCGCCCCAAAGCGACGAGGGTTTGACTTGTGGCATAGGGCCAGCTTTGGCCGCTCCACCAGCAGCACCACTTTTGCAGGAGAAACATCGGGTCGCGCCGCTCGACCGTTGTAGGACCATATTCCGAATAGAAATACTGTGGATCCATCAGGAACTTCCAGGCAGTTTTGTGCTTGGGCGAAGCCATGCCGAATTGCCAGGGAACCAGCCCATGCAATTCCCTTCCATGGGTACTCCCCTTGTGTTTGCCCGACTCGTAAGTAAGGGTTCCAGCGGTGACCTTGACCCCCTCGTTTTCCTCATCGCGCAAAAATCGTGGAAAGAAAAATTCCCTGTCGGGATCCCAAAGGCTATCAAGGGTTTTGTTTCGCAACTCTGCCGCCTTGTTCTCCATCGCCTCTGCTTCTTCGGGTTTGTTCACAAGGCGGGCCATTGCTGCAAGCGCCCGCTGATCGGCCCACATGTAAGCATTGATCGTGGGACGAAGTGCTGGGGCCCCCCGAAGGATGTCTTTGGTTTGACGACTTTGGATATTGAACTCCATCCCGTCATCATGGCCCGTTTGCCAAAAAAGCCCCTTTTCAGGTACAAAATTACGGTCTTCCCAGCCTTTCAGGTTTTTGACCAGGCCGGGATAGACCTTGGAAACGGCGTTTTTGTCCGGATGGACAGCATGAACGCCCCAGGTTGCATCCGCCAGCCATGTGGAATAATTTCGTGGCTGCGCCCCGGGAACACTGGCCCAATATTTCGCATAATCCCAGGCATAACGAGGGTCCCGAAGCCAACGCACCTCCGAAAGTTGAAGCCCAGCGGGACAACTGATGGCGCCGTACTGCCCCGACCAGAAAGGCCGGTCCATGAACTCGGTGAACGCATAGCCATTGGCAGGTGACCCGTAGACCAGATGCCTGGTGACCAATTCCCATCTGTAAAGAAATGTTGTGTTGATCGCCGGGTCAGGCGTTTCCAGGAGGGGAATGTTCCCACGAAACCATTCCCGATCCCGATTTTCCCAAAAAGTTTCCCGATCCAATATTTTGGTTGGTTCAAGAACTGTGTAGGGAACAGGTCGCGCCGATTTGTCATCAGTGGGAGATTGCCCTAACACAACGAGAAGCAGGAGGGAAACAGTTTCCATTCCAAGAACACTCCAATGGGCCGGTTGATTCCGGTTAGGCCTGAATTGAACCACAATTCGATAAAAAAACCGGGGTCAGATGGCCCCGGCATTTTGTGCTATCCAAGAAGTACCCAATGGATTTACTTTTTGGAATCGTCCTTTTTGGCTTCTTCCTTCTTAATTTCTGCCTTCTTCACATCCGCCTTCTTTGCCTCATCGCCCTTCTTTTTGCCTTCAACTTTCTTGGCTTCCTTTTTCATTTCCTTGGCGGGAGCCTTCTCTTCGACCTTGGGAAGCGGGGGAAGATCGTCGAGTCCACGATTGACATCAACCTTGGCGTTCACTTTTTTCAGATTGGCCGCGCCTTCCTTGGTGACTTTGGTTTGCCACACATAAAGCTGCTTGAGATTCTTCAATCCTTCCAACTCCTTGAGACCAGCGTCCGTCACGGCGGTGCCGTAAACATTGAGATACTCAAGATTTTTCAGACCTTTGAGCGAGGAGAGGCCCTTGTCGGTGATTTTGGTCTTTTCCAGGTGGAGATGGGTCAGATCTGTCAAAGGCGCGATATTCCTGACAAGATCATCGGTCACACCCTGACCCCGAAGATTCAGACGAACAAGGCCCTTAAGGCTCTTGAGGGGAGCGAGCTGGGTATCGCCAAACTTTTCCACCTGTTGAAGATAGGAAACTTCCAACCGTGGATCCGTCTGGGCCAGTTCAAGCACAAGGGCCCCCTGCTTGCGAAGGGATTCGATCGCGGCAAGCTCATCCGCCGAGCGGGTTACCTTTGCGGCCTCTTTGGGAGCCTCTTTTTCCTGAGGAGCGGAGAAACCCTGTCCCACCCACGCCAAGCCAATGGCGCCCAAAAAACCCGTGGCTACCAGGGAACGAATCGCCTGAATCTTCATAATTTGACCTTCCAAAAAAAGCCGTGACCAAAAAAGCCGTGACGGGTGCCTGCGGGGGATCCGCCTCCCTGACACCCCGGGGAGGCGGAAAAACGACCGAGAAAAATCAATTAGGCCTTGGCGAGTTCCTCACGGACCCGTTCAAGCAACTTCTTGGTTGCCACGATGCCTTCTTCCTCGCCAATCTTTCCACCTTCGTATTCGATGCCAACATATCCGGTGTAGCCTGCCTTGAGGACGATCTTCATCATTTTGAAATAGTCGGTGTGGATCTCGTCGCCTTTTTCATTGAAGTCGTGGGACTTGGCGCTTACACCCTTGGCAAAAGGCATCATTTCTTCGACGCCTTTGTAACGGTCGTATTGCTTGTTGTTGCCAAGGTTGAAGTTGCCAAAGTCGGGAAGCGTTCCAACGCGGGGATTGTTTGCCTTTTTCATGACGCCGGCAAGCCATTCGCCGTTGCTGGAAAGCCCGCCATGGTTTTCGACGATGATGTTGATCCCTTGTTTTTCACCGTATTCTGCAAGTTGGTTGAGGCCATCAGCGGCCCGTTCCTGTTGCTCTTCAAAAGTTCCGGTCGAATACGCATTCACGCGGATCGAGTGACAGCCAAGGATTTTGGCGTTATCCACCCAGCGGTGATGGTTCTTGACAGCCACCTTCCTCTTGGCGGTATCAGCATCGCCCAGATAGCCTTCACCATCACACATGATTAAAAGGCCTTTTACGCCTTCGCTGTCACACTGCTTTTTGAGAGACTCGAAATAAGCATCATCGTTCTTCTTTTCCTTGTAGAACTGGTTGACAAATTCCACACCGGTGATTCCGAAGCTTTTGGTGATTTTGGGGAAGTTGGTGGGATCAAGCTTTTTGGCGAAAAACGCTTTGTGAAGGGACCATTGTGCCAATGAGATTTCATAAAGGGGCTTGGAGCCTGCGGTAGCGGCAGTCACAACTTTGGCAGCACGGCGCTTTTGGGTGGCTGCGGGAGCCAAACCAGCAATGGATCCAACAGCCAAAACTCCAGCGGAAGTTTGAAGGAAATTCCGGCGGCTGAGGGGGGTAGCAATCTTCATGGGAGGGTCTCGGCAGGAGAAAACAAAAAGGGGTGAGAACAAACTGAAATTAATCTAAGGCAACCTGCCCGAATTGCCTAGGGCAAGTGTTTCCTTCCCAATCAGGTTGGGGAAGTATCGTCCGAGAAGGCCATAAACCGGCAACGATGCCTTTTTAAGACATGGGAGACGCATTCCAAAAAGGGTTAATCCGTGGAAACCCAAAAAGGGATTGTGGAAAACCCATTTGCCTGATTGAGGCGGACCCTCACTTAAAGGGAAACCTTCAGGACAAAGGCATTCGCGACCGCGATTCACGAAAAAAGGGGATTCCCCTGTTGCGGAAGTTTCGAAATGGTGATATTTTGTACAGTATACATGTGAACACATTTCAGGATTTAGGGAGAAAATCAATGAACCAGGAATTTTTTTCGAACAAAACGGTCATGGCCAACGAATCAAGAGTGTCGGGACAGGGAGGTTGTCCGATTTGTACAG
>CAMBMH010000206.1 GCA_945868575.1 Singulisphaera sp. GP187 | reverse complement strand
CTACCCCATCCGGATAAACATTCCGGCATGACGGACATTGAATTTCGCCTAAGGCATCGTTACTTGGATTTGACCTACAACCAAGAAGTGCGTGAGCGAATTGAAAAGCGAATCCGAATGGTCCGGACGATCCGAAAATTTCTGGATAGCCGTGGTTTCATGGAGGTCGAGTCGCCCACATTACATGCGATTGCCGGTGGCGCTGCTGCCCGGCCATTTATTACGCATCACAATACTCTTGATATCGATCTTTATCTTCGCATAGCTCTGGAGCTTCACTTAAAGCGCCTATTGGTTGGGGGAATGGAGCGCGTTTACGAAATTGGTCGGGTTTTCCGCAATGAGGGTATCAGCCCAAGGCACAATCCTGAATTCACCATGATGGAGCTTTATCAGGCCTACGGTGACTATCAGGCGATGATGGAATTAACCGAAGGAATGGTAGTTGCTTGCGTTGAGGAACTCCATGGTGGCCAGCTGAAGATACCTTTTGGGGAACACACGATTGATTTTACGCCTCCATGGAAGCGCGAAAGTTACGGTGAACTTCTGGAAAAACATACGGGTGCAAGAATTGGCGATACGGATTCGATCCATGCCGCCGCGGTAAATTTCGGTATTTCCTTTCAGGGCAAGGATTTGGATGTGATTGTTCAAATCCTGTTTGAGGAAAAGGTTGAAAAAACACTGGTTGGACCTGTGTTCGTTTATGATTATCCAGCTTCACTTTGTCCATTAACCAAGCGAAAACGGGATCTTCCGCACATTGCCGAGCGATTCGAGCTTTATGTACGTGGTATGGAATTGGCTAATGCCTATACCGAACTCAATGACCCGATAACCCAGGAAAAAGCCTTCCGCAATCAGCTTGCTGGTCTGCCCGCCGAAGATTCGATGGCAAAAATGGATGATGAGTTCGTGACAGCCCTGCGTTACGGTATGCCACCTGCAGGCGGGCTGGGTGTAGGGATTGACCGTTTGGCGATGCTCTTGACGGATACCCAGACAATACGCGATGTTATTCTATTCCCGCTGCTGAAGCCGGAGGCCAAGGAAGGTCTTTAACAAGCTTTAGTGGTAAGGCGTCCCCCGGAATTCCGGGTTGCGTCATTCCCGGACAGGAAGCGGGAAGCCGCGAGGTGACGAGTGTACAAGGTTCTGCTTTGCCTTAGGTACCTTCAAACGCGTTGGCTGGCGATGATATGTATCGTCAGCGTCATGCTCGGTGTTGCCACACTTATTGTGGTAAACAGCGTCATGAACGGCTTTTCCACGAAACTCCGTGATCGGCTCCACGGTCTCCTTTCTGATATTGTAATTGAAGCTTACGATTATGATGGTTTCCTTGATCCCAAGGCAAAAATGGCCCGGATCATGGCCGATCCCTACCTGGCCAAAAACATTGAATCAATGGCGCCCACTCTGGAGATTTTTGCAATGCTCCAGTACGCCTACCATGATGTTCCGTTTACAAGGTCTATTCGTCTCATTGGGATCGATCCGAAAAGCCGGGCCGAGGTTGGAGGTTTTTCTGAATTTCTTACCCAGCCTGACCGGAAAGCAAAACCCAGTTTTGATTTAAGTCCCGACGCAAAAGCCCGGCAGGCCAAAAATCATGTGATGGATCGGAAGCCCACATATTTTCAGGAATTGCCAACAGATCCAGCCGCCCCGCCTCCTCCTGAACCGCCTCCATCGAAGCCGCACGAGCCTCATGGGTTGATCATTGGTCATGCGATAGCCCATTTTCGCGACCGTACTGCTGGTTCGGAAGGTCAGGTCAAGGATATTCGCGCCCTTGAACCAGGGGATGATGTGATAATCACCACGGTAAGTGGTCAAAAGTTGTCCCCTGTGGTTGACCGGTTCGCTGTTGCCGACTATTTTCGGTCTGAAATGTCTGAATATGACTCGATGTATGTTTTTGTCCCAATCGACCACCTGCAAAAATTGCGGACAATGGAAGACAGGGTCACCTCGATTCTGGTCCGCCTGAAAAACTTCGATGAGGCTCCAGGAGTTGTTGCACGACTTAAAACTGTACTCAAAAATGAACCTGTTGAAGTTCAAACATGGGAACAGAAACAGGGTGCATTGCTGGCCGCTATCCGGGTTGAAAAGGGGATTCTTAATATCCTTTTGTTCATGATCATTGGTGTAGCCGGATTTGGAATTCTGGCGATATTTACCATGATCGTCGCGGAAAAAACTCGTGATATTGGAATTCTCAAAGCTCTTGGCGCCTCCCGTTTTGGTGTCATGCAGATTTTTCTTGGGTATGGCTTGTTGTTGGGCCTTGTCGGATGCCTTTTGGGAACAGCCATGGGATTGGCCATTACCCACAACATTAATGAAATTGAATCCTTCATCGGTGGGCTAACAGGGCAGGAGCTCTTCCCACGGGATATCTACTATTTTGACAAGATCCCAACGGACGTCCATCCAATGGGCGTCTTGTTTGTAAATATTGGCGCGGTCCTGATTGCCGTTGCCTTTAGTCTTCTGCCGGCCTTCCGGGCTGCCAGTCTCAATCCAGTGAGAGCGCTGCGCTATGAATGATTTGGTGGATGTACCTGCAGCAACTACCGGGCAGCCTTTGGTCGGTGAAAGTGTCCAGCCGGACACAACCTCCGTACCCATCAAACCCGTTCTAAGAGTTAATGGCCTCAAGAAGGCTTACCGGAAACACACCCTTTCGGTGCCCGTTCTTCACGGTGTCAACCTGAATGTTGATCCGGGTGAATTTGTGAGTATTGTTGGCCAATCGGGATCAGGCAAGAGCACCCTTCTTCATCTTATTGGCTTATTGGACGCTAACGACAGCGGTTCAATTGAGTTTGAGGGACGAAGAATTGACAACTTGCCAACCAGTCAACGGGATAAAATCCGAAACGAGGCCTTTGGATTTGTTTTCCAGTTTTACCACCTATTGCCCGAACTCACAGCCCTAGAGAATGTCCTTTTGCCTCTAATGATTGGAAAAGGTCCATTTGGATGGCTGGTTTCCCGGGGAAGGGCTGTAACCCGCGCTAAGGAATTACTGGAAAGGGTTGGTCTGGGTCATCGAATTGACCATAAACCCAGGGAGCTTTCGGGTGGGGAAATGCAGCGAACGGCTTTGGCCCGGGCTTTGATCACCAAGCCGCGGTTGCTTCTTGCAGATGAACCAACAGGAAATTTGGATGATGAATCGGGAGCGGATGTGATTCGGCTTTTGCGCACCCTGAATCGGGAAGAGGGGCTCACTATCCTGATGGTTACGCACAACCTTGAAATCACCAAGGATACCGACCGGCTGGTACGGCTCTCCAAAGGATTGGTGGTTGACGAGGAATTGCATCCGGCGGCCTAGTTCGTTTTGCCGAACCCTGATTGAATTGTATTTCTGGAACTGAAAATCATGTCACGTCTCGTTTACGTCAACGGTCACTTTGTTGAGCATGAAAACGCCAAAGTCCATGTTTATGACCATGGGTTCCTTTATGGCGATGGTGTGTTTGAGGGCTTGAGAATTTATGGTGGAAAAGTCTTCAAACTCCATGAACATCTCGTCCGTCTTTACGAGAGTGCTGCACATATTTGCCTTCAAATCCCTTTAACCATTGAGGAAATGACCAAGGCGGTAATTGATTCGGTTGCCGCCAATAAAAGGGAGGATGGTTATATCCGATTGGTAATCACCCGTGGGGTGGGAAATCTGGGGCTGGATCCCCGCAGTTGCCCGACTCCGCAGGTTATTATCATTGTGGATGGCATTTCGCTTTATCCCAGGGAAATGTATGAGAATGGGATGGAGATTGTCACGGCTTCCACCATTCGCAATCATCCTAACGCACTTAATCCACGCATTAAATCTCTCAATTACCTTAATAACATCATGGGTAAGCTTGAGGCAATTCGTGCTGGTGTTCCAGAAGCCCTAATGCTAAATCATTTTGGGGAAATTGCTGAATGTACGGCAGATAATATCTTCATTGTTTCCAAAGGAATACTGCGAACTCCGCATAAAAATGCGGGAATTTTGGAGGGGGTCACAAGAAACACCGTGTTGGATCTTGCCAGGGAAAATGGAGTTCCTGTTGAGGAAACTACTCTTACGAGGCATGATCTTTTCACCTCCGAGGAATGTTTCCTTACCGGTTCTGGGGCGGAAATCATTCCGGTAACCAAATGTGACAATAGGGTGATCGGTTCCGGAAAGCCTGGGGCCATAACCCTTAAATTGATAGCGGCATTTTTTATGCTGGTCCGATCCTAAGGAATATTTGAAATGATTATCCAAAGGATTCTTCTGGCCACGGACTTTAGTAAATCCAGCTCGCATGCCCTTAATTATGCGGTACTTTTGGCACAGAAGTTTTCCTCGGAAATCATCCTTTTGCATGTTGTGCAGCCTCCTCCTCCGCTTGTTACAGACTTGGCATATAGTGGGGCTGAGTTGCTTGGTGGTTCTGCCTCAATCATTCGACAAAACCATGACCGAATGGGTGCATTGATCGAAGAGATTGCCCATGGCGGGGTCCATGTGACAGCACATTGCAGGGAAGGACTTCCCTTTGAGGAATTAATGTCTTTGGCTTCCGAACAATCTGTTGACCTTATTGTTTTGGGGACCCATGGCCACACGGGATTAAGTCATATCTTATTGGGCAGTGTTGCTGAAAAGGTAGTAAGGCATGCAAGGTGTCCAGTTATGACTGTTAGGCATCCGGATTTTATAAATTAATTTTGGTCATTTTTCCTTTACGCGCAATTGTTCTCCGCTTTTAAAAGCTTTGACTGAAATCCCACTTTCATTAATTTTTATAGTGATCATTCCTTTGTCTTGCGTTTTCCACAAAGGTATTTCTTTTCCCCAAAGTCCTCCGGGGGTTTTTGAGCGTTTTTCATCCCCTTCACTTGAAAAGACAAACCCTGGATTTAACCTTCGCCATAATTTTTCGGGGTTTGCGCTTGGGCTCCCATGATGAGGAGCCATCAGGATTGATACAGGCGAAGCATAGCTACTTGCCAAAAAGAATTCCGTACCTGGTGGCTCTAAATCTCCAGTTAATAGTATTGTTTTTCCCATGTAGCCAATTCGAATAACCAGGGATGCGGCATTCTGATTTGGTGGACGATTGTACTCCTGATCAGGGTACAGGATTTCGAAACTGGTAGGGCCGGAAATGGCATTCAATCCCGAATAAACCTTTCGCAAAGGGATTCCCCGCGAATTGAGGTTTTCAAAAAAGGAGGCGGTCTCCCGATCATCACGGTTTGTAAACGATGGTCCAACACTTACTATTCCTATTTTAAATTTATCCAAAATCCCTGTTATGGCATTGAAATGATCGGAATCAGCATGTGAGATAATTATTTCGTCAATTGCGGAAATACCCAAATACCAAAGAACATGGGAAATTTTCTTTGAAGCATTTTCTCCACCAGTCATGGATCCTCCATCATAGAGGACCACCCTTCCGGATGGATCTTCCACCAAAATGGCTGTTCCGTGGCCAACGGCAATCGAATGGATCACTAAGTCCTTTGGAGGGGTGCGCCAAAATGTGCAAGCCAATAAGCAAACAAGGAGGAAAGCACCTGCAATGGTTGTTCCCCGGTTAATCCGTGGGACATGGGGCAGGGTAACCCAACCCAAAAACAGTAACCAAAGGGATAATCCCCAAAAGCTACTATTCGGAAGGTAAAACCAGGACATAGGCATGCTTTCTCCCCAGGTTGCCAACCAGTTGGAAAAATTGAGAAATCCCACCAAGCCCATTCCAAAAAAGTTTTCCAAATAGGGAATCGGAACCAGTATTGCCAACATTCCGCAAACTAAACCTCCGGTACATGCGATAGCCACAAGAGGACCAATCAAAAGTGCAATCAAACTAACCAGGTTGGTATGCCATGCTATCAAAGGGCAAATACCAAGCCAAACCCACCAATTTACCAAATAGGCATCACGAATCGTTAAAAAAATCTGGATAGTTACCTTTTTCCAGTAGGGAGCCAGTTGGATTTCTAATTGATCAAGTACTTGATCGGGAGTATTAGGGGTGGTAAAAATCCTCTTTTGGTCCGAATGCCTTTGCCATGTATCCAGCAGAAGGACGGCAAAAAAAGATAATTGGCACCCCGGACTTGCAAGGTCGGAGGGTTGGACCAGGGTAACCAAAATCCATGCCAAGGCAATAATATTTAAGGCGGATGTTCGCCTTCGAATCAGAAGAGTCCAGGCAAGAGCAACCGCCATTATCGCGGCACGGTTGGCTGATGGTGCTGCTCCTGTAAGGATTGCATAAATCACCACGAATAATGTACTTATCAAAAGGCTTGGTCGGGGGGCAAATCCCAAAATCGATAAAAGTATTCCGACAAGGCTTCCGGCAATCACCAAATGCTGGCCACTAATTGCCAATGCGTGGATGGTTCCGGTTTTTTTGAATTTGTCCCAATCAGTAAAGTCTACCTCCTGGGTGTCACCTAAAAGCAGGGCTTTTCCCAGGCCGACTTGCGGGCAATTGTCACCCATACAATTTTCCAGCCTTTGCCGGGCCCAATCCTTGATCTCTGCAAGGGTAATTTTTGCCCAATGTAGATTAGAAATGATTTTTATAAAGGAAATATGCAATGGATTTGTGTTGTCGGTGGCTGTTGGGGCTTGTTTGGAATCGAGAATTCCAACA
>CAMBMH010000205.1 GCA_945868575.1 Singulisphaera sp. GP187 | reverse complement strand
GGACTGTTCCGCAAGGTCGATCAGTGGGCTGTTCAGCAACCCGAACACTCCGCCTCACTTGGTCAGTTGGGTGTCGAATCTGACAGACTCCATGTGACCGGTTCGGTCAAGTTTGACCACGCAGGCCACGCCGCCGACCCCGGCAAGGTTGGTGCCCTGCGGGAATATTTGAAACTTCAAAAGGATGATATTCTTTGGGTGGTTGGATCGACCCAGCCCCCCGAGGAGCGAATTTGCCTGGAAGCGTTTGTGGAACTCAAAAAAGAATTTACCAATTTAAGGATGGTAATTGTCCCAAGAGACCCTCTACGGGGAGCCGAAATTGCGGCCCAGGGAAAAACGCTCGGATTTGGTTGTCCCAGGCGGTCTTTGGGCGAAACCGTTGCCCCAAGCGAACCAGTCTCGATCATCGATACCATTGGCGAACTCGGAATTCTTTGGAATCTTGCCAGATTGGCGTATGTGGGCGGAAGCCTGGATGGCAAACGGGGTGGACAGAACATGATCGAGCCCGCCGCATTGGGCTTGGTCCCGGTTTTTGGCCCCCATGTCTGGAATTTCCAGGCTATTGCCAACGCCTTGGTTTCAGGCGACATGGCGGACAAGGTCGCTAACCCCGAAGAGCTCCTTGCTGCCCTTCGCGAACAGCTCCGTTTTCCCGAAAGGTTTCATTACCGTGGGGAAAAGGCAAAGGAATTTGTCGCGTCGCAGCAGGGCGCGACCCGCCGAACTGTAGACATGTTGTCAAAAATGATTCCGGTGAATTCCAAATAAAGGGTACCCAGATGAGTGATTCCCCTTCAATGAGTGATCCCACTTTGGGACGGCCAGACCCCTGGGTATATCAAAATGGGAAATGGATTCCCCAATCCGCGGCCCGGATCCAGTTAAATGATGCCGGTTTTGTCCAGGGCGCCACCATAACCGATCTGATCCGGACTTTTGGGGGAAAGCCTTTTCTTGCGGCGGAACATGTTGGTCGGTTCCATTTGGGATGTCTTCGATCGGGAATTCCCCTCCCCAAAGGAACCACTCCCCAAAGTTTAAACCTGATCATCGAAGAGATCCTAAAGAAAAACCAGCCTCTTTATGATCCCAAAGAGGAATTTGCGGTAGTACTTTTGGCGACACCGGGGCCGGTAGGCTTTTATCTGGGGGAACCGGGTGGATTTGGCGAAGGCGAGCCCTCGCTTATCGTTCATACCTTTCCTGTACCCCGGACACGCTATGTGAGTTGGTTTGAGGATGGGGCAAAATTGCGATTGGTCGAGACCAGGCAAGTTCCTGGTGTGTGTGTTCCCGAGGGACTCAAGACTCGAAGCCGGATGCATTGGTGGTTAGCAGAGCGTCAGGCCAGAGCCCAGGAGCCCGGCAGTTTGGCGCTCATGCAACATATTGATGGGCAGATTACCGAGACCGCTCCTGCCAATGTGTTGTTCATCAAGAATGGCGTCTGCAAAAGTCCCCCAATGGCTCACATTTTGCCTGGTGTAACATTGGGCCGTGTCAAGCGAATGATTCTCCAGTTGGGTATCGAATATAAAGAGGGACCAATCTACCCTCCAGAAGCCATGGAGGCGGAGGAAATCCTTCTTGCAGGAACCATTTTCGGGGTGGCGGGGGTCAGTTCACTGGATGGAAAGAGAATGCAGTGGCCTGGTCCTGTATATCAAAAAATCATTGGATTATGGGAAAATGATGTCGGCGTAAACCTTTCCCAATGGTTTCAGCAGGCATGGTAGACCTTGGAAGGTTTCTTCACTAACCTTTCATTAGATAAAGGAAATGGTTCGTGCTCCCGGGAGGATCCTGGGAGGTTTGGTCCGTTCTCAGTCGTGGTAGCGACTGTCCCCAGCCGGTCCAAAGGTCGTACCTTTCCAAAATAACCGAATTCATCCTGCTGGGTTCATAATCCGGCAGGTTTGCTATTTTCCATGGAGCTCCTTCTCCCCATGCGGAAACAAGGCGTTACGAACCGTCTCCAAAAGAGAGCCGCAAATAGGTGGTTTCTTTTTTCCCTGGCTTTTCTTGTATTGGGCCTGATGGGCTCCCAGGGAATTGGAATGTTTGCAACTTCAGCCCCTGCTGGAGACTGGGTTCCGTTTGGAATCTTCAGCAATCCGGCTTTCTCCATTGGGGAAAGATTCGCCTTGGTTGCGAACATGGGTGTTGCTTTTGCAGGCCTGGTTTATGCCTTTTGGTTGACCAAATATGTTTTGGCAAATGGTAATGGCACCGTTGCCATGCAGGAAATTGCCAAAGCCGTGCGCGAAGGCGCCGACGCTTATCTTTTCCGCCAATTCCGTGTGGTGGGGATCCTGATTGCGCTGATTACCGTGCTCCTGGTGGCCACCAAATGGCCTTGGGAGCAGCCGGATAACTTTGTTGAAAAACAAATCGCGATCGGCCGGGGTATCGCGTTCCTCATGGGATCGCTCTTCTCTGGCCTGGTTGGTTTTGTGGGTATGCGCATGGCCACCCTGGGTAACCTTAAGGTCGCCGCAGCGTCCCGCGAAAGCTTTGGCAAAGCCCTTATTATCGGGTACCGCACAGGCACAATCACCGGCATGCTTACCGATGGTTTGGGTTTACTTGGTGGCACCATGATATTCCTTTACTTCGGGGAAAAAGCCTTCGAAGTTCTCCTTGGCTTCGGTTTTGGTGGAACTCTCCTGGCGCTGTTCATGCGCGTGGGTGGCGGCATCTACACCAAGGCTGCCGATGTTGGCGCCGACCTTGTAGGCAAGGTTGAGGCTGGCATTCCCGAAGACGATCCACGAAACGCTGCCACCATCGCGGACAATGTGGGAGACAATGTCGGCGACTGCGCCGGTATGGCCGCCGACATTTTCGAGAGTTATGAGGTGACCATGGTCGCCGCCATGATTCTTGGTCTAGCGAGCTTCGGCCACATGGGTGTGATCTTCCCGCTTTTGGTTCATGCCATCGGTGTGGTTAGCGACATCATTTCCACAAGCCGTGTCAAAGCTGACAAATCCGAAGGCGTCACAGCCGCGATGGGCGCCTTCACCAGGGCATTCTGGCTGGGTGGTGTTTTTTCCGCCGTTGCCATCTGCATCATGGGAGCGATCTATCTGAGGCCAAGCGGCGAATACATCGTCCGCGAGGCGATTAAACGCGGGCTTTATCGCGAACCGGATTTTGTTTCCGCCCTCAAGGTTGCCGCAGGGGACAAGGTTGGGGACCTGAAATTCCGAACCCCTGAAGACCTTGCCAAGTTCGAAAAGAATCTCAAGGCCTTCCGCAAAGTAGGCAAATCAAAAGAAGCGGAAGCCCTGGATGATGAGCTCGAGCTCTATGTGGACAATGTTTATTCCGTCTACCAAAAATTGGACGGTGCCAAACAGGTCGAGATTTGTCAAACCAAAATCAGGGATGCCGAAGCCGCAGGTCTTTCCCCGGATCTGAAGCCTGGGGAAGCCACGATGGTGACCCTTGCGCAAAAGGTTATGCCCATCAACGAGGGTTTCGACTATCGTCCGATCCTCACCTGTCTGATTGGTATTGTCCTTGCCATGGCGCTGCATCGTTGCACCGATTACTGGACCAGCACCGAACACGAGCCAGTAAAAAGCGTTGCCAAAGCCTGTCGCACGGGCCATGCCACCAACATTATCTCCGGGTTGGCACTTGGCTATGAGTCGGCCGTGTGGACAACGATGATCATTGCCGCTGCATTGTTGGGTTCGGTCCTGACATTCTCTGGAAGCAACAATCCGATCTTCATCGCATATGGTATCGCGCTTTGCGGCATTGGCATGCTGACCCTGACGGGAAACATCATCTCGATGGATGTGTTTGGTCCCGTCGCGGACAATGCCTCGGGCATCGGCGAAATGGGTTTCAATCGTGATGTGAACAACCAGCCTTTGCCCCCTTCACATCCCGATTACATGGATGAGGAGAGCTATCGCAAATCGCGTCAAATCCTCGCGGATCTCGACGCGGTCGGAAACACCACCAAAGCAATCACCAAGGGGATCGCGATTGGCTCGGCCGTGTTGGCCGCGGTATCACTCTTTGCCAGTTTCATCGCAATTGCGGCGACGGGTAAGGGCGAGGACGCCATCACCCGGCTTTCCATCGAGGAATTCCTCCGAGGCGCCCAGCGTCTGAACCTGGCCGATCCTTATGTGTTCATCGGCATGCTTTTTGGTGGCGCGGTTCCGTTCCTGTTTTCCAGCATGACCATCCGCGCTGTGGGACGCGCCGCTTTTCTGATTGTTCAGGAATGCCGTATGCAGTTCCGCGACAAGGACATCTGGGAAGGTCGCAAGCGTCCTGATTATGGACGCGTTGTGGACATTTGCACCACAACCGCTCAAAAAGAGCTTGTCGGACCTGGGTTGTTGGCCATCTTTGCCCCCGTCGTTATTGGATTCTCCATGGGACCTTGGGCTCTTGGTGGTTACCTTGCCGGCATGATTGTCGTCGGCCAATTGATCGCCGTGTTCATGACCAACGCAGGTGGTGCCTGGGACAACGCGAAGAAAACCATCGAGGACCAACCCAAGACCGCCACCACGGGCAAGGGCTCCGAAACCCACAAGGCTTCGGTCACCGGTGACACGGTCGGCGATCCGCTCAAGGATACTGCTGGTCCGGCAATCAATCCGTTGCTTAAAGTGATGAACATGGTCAGCTTGCTGATCCTCCCATCTGTCATCACCTACAACATCAAGGATGGCACGGACATTGGCGCCCGCTGGACAATCGGCATTTCGGTGCTGGGTGTTGCTCTGCTTGCGGTTATTTGGGCCTGGTGGCAATCCAAGCGCGAATCCGATGAGCTCAAGCGCATCGATGAGGAATTTGCAAAGGCTGCCCAAGGCTAGTTTGGGCGAATCGTAGCCACTGTTTCCTTAAGACAAGGGCGCAACTTTTGACCCCGCGGATATGGTTATCGTTACCATGTCTGCGGGGTTTATTATTTTCATTGAAAACCAGGGAGCATGCCGATGTCCGAGCCATTTGTCGATTCCTTTGCAGCCCGTACCTGGTTGGATTCTCCCGAGGGGCAAAAACGGGTTATCACACTCCAGATCATCTGTTTTGCGCTGATCTCAGGGGTACTTCCCTTATTGGTGGTTTTTCCTGTCATTTCCCCATTCAGGGAAATCGATGGAACGCCCAATTGGCTTTTTGTGGGTGTAGCCGGTTCGATTCTTTTCACTTCGACGGCTGCGAGTTTGTTCGTTGGAGCTTTCCTTCCCAACCAAATTGGAGCAGATCCTGTTTCCCTGGCCAATAACGCCCAAACACAATGGATCATCGCCTATGCCCTGATGGAGGGCCCCGCTTTCCTTTGTCTGGTTTTAACCCTCGCCGTCCCTTCCAACATCGAAAAGGGGATCCTCGTGGGAATGGTGATTGGGCTTTTGTTGTTCATGATCCTGAGATTTCCCACCAGAAATCGCTTCCTTTCCGCCATGGGCGCCTCGGATTAGGTTGCGATGGGTGCCTCGGATTGGATCCCCACCAAGTCAGACCAGGTCGTCTGTAATCTGGTTTGCCTGGGCTTGGCTTTTGGGCCTGAGGAAAAAAGTACCCGTTGGTGCCAGATTCTTAAAATGGTCGTATACCCTCTTCCCTCTCGCCGAAGGTGATTTCCATGGGCTTTGAATTCTGGCAAACCTTACCCGATGGACGGGTTCTGCTTCATGCCCTGCCCGTGATGCTTGCGGCGCTTCTGATTTTGGCGATCGCCTATAGGTATTACTCGGCGTTTTTGGCGGCAAGGCTGGCTTGTCTGGACGACTCCCGGGAGACCCCGGCCTTTCGGCTCAATGATGGCCAGAACTACCACCCCACCAGCAAGTGGGTCCTTTTCGGGCACCATTTCGCGGCGATTTCCGGAGCCGGTCCGCTGATCGGGCCCGTGCTGGCGCTGCAATATGGGTATGCTCCGGGCCTGTTGTGGCTTTTGGTGGGGGTATGCCTGGCGGGTGCTGTTCAGGATATGTTGGTCCTTGCCGCCTCGGTTCGCCATGATGGCAAATCCCTCGCGGAACTGGCCCGGATTGCCTTGGGGCCCTGGGCCTGGAGGTCCGTGGCTTTGGCGATTTTGGTCATCGTGATTATCGCCCTTGCAGGACTTGGTTTTGTGGTGGTCAAGGCCCTCGGAGGCGAGGAGGTAGGTCTTCCCAAGGGGACGGTCATCATTCTCCCGCAAAATGAGGCATTGGGCCAGGATGCCTCCCGCACCGATTCCAAGCGGGTGATTTACCGGTTTCCTGGTGGTTGCAAAATTCTTTTGTCCAAGGGTTCCGACCCGATCACCCGTTCGGAGCCTTTCCTTTTGGGCCTTCCCGCGGAAGGGCGCCTCCCGACCCAAGCGATGGAGCCCGGCACCAAATCGGTGACCCTGCCCAACGGCGGAAGCCAGGTGATCCCGGGGAGTTCGTGGGGAGTGTTCACCATTGCCTGCACCATCCCCATCGCGTTTGTGGTCGGTCTTTACATGTACAAGATCCGTAAAGGCGCGGTGGTGGAGGCCTCCATCGCTGGCGGATTGGCGGTTCTTTTGGCCACCTGGGCGGGAAGCCTGATTCCGGGTTCCTCGCTTGAGCCCTGGTTTTCCCTCGACAAGACACAGACCATCCTGGCCCTTTGCAGCTATGGCTTTATCGCCTCGGTGCTTCCCGTCTGGATGCTCCTTTGTCCGCGGGA
>CAMBMH010000204.1 GCA_945868575.1 Singulisphaera sp. GP187 | reverse complement strand
AAAAGTAGTATAAATAAATTAAAATTTTAATAATGTATATATAAAGGAAATGATCATGAATAGGAAAATTATTCGAGTTTTGTTTTTTATTTCCTTAATCAAAATTCCGGGGATATTTTCCCTTAAGGCGGTTGAAACCACACAGCCCCCTGATCTTACCCGGGATGCAAAAATTGACAGGGAGTTGACTTACAACCTGGGGGCTACCGGACTTCGCGGATGGATTCATACCAAACCTGATACCCATTTTGATGGATTACAGGGACGGACGACGACCGCCAGTAGGCAAATTCTTATAACCCATGTGGCACTGAAATCGCCTGCGGATGGTGTCATTCGCGTTGATGATGTGATCCTTGGTTCCGGGGGTAAACTTTTTGCGGATGATGCCCGAAAGTCAATTGCTATGGCCATTCAGGAGGCGGAAAAAGAGTCGAATGGTGGCGTCCTCCTGCTTACAAGGTGGCGGAATGGAAAAACTGATGAAGTAAGGATCATGTTGAGGGTGATGGGGACCTATGCGCTAACAGCACCTTACAATTGTCCCAAATCCAAGAAGATATTTGAGGAAGCTTGCAAGGTTTTGGAGAAGGAAAAACTTGAGGCAAACTGGCATGGTTCCATTAATGGCCTTGCTCTTCTTGCGACAGGCAGGACGGAGTATTTGCCCCGGTTGAAAAAGCTTTCCCGGGATATTGCGGGGGCGATGTTTCAAAATACCAGAAGGGACATGGGTACATGGGAGATTGGATACAGAAACCTTTTTTTATGCGAATATTATCTTGTAACGGGTGATCAGGAGGTTTTACCTGCGATTCGGGAGATGACGGTTGCCCTGGCCAAGGGGCAAAGTATGTATGGAACCTTTGGTCATGGGTTTGCGGCCAGAACGCCTGAAGGGGGGCTACATGGTTCCATCCCTCCCTACGGGCCGGTCAATCAGGCCGGATTGCCAGCCAATTTGGCGATCATCCTTGGTAAGAAATGCGGTGTCATTGATGAGGAAATTGATCCTGCAATCGATCGGGCATCGAAGTTTTTTGGTTACTTTTTTGACAAGGGAACCATTCCCTATGGAGAGCATGAGCCCTGGCCTTTTCATGACAACAACGGCAAAAGCGCAATGGCAGCCCATTTGTTTGCCCAGGAGGGAAAACATATTGAGCAGGCGAAATTTTTTGCAAGGATGACAGTCGCAAGTTACCGAAGCAGGGAATGTGGGCACACAGGGCAGGGTTTCAGTTATCTTTGGGGGGCCCTTGGAGCAAATGTTGGTGGCCCTGAGGCTTTGGCCGCTTTTTTCCGGGAATCCTCCTGGCACTTCGATCTTGTCCGTCGATGTGATGGGTCATTTACCTACGACGGAGGGGAACAATATGGACCAGGGAAAACAGAGGACAACACCTACTTTGGGCAAAGTAGTTACTACGGTCTCAGTCCTGCTGCCATCTATGTGCTTACCTATTCCATTCCTTTTCAAAATATCCTGCTGACGGGCCGGGGGGCTAGCCAGGCCAGTTGGTTGACGAAATTCGAGGCTTTGGCGGCGGTTACATCCGGTCGGTTTGATACCGATCGCAAGACCATGACCGTGAAACAATTGGTTGGCGCTTTCCGTGATTGGTCGCCTGTTGTACGGAGCTGGGCTGCCGAAGAAATCATCCATCGACCCGAGGCAACGAGCCTCATTCCCGACCTGATGAAAATGGCAGAGGGCCCGGACAAACATGAGCGCCAGGGTGCTTGCGAGACTCTTGGGGAATTGAAGACTCCCCAAGCCATTCCGGTATTGATCCGCCTGTTGTCGCATGAAGACCGGTGGCTTAGGTACAAAGCCGCCAAGGCGATCAGAAACCTTGGCAAAAAGCTAGTGCCTGCACTCCCGGAGATTTTGGCGGCGGTTGCCAAAACGGCGGAACCATATCAACCCATTACCTGGGCGGATCCTGTTCAATTGACGCATGGTCAGCTTGCTGCGGGTCTTTTCACTGGACCTGTTTCTGATTCCCTAACTTCGGTTGATCCCAAGCTCCTTTACCCTGCGATTCGGGCTATTTCCACAAATGCCGACGGGATGGCAAGGGCACAGCTAAGGGAATTTTTTGAAAGCAAGCTTCGCCTTGAGGATGTGGAAGCCTTGGCTTCGGACATTTATGCAGCAATCAAAACACCAAGTCCTGCGGATACCATGTTTGGGAACGAAATTCGTATGGGAGGCTTCAAAGCCCTCACCAAATTCCAATTCAAAGAGGGGATCGACGCGGGCATTCTTTTCGCAAAAACCCAAGGAGGACATGGAAGTGAAAGCCGGACCGGGGAGATCATGTTGGAGATTGCCAAATATGGGTCTGCCGCCAAGGATTCGATTCCTCAACTACGCGAACTGGTAGACGAACTAAATGCTCAATGCAAGCGGGGAGAATTTCCCGAGGGTGAGCTGAATAACAGGCGTGTATCTGCCGTGGAAGAGGCAATCAAATCCATTCAGACGGCAACCAGCCATCCTGAACTTCGTAGTATCAAAAACCGAAAAGGATTGGATAAGCCGGAATAGATAAGAATTTGACAATCACGCTTTATTTAAGGCAAAATCACCTTCGCCATAATTTTCGGTCGAGGGTGCGGTATCCGATTGCTTCGATCACTTGCTCCGTTTCAACCTTGTCGCGGCCTTCCAGGTCGGCGATGGTGCGGGCCATTCGCAGGATCCTGTCGTGTGCCCTTGCGGACAGTCCCAAATCAGTCATAGCTTTTTCCATGACCCGTTTGCCGATCAGGTCAAGGGTCACATGTTTTCGTAGAAGTCGACCGTTCATGCGGCTGTTAAGGAGTTCGCTCTGCTTACCGAAACGATCGGCCTGGCGCATACGGGCCGATTGCACATTTGTTCGCATCTGGGCACTTGAGGTGCCGTCAGCCTGGCTGGAAAGTTCCTGAAAGGGAACCGTCGCGACTTCGATGTGCAGGTCAATCCGGTCGAGGAGGGGGCCCGAAATTTTTCCCATATATTTTTCGATCTGAATTGGAGTGCATTTGCATTCGTGTCTGGGGTCCCCCAAATAACCGCACGGGCAGGGGTTCATCGAGGCGACAAGCACCAACCGGGCTGGAAAGGTTGTGCTTTGAAGTGATCGGGAAATGGTTACTTTCCCCTCTTCAAGGGGTTGGCGCAAAACTTCAAGGCTACGGCGATTGAATTCGGGAAGCTCGTCAAGAAATAGGACACCGTTGTGGGCAAGGCTGATTTCACCAGGCGAGGGTGGATTGCCTCCACCGACCATTCCAGCATCGGAAATGGTGTGGTGCGGGGACCGAAAAGGCCTCGTGGTGAGGAGTGCCTGGGAAGATTCGAGGCGCCCCATGGCTGAATAAATCTGTGTGGTTTGAAGACTTTCATCGGGATGGAGTGCGGGAAGGATGGTTGCCAGCCTTTGTGCCAGCATTGTTTTTCCGGTTCCTGGTGGGCCCAGCATTAGCAGATTGTGACCACCCGCGGCGGCAATAACCAGGGCCCTTTTTGCATATTCCTGACCTCTTACATCGGAAAAGTCAAAAGGGTATTGATCGAGTTTCTGAAAGAGGTCCCCGACCGGACAAATAACCGGTTCAAGGGGCATCGAACCATTCAGATGGTTTACCGCCTCGGCGAGGTTATGGACTCCGATGACCTCCAGGCCTTCGACTACTGCGGCTTCTGCCGCGTTTGCCCGCGGAAGAACCAACCGCCTGATCCCTTTCTCCCGAGCCCGCATGGCCATGGAAAGGGCACCTTTGACGGGCCTTACACTTCCGTCGAGCGCCAATTCCCCGGAGAAAGAATGATCTTCTAGTTGTTCGGGCCGAATTTGCTGGGTAGCGACAAGAAGTCCAAGCGCAATGGGGAGGTCAAACGCCCCAGCATCCTTTCGGAGGTCTGCGGGGGCAAGGTTTATTACCGTGAGTCCCTGGGCAGGCCGGTAGCCCAGGTTAAAAAGCGCCCGTTCGATGCGGTGCACACTTTCCCGGACCGCCGCCTCGGGCAATCCGACCAAAAGGGTTTTGGTTTGGCCGGGGGAGACATCCACCTCGACCTCGACATCAACAGCATCAATTCCGGAAAGGGCAAAGGTTCCAAGTTTGGCTAGCATGGGCAAACCGCCAAGAGAAATGTAATCCTAGATAAAGCTTATTCCCGGTATCTTTCTTTTCGAGGGAAACCGGGACTGAGTAAGCAATTTTGGACGCAATTCCCAACCGCCAATTTTCACTAATTAGGTGATGCCTCTTCCGGAGGAAGTACCTTGTGGACGGTTTCCAAAAGACGGTCCATGGCAAAGGGTTTTCGGATGTAATCAACCACACCCAGATACTCGGCGTACGCTTTGTGGCGGGCGCCTTCATTGGCGGTGATCATGATAAACGGTGGAGCATCAGTTCGCTCCTTGTAATGTTCGAGTACCGGATATCCGCCCATTTTGGGCATCATCATGTCAATAATCACGAGGTCCGGGCGTTCCCGATCCACTACATCCTTGGCTTGGCGTCCATCCCTTGCCTGAAGGATACGATAGCCTTCTCGGCTAAGAACCAGCTTGAGCCCATCGGCCAAATCAACATCGTCATCCACAATCAGGATGGTGCGGGGATTCCTCATCTCAAACTCCGTTTGGGCATACAGGCGGGCAGGCACTATAGAGTACCCATATGTTATCTTAAGGCCTCAAGTGGAATGTCCACCCCCCCAATTACCAAGGAAAATCGAAGATTTCATGACTTGTTCGTCCAGGATGGAATGGATTTTCCTCGCTTCCGGCAGCTCGGGAAATGCATCGATAGTCAGATGGGGGGAAACCTGTGTTCTTTTGGATGCCGGGATACCCTTTCGCAAGCTGGAATCCTGCCTGGCCAAGGTTAAAATCTCGATCGAGCAGATTCGGGCTGTCGTTTTGTCCCATACCCACAATGATCATTGTAATCCCATGGCAATTCGAAGCTTTTTGGAAAGGGGGGTCCCTGTCCATTTGGATGGGAGTTTGATTGGACCGTTGAATATAAAAATGAAGGTGGCCAACGACCAAAATTTATTTCCCTTAAAAGCTGGAGCCGTTCGAGAAATCCTCCCGGGATGGTTTCTGCATACCCACCCGTTGCCTCATGGAGAGATGCCGAATCTTGGCATCGTTTTGGAGGTTGATCCGGGCCTTTTTGAACCAGCCTTAAGGTTGGCTTATCTAACCGACTTGGGGACTTGGAACGAAAAAATCGCAGATTTTGCTGCCGGTTGTGACCTCTTGGGGTTGGAGTTCAATCATGATGAGGAAATGCAGCAAAATAGCAATCGACCTTCCTACCTGATTGCCCGCAACCTTGGCGATGGTGGACACCTTTCCAATAATCAGGCGGCCAATTGTTTCAGGGAAATTCTAGTGCGATCGGGTGAGCGCAAGCCCCGGGCCCTGATTCAACTACACCTCAGTCGGCAATGCAATAAACCTGCTTTGGCCCTGCAATCGGCCCAAACAGTTTTGGAGTCGATTTCGGTATCTTATCTTCAGGTTAAAACCTGCAAGCCAGGGTCAAACCAGCTAAGAATTCCATGGGATGGATACCGTGGGCGATTGTTCGGAAAGGAATCCGATAGGGTTCGAAAAATGTCCGGTTCCAATCGTTTGAACCGTCCTTCCAAGGCAAAGGTTGTTGTCTTTACGGAAGATTCCCAATTAGTGCTTTTTCCAATGGAATGAATGGATTATGGCAAACATACCCGAGGCGGAACCTCTCCTGGCCAAGCTTTATGCTCTGCGCAAGGATTTTCAGGATGATGAGGAGACCGATGAATATCTGGCTCTACATCATGCTTTTATGTTCCTTTCCTACAACATGGACGCCTTCAAAAAGTATGTGGCGGAGGAGAAGCGTAAAGCTGCCGAAAAAAGTTAATCTGCTTGTCCATGCCTGTATTTTTTCATCCTGTAACGATTTTTGAAACAGAAAGGATTTCAGTCCCCCTGTAACATGGCTTCAAAGGTTTGAATACATGGCCTCAGAGGTGCAAAGTCAGAGATTAAAATACTATTTTGGTACCTAAATGTAAAACCAAAGCAATCTAGTTCCAGACAATTGCCCGGAACCCAATTGCTTTTGATTCATTGCAAGGCAGGTTGGCTGCAATGAAATTAGTTTTGGGTTCCTTCTGAATCCTCGGCACCACCAGCGGGAAGATCGGGAAGTTCCTTCAGATTTATCTTTCTGACACGAACTGGGTTTGCTCCATTTCCTTTGGCGCAAATCAATTCACGACGGGCCGTAAGCTCATCCTGCTTTTCCGTGAGGGCCACCACACCGCGAACTTTCCTACCAGAGGCGTTAAGCCCTTCCCACATTAGCACGCGAGCCATTTTCTGAGTCCCCTATTGAATTTGTGTTTCGAACAACCTTGTTTTGCATTTCCCATCAGGCATCACCGGTATTTTGTTCCACCTCCATTCCGTGGATCATCTTTTTGTAAAATTGTTTCACTGCCACAGAAAGGCACTTGAGGATTCGTTCAAAATCCTTTGCCAAGTCCTTGCAGGGGTCCATCCAGAGTTCGGCCATCGCCACCACCCTATCCCGAACGATCCCCAATTTGGTTACCTTGAATTTTAATGTGAGTTCGTTGATAGCCTCCAGGGCCCGTGAGCGCTCCACATCCGATTCAATTTTCCAGAAAGCGGGCATCAAAATCCGA
>CAMBMH010000203.1 GCA_945868575.1 Singulisphaera sp. GP187 | reverse complement strand
GCCCCAACCAAGTGAATCCAGGGTCCTTGTCATCGGGATAACCAAGCAAGTTAAGCGCCGTCTTGGGCGTTCCCCCCATGGCGTAAACATCGCTTAGGGAATTTGCCGCCGCGATCTGCCCATAGGCATATGGGTCATCCACCACAGGCGGAAAAAAATCGAGTGTCTGAACCAAAGCCAGTTCATCCGAAAGGCGATAAACCCCAGCATCATCGCAGGTTTCCGTACCCACGAGGAGATTGGGATCCCGCACAGCAGGCTGGGGAAGACGGCGCAAAACTTGCGCAATCCCGCCCTGAGGAAGTTTCCCCGCTCAGCCAGCACAGCTTGCGTAATCGATCAGGCGTTTTTTACGGCCCCAAAGCAATGGACGATTCTCCAAAAGCAAACAATTCACCAAAAAGAGCAAGGAGCCCGAAATCGGAAAAACCGAATTCAAGCTCCTTGTGAATTCTATGGAACCAAGTCCCAGGAAAATCAGGGACAAATCCGGGAACAACGATTAATCGTTATCGGCGTCTTTCCCGGTTTTCACTTTGCCCATGAAGAATGCCGCGCGAACGGGCGCGGGCATGGGACTATTTGGTCCCTTCACCGACCTCCAGATCACCTCGTTAAAAAGGAGATCATCAGCGGCATCCTCCTTAGCCAGATTGAACTCTTCGGACAATTTGGCACCCCAGGCGGTGGCCTTGTTGACCTCGGTCAAATCAACCCGGGCGGCTTCATGCACATAGGGCGTTGTATCGCCTTTCGCCATGAATGAGTTGTACATCGGAGTTGCGGCGGCATCAAACTGGCTCATTGGCTTGAGTCCAAGAATCAGCTCCATCGTCCGAAGCTTGCTTGATGTGGAATACATGGTGGAATCGACGATACCGCGACGGGTATAGGGGCTAATAACAAGCGCAACGGCACGGTGCGCATCGACATGGTCGGAGCCATTCTGGGCATCGTCCTCGATTACGAAAATCGCGGTTTCCTTCCAGAACTTGCTTTTGCTGACTCCTTCGACCAATTTGCCAAGGGCCAGATCGTTTTCGGCGACCATCGCGGTGGGAGTGGGCCTTCCCGGTCGGGTACCAGAGGTGTGATCATTGCCAAGACGCATCACTTGCATCCGGGGCATATCACCCTCCTTCTCAAAACGGTTTAGTTCTGAAAGGAACCTCTCCGTCCTTTTGACATCGGGATACTCAAGATCATAACCCCAATAATATGGATCGATCTTGCCTTCAAGCGACTTGACATTGGCCTTGCCCGGCTCGCCATGCTTTTTGGGGTTGGTCACCCACTCCCCATAGCTGCGATAGCTCACATTCGCCTCGATACAACGATCCCAAAGATACCCACCTGCTGGACGGGCGATCGAGTCGCGATTTCCTTCGGCGGGATATGCGGAAAGTTTGCCGAGGACGCTACCGCGATAGCTTTGTGGCCATGCTTTTTCTACATAGTCGGTCGCATATGCACCCATGGTCCATTCATGGCCATCGGCGGAAACTTCACCTTCGACATATATATTGTCAAGGAGGACATATTCGCGGGTAAGTTTGTGGTGATTGGGGGTAACTTTTTCCCCGAAGATACAAAGGTTTGGATCACCGTTGCCTCTTTTATCATCACCAAATACCTGGTCGTAGGTGCGGTTTTCCTTGATGACATAAATGCAATATTTGATCGGGCTGGCGTCCCCAACCTTGGCCGGAATCGGGTTGTCTTTTGAACGGACACCGTTGGGCGATCCATCCGATTTCAGCGGGCTGCAAAGCTTGGCCTGGGTGGTGTATTCGGCCATTTTTTCGGGCGTCGGCATTTCGATGCGCGAAACCGTTCCTGTGTAGAGCCCACCAATGTATTGTTCGGTAGGGGAGCGACCTTTTAAAAGAGGATTGGGCCCCTGAACATTGGCCTTTGAGCCAAGCCCCTTGCCGTTGGTCACATAAAGGGCCTTTTCCCCGGCGTGGTAGCGGACACTGGTTGGGTACCAGCCTGTGGGAATAAAACCAAGGCTGCGCGCCTGGCCCGGCTCACCGATGCGGAACACGGCAAGATTATTGTTGTCAGAATTGGTAACAAACAAAAGCTCGCCATCAGGCGAAATATCCAGACTCGATGGCGTGTTCCCCGAAGGGACACCAGGATAAAGCGAACAGGAGAGTGATTCGGTTTGAGCACCCGTTTTTGTGTCCAAAACGCTTACGATGGTGGAGTTCGCGCAGGAAACAAAAAGCCTTTTTCCATCAGGTGAAAGCACCATCTCGGTAGGATGGCTGGCGGTTTGCCAAACACCGATCACCTTGCCATCCTTGCGGTCAAGAACCGCAAGGGACGATTTGCCCCATTGGCTTACATAAACACGGTCAGCCTTTGCATCAACCAAACACCCATAAGGGAATGTGTCCTGGTCGAGCTTGACAATTTGCGGATCTTTGGGATCCTTTCGCGAGACAATGCTCACCGAGTGATTCCACGAACCCGCCACAAAAAGCTTGTCCCCATCAATGGCCAAACCGGAGGTTACGAAATTCGACTTTTCCGGAGCAACCTGGATCACGGTTGGCTTGGCAAGGAAGCCCGAATCAAACGGATATTCCTGAACGGTGGCGTATTCACCCCCGCTCACAAGGAGACTCTTGCCTTCATCACCCCAGACAATCCCGTAAAACGCGTGAGGCAGCGTGGTTCGCGATAGGATCTTTGGCGTTTTCCCCGTGGAAAGTATGGCCAACTCATGGGTGCCATAGCCGGCGTGAAGCACCGCAAGGTATTTTCCAGACGGATGAACCAGAGCCTGAACCGGAAGGTCACCAACGAGGACATGAGTTCCTGCGGGGCGAAGCGACCATTGATTGGGAAGCTGCATATAGCCAGGTTTGGCACCCGGCAGAACCCTGGCCACTTTGGTTGCAGCAGCGTTCGGCTTTGGCGCGTCCTTGGCAGGTAACGGGTCTTCCGCCCGGGAAAGGGGTATCATCAACCCGGCGGTGAGGAATCCACTTGCCAACAGGGCGGTGCCTGCCCATCCCAAGCCAAATTGAGCCCAAACATTTCGATTCATCGGATGTTGCTCCTAAAGCAGTTGTCTCCACAAAAGTAAACCTAGGATACCACCCGGGTAACCATCCAAAGAAGCTTTGATGAAAGTTTGGTTTTAAGCCGGTGATAATGGTCCGATGAACCTTTTGGTGCCCCCTTACGGCTGGTTCACAAAATAGCTTGTTCACAATAGACCTCTCAGCACTTTCCCAAAAGGAATGGAAAAAACCGGGACCCTTTTTTGTCCGCCCCTAAATTAAAAGGACTGTCTCAACACTTGGCGAGGACTTACCATGACCGGCTCCCTCCTAGGCCTCCTTTGCCTTTCTCTTTCCTCAATTGGCCAACCCGATGTGCGGCTGTTGGAAAATCGGATTCATGGCGACTTCCTCAAGGAATCCCAGGGGTATGCCCACTTTCCAAGGGGAATCATCCGGCTCCAGGAGCCACTGGTGGTCGACCTTTCCGAATTAGGCCGCATCCAGCTCGTCGGCCAGGGAACCCAATTCATCATGGAAGCCCCAGGCCCAGCCATTCGGGTTGTCGGATCCTTTAAAAGGGGAAATGCCGAACCCAAAAATGTTCCCGATGTTGTCAAAAAATACGAGATGAACTGTACAATCTCCGGGATCGATATCGTGGGTGGACATCCCATGGCCATGGGGATCGAGCTGGAAGGAACACTCGGCTTGAGCATCAAAGGCGTCTCGATACGCAAATGTAAACACGCCATCCACTTGGTCAAACTTAATCGGAATCTTTCGATAAGCGATTGCAACATCTACGATAACACAGGCATCGGCGTCTTTTATGACAATACCGACCTTCACCAGAGCAACATCACAGGCTGTCACATCAGCTACTGCAAAGGGGGCGGAATCGTTTCCCGGGGAGGCGAGGTACGAAACCTTCAGATCGGTAATTGCGATATCGAAGCGAATGTGGACACCGGAACCAGGTCCAATCCCTCCGCCAACATCGAACTCGATTCCACCGGCGGCTCCGTCGCCGAAGTCGCAATTACCGGCAACAGCATCCAGCACTCCAAAGCGCCCGGCTCCGCCAACATCCGCGTCAAAGGCAAAGGCGATGGTGGCAAGCTTGGCCCAACCCGCGAGGGACACATCACCATCACAGGCAATGTCCTCTCCGATGTCGAATACAACATTGACCTAAGCGATTGCCGGGGCGTCACCATGACCGGCAACACATTCTGGATGGCCTACACCAACAACCTACGCGCGGAACGATGCTCCCATATCGCCATGGGCGCCAACGCCATGGAGCGCAACCCCCGATACGACTATGGCACCAGCAAAGAGACCAGCAACTCGGTAAGCTTCAAAAACTGCGACAATTGCAACATCCAGGGACTTCAACTCCACAATGCCAACAAAGCCAAGGCAGGCCTGATCCTTGAAGATTGTCAGGATTTCACCATTTCGGGATGCTCGTTTGTCGATTGCGAACCCGCCGCTCTCGCCCTGATTCGCGTGCGCGATACACTCATCAGCGGCTGCCGTGGCAAAGGTCCCAAAGCCGAACCAAGCCCGGTCATCCTAACCGATTGCGCCAACCTGACTTTTTCGGGCAACACCCTCGCCGTGGATCAGGCCGCCGCGTCCAAACCCGCCAGACCCTAAATGAACGATCCTCTTTTGGGTTTCCCGGAAATATTTCCTGAGTCGGCCACAAATCAACCACCAGAAAAAAATCCTGGACCCGATTCTGGGCTGATTCGAATGAAAGAAACACCCCAGTGCCCGAACCCTACCCCGTATCCCAAAACCCTGATCCTACGAGATAGGCGGGAGCGAAAGGAACGCTGCACCATCTGGCCGTTGCGCGAGCACCCCTCCGTCCGGATCGTGCAACACCCCTGGAAACAGCCACCCGATCTGGCAAATTATGTTCTTCTTTGGCACGAAGGACCGGAATTGTCGGAAGCGGATGCCGAAAAGGGACTTCTCCTGGTGGATGGGAGCTGGCGCTGGGCCCAGAAACTCTCCTTGCCCCTGTTAGAGATGCCTAAACGCTCCCTGCGAGGAATCCGGACGGCTTACCCCCGTTCGAGCAAGCTTTTTGATGATCCGGATGGGGGCCTTGCAACGGTGGAAGCGCTTTACTCAGCTCACCATATCCTATCAAGAGATACAAAAGGATTTCTCGATCACTACTACTGGGCCAAAGGATTCCTCCATTCCAATCTCCGGTTTTGTGCAAATCCCTGACATTGCGCTTGTCATAAGCCGAGTGTAAAGTAAGCTGAATAGTTCAGGCGAAAGACTTTTGACAAAGGTGAATTGAGTCATGGCGACCAAGTGCGATTACTGCGGCAAGAAGCCTACCACCGGCAACCATTACACCAAGAGCGGTAAGCCCAAATACTTGGGTGGTAACGGCGTGAAAGTTCGCGGCATTGCCAAGCGCACCTTCTCCCCCAACATCCAGAAGCTCCAGGTTCAAGTTGGCGGAAGTGTTGAACGACGCAAGGCTTGCGTCCAATGCATCCGTTCCGGATATGTTGTGCGCCCCACCAAGCGCAAGCCCTTCCAGGTCGGCTCTATCTAATTGAAGGGACCTTTTCATGTCCCTCACCGCCGAACAAGTTCGCTGGGTGGCTCATCTTTCCCGTCTTCAGCTCACCGATGCTGAAGTCGCCCAGATGACTCCCCAGCTGAATTCTATTGTGGGCTATGTGGACCAACTCCAGAAAATCGATACCACAGGCGTCGAACCGTTGGCCCATGCTCTCGAACAGGTAAATGTCTTCCGTGAGGATGGTCTTCGCCCCTCCCTCACACCCGACCAAGCCCTTGCCAACGCCCCCGAGCGTAGTGGCAACCTTTTCCAGGTCCCGGCCGTTCTCGACTAAATTCCCATCCCAAATTTGTTCTTCCCTACAGGAATCGATTCCCCATGAGTGCGCCCCTTGCCGAGCGTTCCGTCCGTGAGTTGAAGGCGCTTCTGGATTCCGGGAAATTGACTTCCGAAGCCCTTGTTCAGGATTGCCTCACCGTCATCGCCAACCGCGATCCCAAAATCAAAGCGTTTCTCAAGCTCAACGCCGACGACGCTCTCGCTCAGGCAAAAGCCATCGACCAAAAGCGCGCCTCCGGCCAAAAGCTCGGCCTGCTGGGTGGTCTTCCCGTGGCGATCAAGGACAACCTCTGCACCAAGGGTCTCAACACCACTTGTTCCAGCAAAATGCTCGAACACTTTGTCCCCCCCTACTCCGCCACCGTTGTCGAAAAAATCATCGAGGCTGATGGGATCCCTCTGGGGAAGACCAACCTCGACGAATTCGCCATGGGCTCCTCCACCGAAAACAGCGCTTACGGTCCCACCGCAAACCCCTGGGCCCTCGACCGGATTCCCGGTGGTTCTTCGGGCGGTTCCGCCGCCGCAGTCGCCGGTAGCATGGTCCCCCTGTCGCTGGGTTCCGATACAGGCGGCTCGATTCGCCAACCCGCCAGCCTTTGCGGAATCAACGGCCTCAAGCCATCCTACGGGCGCGTCTCCCGCTATGGCCTTGTCGCGTTTGCCAGTTCGCTCGACCAGATTGGCCCTTTTTCCAACGATCTTTTCGGTACGGCCCTTTTGCTTCAGGCTACCGCAGGCCACGACACCAAAGACAGCACCTCGCTGAACCAACCCGTTCCTGATTACATGGCCGACCTCGACAAACCGATCTCCGACCTGCGTATTGGCGTCGCCAAGGAGTTCTTTG
>CAMBMH010000202.1 GCA_945868575.1 Singulisphaera sp. GP187 | reverse complement strand
TTTGAAACGGATCCGCTCGCAAGAGGATGGTATTTTGATTTTGATATGCTGGATGTGGCACGCAGAAAACATAAAGACCAGCCGATGCCCATACTACTCACCGAGGGTGTTCCCTACCGCTGGAATCCCGGAAAGAAACAATTGGAAGTGGGGAGCGCCTGGACCCATGGACCAGATGGCAAAGAATCCGAAAAACACGACAAACAGAGGCGACGATTTGTTCACCCGGTCCGTGAGAGCCTGTTAAAAGGCAACGCGGAATTCGACTTTACCGTTACCAATTTTGGACATGACCCGGAGAACCCAATTATAATCGGAGTATTTCACTCGGATAAACCGGCGAACCAGTCATCCATCTCGGTCCGAATCGGCGGGCCGGATACTGCTTCGATCCTTGTATCAGGCACCGACGGACATTGGGAGTCGAAAGCAACTGAAACATTGAAGCAAGGCCAGAAATACCGATTCCGGATGACCTGGAACCTCTCGGAAAAAACATTGGAAGCAAGGCTTTCAAATCCGGATAATGGCAAGGTCCTTGGAGATTTGGCTGGAGAAATCCCCAGCCAAGTTTCGGGACTTCGGTTTGATGAGATTGGAATCGCCCAAGCGGACTGGACAATCTCGGAAACTCCGTCCAATAAGGCTTATTCGTACCAGGTAAACAAGGTAAACTTCAAAGGCAACTAACACAACTTTGTATTTGTCTGGTGGGACAAAAGAATTATGAAAAAATACTTTTTTACTATTGTTATGGCTTTTTTCGCCTTTCCAATCCTCTCCGCAGCGGAGCCGGACTATCAGAAGGAATTGCAATCGTGGCGCGACGCCAGGGAAAAGAAACTGCGTGAGGAAAATGGCTGGTTTCACTCGCCGGACGATTCACCCTAAAATCCGGAGACAACTCTTTCGGGACAGGAAAAGGGAACGATGTTGTTTTTCCCGCGGCTTTGATTGGCACGGGACCGGATCGCCTCGGTATCCTTCAGGTCGATGAGACCGGGAAGAGGGTCAAGCTGCGGTTGGCCGAAGGTGTGACCATGGTTTCCAACGGAAAACCATTCACCGGCGAACGCGTATTTGACACCGAAAAACCTGATTGGGTGGGTATCGGCCGATTTCGAATGCACATCATCGTGAGAGAAGGAAAATATATTCTGCGCCTGGCCGACAACGAATCCCTGGTGAGGAAAAACTTTCCAGGCTGCCAATGGTATCCGGGCAACGAGGATTTCCGGGTCGAGGCAACATTTATCTCCTATCCCGTTGGAAAGACGATTCCAATCGTCAATGTACTCGATCAGGTTTCCCATCAACCATGTCCAGGCTATGCCGAATTCAAACTCAAAGGCGAAACCTACAGGTTGGACGCGATTGCCGAGGGCGCGGGACTGTTCTTTGTGTTTCGGGATAAAACCGCGGGAGATACCACCTATCAGCCCGCGCGGTTTATCACGGTCGACCTCAACCCGGGAAACAATGGAACCTTTACCCTGGACTTCAACAAAGCCTACAACCCACCCTGCGCTATTTCCGATTTCACAACTTGTCCGACTGCCCCGGATCAAAATGTCCTGCTAATTCGGATCGATGCAGGAGAAAAATACATCAAAAGGTAAATTGCAATTAAGTGATTCACCCAAGGTGGGGTAAACTAGGCCAGGGTTTATTGGTGATAAGCCCCGGGCAAACTCGACGCAATATCCTTTAAGGTCTAGATGCTTGTTTATAGCAAAAATAGAATTTTGAATACCTTTTTGCCCTGTCTCTAGGGCACTTTGGGGCATTTCGCCATCCTGATTCGAGGGGCTCACCAAGGAAGCATCCACTGGGGGGACCCTTCACCAAAAAGCTTGGTTGGTACCGAAAACCAAAATTTCAGCTTGTTTGGTGTTGACCCAATCCAAAATCAAACTTACATTATCAACATGGTCATGTTTGATTTGGCCATGGTGGCAAGCCTTTGAACGATTCGGCGTCTGACTCATGGACCGCTTCCAAAACATCGTGTTTCAATTGGCCCAGGTGCTTGGAATCATTGTTGAATTCCAAGATCTTGAAGATGGCCTGTTGTAAAGAACGAAAGGATGCCTACCAACCAATGTGTCACCGGGGAATCCATCTGACAATCTTTGGTTCGCTTTTGGGGTGCAGGCAAAGGCCAACGATTTTTGCCAACCTGCAAAGGTATGCTCTTCCCTATTCGAGTCCGCCAAGCTTCAAACTGAGGCAAATTGAATCGGCCAAGAATCCTCCTTGGATGTTTGATTTCTTTTTTTAAAAACGGCTATAAATCCCCAAAGTTGATGCTTTTGAACGGCATAAATGACCTTGTCTCTTCTAAAATTGGTCCCAGAACGGGCCGATCGTTTTTGGAACTTTGAAAGTGACCCCCAAACATTCCCTGTGTCGGATGAACTGACTGCAAGATCTGTCTGAGTAACAGATTGCGGGCAAAAGGCATCACTCGTCCCCACCCAAATTAGCCCGGCTGGCAAAATCCACAGCCTTTAATGGTGTTTGGGTAAGGATGAGGGTAGATGTTTGACTTGACCCAAATGGGGAAGTGGGTAAAATTAGTTTTTGTATCCTCCCCCGGACAAGACCTTTTTGTCTGCCTTCCCCGCCTTAATTTACCCCGGATTAAACCCCACGTTTGGAATATCCAAACACTCCCGATCCCTGCCTAATCGCCCTGAAAGGCTTGGTGAACCCATGCGCACCGTCTTTATCGCGATCCTGATGGTGACAGGGTTTGCTTGTCAGTTGGTTGCTTTGGATCCGTTAGTGGCGACCCCCAATTGGGACGAGGTCCGAAAGGCGGGTCGGGCAAAATCCCAATATTTGAAAGCAAACAGGAACCCAACTCCGGTTTCCCCTGCCGGTGCAACAGCCAATTTGGATCATTTCCGAAAATCGATCGAGCCGATTCTGGTTCAAAAATGTGTGGACTGTCATGGCCCCAAATCGAGCAGCGCGGGGTTAAGAATCGACCGGTTGAACCCGGATCTGCTTTCGGGGCCGGATATTGATCGCTGGCGGAAGATATTCAAGGTCCTTGCCAATTCGGAAATGCCCCCTGAGGACGAACCAAAGTATCACCTGCCAGACAAGGAACGAGAAACATTCGTCGATTGGCTCAGCGAGGAAATCCGAAAGGCATCGACTGTAAGGTTAACCGGTTCGAAGCATTCCTCCTTTCGGCGGATGACCAAATACGAATATAACTACGCTTTGCAGGATCTTTTTGGTATTTCCTATCCTGTCGCGAACAGCTTGCCTCCGGAAGCGGCCTCGGAGGAGGGCTTCCGGAATAGTTCCGATTTGCTGCAAATGTCGCCGATGCAGTTCGAAGCGTACCGCGAAATCGGCCTGAAGGCCCTCAAGCGGGCAACCGTCGTGGGAAACCGCCCGCAGCCTGTCACCTACCTCGTTTCGATGGACGAATTGATGAAAAATGCGGGAGGCGACAAATCCAGAACCTTTAACCGCGCCGACAAAAAATATGAGAACATCCGCAACGCTCCACATTTCCTCAACCAAAAAACAGGCGATGGCGTCCACGCAAACGGCGCCGACGCCAAGCCCAAACCGGGGACATTCGCAGGACACAATCCCGAAACTTCCCCGGTGGTCTTTTTGCTTCCCGGATCCAACGAGCTGAAGATCAATCTGGACCGTTTTTTACCTGATGAGGGGATGATGCGCGTGCGAATTCGCGCCGGACGCACAACAAACCGCCCGCAGGAGTTCGCGAGCCTTCGTCTGATATTCAGCGCCCACACGAGCAATGATGCCTATTTCACACAAGTCGTCAGCACACGGGATATGCCTGTCACCGCAACGGCCGACAAGCCGGAATTTATCGAATTCGATATCCCTTTAAGTGAGATTCAGCGCAACCCTTTCCGCAAGCTGGAAACCACTTTCCCCAGACGGGACGAATTCCTCCACATTCGTAACGAATCCAATGCTCGGGGCGGTAAGGAACCTCTTCAGGTAGTAATTGACTATGTCGAAATCAGCGCGCCGCACTTTGACCAATGGCCCCCAAAAAGCCATCTGGAGATCTTCCCCGCGAGCAAGAACAAGGGCAATGAGCAGGTTTATGGAAATGAAGTGCTTACCCGATTCCTTGAGCGGGTCTGGAGGCGGCCTGTCGGTACCAACGAGCTAACCCCTTTCATGGAGCTCTTCTCAAAATATCGTCCCGAATTCCAATCCTTTGAGGACGCTATGGTGGAGGTGCTGGCGACCGCTTTGGCTACACCGGAATTCCTCTACCTGACGCATCGGTCATCCGCCCCAGACGCCTCAAAAGCCGAATTGGTCAATGACAGGGAACTTGCAAGCCGGTTATCTTTTTTTCTTTGGTCAAGTGTGCCCGACGAAGAGCTGATGGTGGTCGCCCGGGGAGGATCCCTCAAAAAGCCGGAGGTCCTGAAGGCTCAGATTGGCCGAATGCTCGGGGATCCGCGCGCGGGGCGGTTTTCGCAAAATTTCGTGGAACAGTGGCTGGGCCTTGAGGGTTTGGACAGCGGCGCGAATATTAAGGACGAAGCACTGCGCGAAGCGATGAGGCAGGAACCTGTCGCCTTTTTCAGGGAAGTCCTGCGAAGCAATGGCAACATCATGGATTTTATCCAGTCGGATTATCTTGTGATTAATGAAAGACTTGCGCGGCATTATGGGATTTCCGGGGTTTTTGGACCCGATTTTCGCAAGGTGCCCATCGCCGCGACAACCCACCGCGGAGGAATACTTACTTCCGCTGGCGCGCTGGCGATGAATTCCGACGGCACCGACTCCCATCCGCTCAAGCGCGGAGTCTGGGTCCTCAAGCGTATCCTTCAGGACCCCCCTCCCCCACCCCCGGCGGATGTCCCAAAAGTTGACCTTACCGATCCACGAATCCTGCAAATGACGCTCAAGGAGCGAATCGCCGACCATCGGAACAAACCGGCTTGCTATTCGTGCCATTCGAGGATCGATCCATGGGGAATTGCATTTGAAAATTTTGACAACCTTGGAGCTTGGCGCACGACTGTCAAAAACAAACCGGTCGATGCCACATCAGTCCTGTTCAACAAACAGGAACTGGCGGGAGTGGATGGTCTCAAAAGGTACTTACTGACGGACCGTCAGGACCAATTTGCCAAAGCCATGGTGCACAAATTGATGTCCTATGCCCTTGGAAGGCCGCTAACTTTGAGTGACCAGGCGGAAATGGAAAGGCTGACCTTGGAATTCAGGAAAAACGGTGACAACCTTAGGGATTTGATCGACCTGATCGCAAGCAGCGCCCTGTTCAACTCCAAATGAAAGTAGGGAATCCGTGAAGCGCAACACATCGACGACCATTCACCGTAGAAACTTTCTGCGTGGTGCGGGCGTGGCGCTTGCTTTGCCTTGGTTGGAATCGCTGGGCCGGACCGGTACAGCAACGGCCGCGCCCCCGAAGCGATTTTTGAGCGTTTATCATCCGGATGGAGTGGGCCTGCCCCTTAAAACAGACCCCGCATGGAAGGACTGGTGCTGGTTTCCGCGAGGAGGCGAAAAGAATTTCGAGCTGACAAAGGTACTTGATGTGCTCGAGCCTCTTCGTGGGGACATTTCCATCTACTCGGGTTTGTCCCACCCGGCCGCCCGCAAGGTTCATGGGCATTCCAACGCGGATCAATACCTCACCGGGGCAACCATCAAAGGCGATGGCGTTTACCAAAACTCTATTTCCCTCGACCAGGTTATTGCCGACCATTGCGGCGGACTGACCCGCCATGCTTCATTGGTGATGTCGACCAACGGCGGAATTGGTGGTCCACGAGGCGCGCAAACCCAGTCATTTAACCGGGAAGGACGACCCATTCCGGCAATGAACAAACCAAAGCAGATCTTCGAAACACTATTTGTCAAAAACGGAAAGGATTCCCTCGCCCGACTTGTCAGAAGCAAGAGCGCGCTGGATTTGTTGCTTGCGAATTCCAAAGCGTTGGAAAAATCCCTTTCCAGGCATGACCAGCACACCCTTAAACAATATCTGGATGCTGTCCGTGAAACCGAATTGAAACTTGCCAAAGCCCAGAAATGGATCGACACGCCGATTCCGGTGATCAATACCGCCAACCTGAAATTGGATGCCACCCCTGAAGAGGCACGACTCTACTTCCAAACCATGTACGAGCTGGTCTATCTCGCGTTTCTAAGTGACACGACTCGGGTCGCTACATTTCAATTGGGCCGGGAAAACGGTGAGGGGCCACACGATTTGCTTTCTCGAGCGGTCGGCCTCGACGCGGCCCATGGCCTTACACATGCCGTCAAGGAACCCAACGGTTGGAAGAATCTTGGGACCTACAACCGTTACCAGGCGGAAGAGTTTGGACGGTTTGTCAAGAAGCTAAAAGACACCAGGGAACCGGATGGCAACGGATCCATGCTGGATAACACCTTCGCAATGCATGGTTCCGCATCAAGCAGCTTTCACCTTTCCCGAAATTACCCGATTATCTCTGCCGGTGGAAAAAACATGGGTTTCAGAAATGGGAGATATCTCAAGTTTGGTAAAGGCAATGAAGACAACCAGGCCGGAGCGGGCATTGACACGGATGCCGGATGGCAGGGGGAGGTTCAAGTCGAGGAGGAACCGCTTGCTCGGCTGTTTACCACCATTTTGCAACGCTTTGGCGTCGAGACAGATTCCTTCGCCGGGATTCCCGGCACTCTTAATCGGGTTTGATGTTTCGGTTGCGATGGTTGGCGGCAAACATGAATATCAACTA
>CAMBMH010000201.1 GCA_945868575.1 Singulisphaera sp. GP187 | reverse complement strand
GTGCCTGTTTTTTTCTGTGCGGATAATGATGGTGGGACGATGGAATATATCCTGAAAAAGGATAAGCCGAATAGAATATTCAAGAAAAATCGTTTGGATATAAATAGCATTTTAATTACTTTTGATGCTTCCCATATATATTTAGCGAGCTGTGATTCTAATATTTACAAATACAATTGTGCGACTCAGGAATTAATTGGTACGCTTTCTGGAAGTCGTGGAATTGTTTATTCTCTTGGAATGCCTTTTTCTGCAAAGAAGATGTTTAGTGGTGGCATTGATGGTCAGGTTGTTTTGTGGAATTTAATTACCGGTAAAAAAATTGCTGAATATGACCATCATGAATCTATGGTTAAGTGTATTTTTTCATTAAATGTAACTAATGGTGCCATTACTGTAGGTCGGGACAAAAAAGTACTTTTGCTTGATTATGAAGACGGAAAAATGGTCAAATTGATTGCAAAAATGGAGCAGGGAATTTTTGGCGCAGCTTATTTGGTTGGTGATAGAGTTGGAGTTACCAATGATAATGCTATTTATGTTTATGAATCGGATGGAAAAGAAATCGTTTGTGCAAAATTGCCAAAATATCAAATAGCCTGTTTTGCTGATGTTGTCAATGTTGCGGCAAATACGGAAATGCAAAAAAAATATAGTGGCGATATAGTGTTGGTTACCAGCGATAATTTAATCTTACATTGCAAAATGCCAAGTTATTAAGAAAGCATTTTTGTGATTTAACGAATTTGAAATTCGGGTGGAGGAGGGCACTGGGGGTTGATCCACTGGATAAGGGCGGCCCAATTGGCGCTTTCGGGATCGTTTTGCAGGTACCCATGGATCGGTTTGACAACGGACCAGCCATCTTTCAGGTGCGCGGAAAGGACCGGGTCCTTGCGGCGTCCGGAAACTACATCCGCAACATATTCGTTCGGTGAAACCGAATCGGCAACCAGGGCATATCCCGGAAGGCGACTGCCACCCACCATGCGCCAGAGATTTTCCACTTGTACAAGTTCCCGGCAAGCATCTGTCAACGCATGGGCCAATCCCTGGTGCTGATCCCGGGGATCGACAAAAATGTCCGCACCATAAAGAGTAAAACCCCTGATCGGATCGTGATCCGCAAAGGTTCCTTTTGCCGTCAGCACATCCCAAGCGTCATCGGGGTGATAATCCGCCATTCGCAACCTTAAGGTGAAATGTACTCCCGCAACTCTGCCTGTGGGAATGTGCTCGGCAACGAATTGCCCTTGGGGAAAGAGTTTATGATGTGTGTCAAGTTCCTCGAAAGTATATGGTTTGTCGTGCGGGTACACTGTTAAACAAATTTCCTGAATTTGCGAAAAGTCCGATGGGATCATATTTCGGATTTGGTAATCAAAAATTTTCATTATATATTTTTCCTTCGTGCTATCAGGAATTTGAAAATACGGTTTTTTTTATGGTATTTTTTTTCGAGTATTATCTTTCTTGGTGTCTATAATTTTATTTTTTGCCTTGACTGGATGATTTCCAAAATTTGGGAATAACTGTTGAAGCACACCCGGTAGCGCGGACACCAGATCAATCGGTTTTCCGCTGGCAGGGTGAGGAATGGTGAGTTTCCAGGCGTGAAGCCCAAGCCTCCGACCCGATTTTTTCCCTTCTCCATATAGCGGATCGCCCCAAACAGGGCATCCGATTTTTTTCATATGGACTCGAATCTGATGTTTTTTTCCGGTGTGGAGGATCACCTCGACAAGGCTATGTCCCTCGTGCGTGGCTAGAACCGTGTACTCCGTGCGCGCAAGTTTTCCGCCCTCGAGGGGAGAAGTTTCGCGGACCTGCATGTCCCTCCCTTCGGCAAGGTAGCTTTCGATAATACCGTGTTGCTCAGGGAGGGTTCCCTCAATGACCGCCAAATAGGTTTTGGTTACACCAGGCCACTCGGCCTGAAGTTGGTCGCGAATTTCGGGGCTTCGGGCAAAAACCAACAGGCCTGAGGTGTCCTTGTCAAGGCGGTGGACTACATAGGGGCGACCGCCACGGCGAGTATCGAGTTGAGCTCCAAGCAAGGCGAACGCGGTGTGCTCTCTTTGGACCTCGGTGGCGACACTCAAAAGCCCGGCCGGTTTGTCAATGACAATGATTGTGCTGTCTTCGTAAACGATTCCCAGACCGGAAAATGTGCTACGGACCTGGGCAACCAAACCCCGTACTAAAATCTCCACCTCGTCGCCCGGTGAAAGAGGATGATCGTGTTGTGTGATTATTTGGGACGCGATTCGAACACGAGAGCCTTGGAGGATCTCCTTGATCGCGCTTCGGGACATCGGTTTAAGCGCTTGATGAAGGAAGGGCAGAAGCGGCGAGGATTCCGCCACTTTCAGGCGGTTTTGAATACGCTCGCCACTCATGAAAATTCACCTGCCCAATGCAATCCAAAGTCCAACGATTGGCTAGACCAAAAGCTTTTCTATGGTTTTGGCGGTGCTCGGAAGGATCGGAATGGGGCGGTCACTGACATCCTTGACCATATCGTGGGGGTCTATGCCAAGGCTATGATAGATCGTTGCCAGTAGGTCATGGTGGTGAATAGGGTTATCGCGGACTTCGCCTGCGGTGGAATCCGTCGCTCCCAGAACAACTCCCTTTTTCAAGCCACCTCCGGAAAGGAGGGAAAAATTGACCCTGGCCCAATGGTCCCGTCCACCGTCCTTGTTAATTTTCGGGGTGCGGCCAAATTCGCCACAAACGACGACCAGGCAATCCTTGTCCATGCCCCTCGAGTGAATGTCTTCAACCAGAGCACTAATTCCCTGGTCCAATGTTGGGAGGTGCTGCTTAAGGTGTCCGAAGTTGTTTCCGTGCGTATCCCAAAAGCCATAAGCAACCGTCACCAATCTTGTTCCCGCCTCCACTAGGCGGCGCGCCATGAGGAGTTGGTCATTCCAAAGTGGCGCACCATCGCCCAAGTGTTTTGGGGAACCGCGTCCATAGCGTTCGCGAACGCCTTGGGGTTCGCGTTCGACATCCAGGGCTTCGACCAGAGCCGAAGTGTTCAGCACATCAAAAGCCCTTCGGTATTGAGATTCCACCCCAACCCGATCCAGTCCGGCGGAGACAAGGTCAAGCCGCTCCCTCAGGGAATTCCGATCGCCCAATTCCAATTTGGTTAAACCCCGCAGCTTCATTAGCTCGATGTCCTGGCCGTCAACCCGGACGCCTTGAGCTTGTCGACCCAGGTTACCCGCTCCAGGAGAGTTGTAGGGGCGGTGTTGCATGGTGGGAAAAAGGTCAATAAACGGGGGGATAACCGGGTCAACAGGGCCAAGCATTCGTGTGGTTACAGCCCCGATGTGAGGCTTGCCGTCGCGCTTGGCTTCATCCATTGGATAGCCGGTTAGATTATGAAAGCTAGAGTGCTCATCGCGATATCCTACTAGGGAACGGACAAGCGCCATCTTGTCCATGTTCCGTGCTAGCAGGGGCACCATATCGGTGAAATGAACCCCGGGTACAGAGGTTGGCATGGTTTTGAATTCGCCACGAACCTCCGAGGGGGCATTCGGTTTTGGGTCAAAAGTGTCCTGGTGGCTCAAACCCCCGGAAAGGTAGACAACGATAACGGATTTGTGTGTGTTTGTCGCAGATTTTGCTTGGAGGAGGGAGCCCATGTTGAGTCCGGTACCCACACCGGCAAGGGCACCTACACGCAGGAAGGAACGCCGGGAAAGTCCATCACAAAACGAACCCGGTTGGTTTTGACGCTGCATGAAAAGTCATCCTGAAAAACGCCGCAGGTGGGATTTTGTAGCGGCCAGTGGACTCGGTTTAAAGAATAATATACCACGAAAGTGTCTTCGCGAAACCGCAATATGATCGCATGATTGGCGTTTTTGGATTACTTCCCGGTTTGCGCTTAAGAAATTCAGGGCCTTGACCATCCCGACCATTTTCCAGATGCTAAACTCTATCTGTCCATTGGTTTATTGGGATTCGAAGAAGGGGCGTACCATATTGTGCGTTTCAATTCGGTCTCAGCTATTCCCAGTGGCGCTTAAATCCCCTTTAAGCCAAGGGATTTGAATCCTTTTGAGATACTCAGGTTCCCCCCCAACAAAGCTTTTAAAACGCAGCTTTCTGTGTTACAAGCTTTTCACTGTTTTTCCTCCGGAGCAAGATCCATGAGCAATCCCACCTCCACCACTCGTCGTTCTTTTTTGGGTAGCGCGGGCGCCTTGGCGGCTGCCGCTTCTATTCCGGGTGGCGTACACGCCCAAGGTTCGGATGTAATCAAGATTGGTCTGGTTGGTTGTGGTGGACGGGGTACAGGGGCCGCAAATAATGCCCTGCGGGCAGATCCCCATGTGCGTTTGACCGCAATGGGTGATGTGTTCGGTGACAAAATTCAGATTAGCCTGAATCAATTGAAGGCGGAAGCTGAAGTTGCAGGCCGTATCGAGGTCAAACCGGAGACCTCATTCACCGGTTTTGATGCCTTCAAAAAAGTTATTGATAGTGGGGTCGATGTTGTCCTTTTGACGACTCCGCCTCATTTTCGGGCGGAACAAATCCGTTACGCGATTGAAAAAGGCAAGCATGTTTTCGCCGAGAAACCGGTTGCGGTGGACCCTGCGGGTGTGCGCAAAGTAATCGCGGCTTGTGAAGAAGCCAAAAAGAAGAATCTGGCTGTCGTTTCGGGTCTTTGCTGGCGGTACCACAATGGTAAAAGGGCCACCATGGCGCAAATCCATGAGGGCAAAGTCGGCGACATCATGGCGATGCATACCAACTATGTTGTTGGTGGACTTTGGAATCGCCCCCGCCAACCGGGTTGGTCCGACATGGAGGCCCAATTGCGCAACTGGCTATATTACTGTTGGCTTTCGGGCGATCACCTCGTTGAGCAACACATCCACAGCCTGGACAAGTGCATGTGGGCGATGAAGGATGAGCCACCGGTGTCCGCTTATGGTTTGGGTGGCCGTCAGGTTCGAACCGGCAAGGATTATGGCCATATTTTTGACCACCATGCGGTAGTTTATGAATGGAAAAATGGGACCAAATGCTTTAGTTACTGTCGTCAGATCGATGGATGCTTCAATGAAGTCAACGACTTCATTTTGGGTACCGAGGGTCGTTGTGATGTGATGAAGCATCAGATCACCGGCAAGCACCCATGGCGCCATAGTCCTGAAAAAAATCGGGCCGATGACATGTACCAAAACGAACACAATGAACTGTTTGCCAGCATTCGAGCCGGCAAACCAATCAATGACGGCCACTGGATGTGCCAGAGTACCCTGATGGCGGTTATGGGCCGGACGGCTAGTTACACGGGCAAAAAAATTGAGTGGGCCAACTTGGTAAAGTCGACCGAGGACCTAACCCCTGATGAAGTTAAGAAGTCGGGAAGTTACGCTTTTGGTCCACTTGCTGAACCGGCGGTGGCGATGCCTGGGAAAACACCGGTCATCTAAAGTCGTCATCAGGAAAATTTCTTTTCAAGCCGGGTTTTCCCGGCTTGGTCCCTTTTTAGGCCTAACGGAAACACTTGCGTGAAGGTCAACGGCATCGAGGTTGAGGATACATTTGCCGAGGCGTTCACCATGCGCGCCACCCGGGTGATTGTGACCGCATCCCGTCCAGTTTTGGTCGATGCTGCCATAACCGCCATGACCGGGTATGCCACTTCGGTGATTGGTTGTGATGCGGAGGCGGCCCGAGAATCGACCCTGGACCGATTCAGTACCCCTGATGGCCGACCCGGCGCCTCGGTTCTCATATTTGCTTTCGATCGCAAATCCCTTGAAAAGGCTGTCGTCAACCGGGTTGGTCAGACCATTATGACCTGTGCCAGCACCGCTTGTTTCAGTGGTCTGAAGTCGACTGATGGGGTAGAGATCAGGGTCGGAGGAAGCCTTCGCTACTTTGGCGACGGGCACCAAATCAGCAAAAAATTTAACGATAAGAGGTTTTGGCGAATCCCCGTTATGGATGGGGAATTCGTATGCGAGGATCGATTCGGAGTGGTAAGCGGGGTTGCCGGGGGGAATCTGATTTTTGTGGGAAACGACCCGGAAATGGTTCTTGATGCCGCGCTTTCGGCGGCATCGGCGGCCGCGTCTGTCGAAGATCTGATTTTACCATTTCCCGCGGGTGTGGTTCGTAGTGGGAGTCAGGTCGGATCGAAATATCCCAAACTTCGGGCAAGCACCAATGTGGCCTGGTGTCCCACTTTGGCTACCCGACCTCAAACGGCACTCCTTCCTGACGAAAATTGTGCTTATGAGCTTGTCATGGATGGTCTGTCGCGGGAACCTGTGGAAGAGGGTATGCTGAGGGCGCTCAGGGCGGCCTCCCGTTTTCCCTTGAGTCGAATCACCGCGGGGAACTATGGTGGAAAATTAGGGGCACACCATATATATCTTAAAAAACTTTTAAATGGTGAGGAATAGCCTAAATGCTTACTCTCCGTTTGGAATATGGGGACAGTGTGCCGCTCGAGGCCCCCGCAATTCGGCCTGATCAATTTGCGACCCAATCTCTGGCGGAAATCCAGCAAATTCCGATTTGGAAAGGGAGCATAACCGTTCCCCTTGCCGAAGTGGCGAAGGTATTTGGTGATCCTTCCGCCGGATTGATCACCCTGGAAGGCGATTGGTCAAGGGTTCGGCGTTTGGGTGAGGGAATGACCGCTGGGAGCCTTAGGGTTCGCGGGCCTGTTGGAATGCATTTGGGTGCCCGGATGAAAGGTGGCCAAATTGAGGTGGATGGTGATGCATCGGATTGGGTAGGCGCGGAAATGCGGG
>CAMBMH010000200.1 GCA_945868575.1 Singulisphaera sp. GP187 | reverse complement strand
GTCGCACCGAGCACATGTTCTTCGATCATCTTCGCGAAATGCGTGAAATGATCCTGGCAAATAGCCCGGCGGCCCGCAAGGAAGCCTTGGCCAAGTTGCTCCCCTTCCAGAGGAACGACTTTGTCGGCCTCTTCAAAACGATGAACGGTATGCCCGTCACCATCCGTACCCTTGATCCCCCACTTCACGAGTTCCTCCCCAACGACCTTAAGGGTCAAGAGGAAATGGCCAAGGAAATGGGCGTTTCGGTCGAGGAGATCGAGCGTCGCGTAAAGGCCCTGCATGAGTTCAACCCCATGCTTGGTTTCCGCGGTTGTCGTCTGGGAATCGTATTCCCCGAAATCACCGAAATGCAAGCGCGCGCCATCATCGAAGCCGCCTGCATCGTCAAGAAGGAAGGCATCGAAGTTCACCCTGAAATCATGATCCCTCTCGTCGGGTTCAAAAAGGAACTGGATCTTCAGGCCGGTGTGGTTCACGCCGCAGCGGAAAAGGTCTTCGCCGAACAGGGAATCAAGGTCGAGTACCTTGTTGGCACCATGATCGAACTCCCCCGCGCCGCCATGGCCGCGAGCGAGATCGCCGAGACCGCCCAGTTCTTCTCCTTTGGCACCAACGACCTTACCCAAACCGGTTTGGGTATGAGCCGCGATGACTACGGAAGCTTCATCTCCCAATACCTCGAGCACGAGGTGGTGAAGAAGGATCCGTTCCAGGTCATCGACTTCGATGGCATTGGCAAGCTGATGCAAGTCGGCGTTGAAGGCGGTCGCAAGACCAAGAAGGACCTTAAGATTGGAATTTGCGGCGAGCACGGCGGTGAGCCTGACTCGGTCAAGTTCTGTCACAAGGTCGGCCTCAACTATGTAAGTTGTAGCCCTTTCCGCGTACCGGTCGCCAAGTTGGCCGCAGCGCAGGCAGTTCTCGAAGAGAAAATCGCCAAGGAAAAGGCCAAAGCCGCCAAGGCCGCCAAGAAGTAGTCCAAAAAGCCTGATCAACAGGTTTCAAACAGGCGACGGGATCTTCCCGCCGCCTGTTTTTGTTTCCCAAGTTTCAACCAAAAAAGTCAGGGTTGCACGAGGTCCAATCACAAAAGGCGACTTCAAAGAAATAAAAAAGCGGAGCAAGGCATTTGGCATGCCCGCTCCGCAGTTATTTAAAAGCTTTCGACTTTACAGACCAAGCACCTTGTTCATCTGGTCGGCAACTTCCTTCAGGCGCTTTTCATCGCCTCCAGCTACTTCGGATGTAGCAAATTCACCCTTATAGTTGACCTCAACCAGGGCTTTGAGGACCTCGGGCCAATTTTCATCGCCTTGGCCGATCTCGCACCAGGTTTTGGCCTTGGAATATCCTTTGAAGTCAAATTTCACCAGGCGCTTCCCAAGAATTCGAATCCAATCTGCGGGAGCCACGCCGAATTTGATCATGTTGCTGATGTCAAAGTAGGCACCAATCGTTTCATCCTGAAATTGATCCACATAAGTAACCATCTGTTCGGGCTTGGTAATGAAGTTGTTCCAGACCGTTTCGATGGCAATTTTGACACCGGCTTCCTTGGCCGCTGGAATAGCTTTTTTCACTTCCACCGCGCTTCGTTCAAAGCACTGTTCATAAGTCGCGTCCTTGTTGACGACGCCCGGAACCAACAGGACGGTGCTGCCACCGTAAGCCTTGCAATCCTTGATGGCCCCCAGCAGTGCGGCCAAACCCTTTTGACGAACCGCTTCGTCAGGATGGCTGAGGGTATCGCGCCAGTGGACAGAATCCACGACACCATGAATGACAATGCCCGTTTTGTCCCGGGCTTTGCAAGCCTCTTCGACATTGACCCCTGAAGGGCTGTCCATTTCGACGCCCTGAAATCCGAGTTTTTTGATCAGGTTGAATTTCTCCTCAACCGATCCGGCACCACCAATCATCCCAAATTTGACGGCTTTTTTGAGCTTGAGCTTTTGCGCGGGGGTCTGATCATCCTCAAGAGAGGCTGCATTCAGGCCGGAATTAGCCGCAAGGGTTCCGGCGCAAAAGGCTCCGGCGGTTTTGGCAAATTGGCGACGGGAAAAAAAAGGATTCATTATCACTCTCCTATGGGGAAAAATCACCTGGGTGGCTCACGCAATCTAAGGTAAGCAAAAAAGTCTATGATTTCCTGATCCGAAAGGGTGTCGAGTATCTTTTCTGGCATCAACGAAACGGATGAAGCCTTCATTTCCCCGATCCGCTCGCGTGGGATGACGATTCGTTCGCCTTTCGCATCAAGGAGTGTCACCGCACCGGCTGTTTCTTCGGCGACCAAGCCGGTGATAACCCGGCCATCTTTGGTCTCAACAACAAAAGCTCGGAATTCGGGTCGGATATTTGCGCTGGGATCGACAATATGACCAACAAGAGGCGCGAGTGCTTGCCTTTCCGCCGAGGTCAAGTCTGGCCCGATTTTTTGACCTTTCCCAAATAGTTGGTGGCATGTGGCGCATTTTTGTTCAAATATAGGCATCCCTTTGTTTGGGTCAAATGTCGTGGCCCTGCCAAGGATTAGCTGGATATAGGAAATTCGAGCCTGTTTTTCGCCATCCGTTGATGGGCTCAATTTGCCCCACTTTTTCTGCAACCGTGCCAAAAGTTGGTCGTCCTTGTGGCTGGACATCTTTCGGGCCAAATCCAATGTGACCGAATCCTTTGGCAGTTTCCCCGAATCTACCGCGTCAAGGAGCAGTTTGGATAAGGCGGGCCTCGTTGCTAGGAGGTTGAGTGCGGCAGGTTGTGCAGATTTACCCAATTTGGGGTAACGCTTGATCACAGGCGGGCCAATGGCTTCATCGGGGAATCCGGTCAAACCATCCAGTGCAGCCGCCTGGACATCGGCCTGCGCGGAATTTTTGAGGACATCAAGTAGCGCCTCGCCTCCCTCTGGCTTGCCACTTTGGGCGACAACTTTGATCAGGCTTATTTTGTCCTTTGCTTCTGTTTTGGGACCTGTGACGCGGGCAAGGGCATGAAACCACGAGTCTTCATCCCCAAGCCTTGTTCCCAAAGTGATCCACCGGACGGCAACCGTGTCGTCCGATCGTTTTTTATCAAGCCACTCCTTGAGTGGACCGGGCACAGTCGGGAGGAATACGCCTTCAAGCGATTTTTCGAGGCCTCTTAAAGCTGGTTCTTCGCCAACTTCGAGGAGTGTGGCAACCAGTTTTGCCCCGCCTTTGGTTTCATTTGACATATAGCGGCGGGCAATACGCTCAATAAGTGTCGATTGGACAATTGGTGCTCGCAACCACCCTTCCTCGTTGATCCATGAGGCAATCGTCTCTTGTCCCTTGATGGAGTGGGTTTCGATTGCCCACCAAATCAGAAGGGGGAGGAAAACATCCCCGGCGAATTCCTGACGCATGGAAAGGATTTTAACGATACCCAAAGCGGAATTTTCCGGCCAGCGCCTTGATGAACAGGCTAGTTGGGCAAGTACACGCGGATTAACCTCGCTTTGGGCAAGGTTCTCGAGGGCTTTTTGCGGGATAACGCCGAGCTTTCCGGAATCTCCCAAAAACCGGATGGCCCAATAACGAACAGCCCAATCCTGGTGGAGAAGCGATTTTATGAGGTGTTCCTGGTCAAGTTGGCCTGAGGCGTTGAGTGCCCAGAGTTTTCTGACAGGATTCCGGGAATCATTGGCTTCAAGTGCCTGAACCAAAACAGGCGCTGTGGCGGAATCCTTTCGCTCATAAAGGAGCCTGAGGGCCTCCCTTTGCCACCAAACCTCGGGGTGATCCAGGAGGTTTACCAACTCCATCGAGGATAATTTTGAGGTGTTAAAAGGAGCCAAAGGCTTTGCATCCCTGGATTCTACCCTGAAAATTCTCCCATTGCACTTGTCCCAATTGTCGACAGGGTCGAGGTGGGTGGCCCGATGGTCATGCCAATCGGCTACATATACCGCCCCGTCCGGACCATCAAACAGGTCAACCGGGCGGAACCACTCATCTTTCGGGTTGAGAAATGCGCCACCATGAGTGGCCTTATAGGTGCTACCATTGGGTTCGAGCTTGTGCCAGTTGACCACGTTGGAGAGCAGGTTGCCCGCGATATAGGTTTTGTCAAATTGGGGACCAAGTGCCTGGCCCTGGTGAAGGATTCCCCCACAAGTTACATGCCCGCCTTGGAAGCCCTTGTAGGGGACATGGTCGAAATAGCCGTAAGAATGGGGGTTTTGCAGGGGGCCATGTTTGGAAAAACCTTTTACATAATATGCACCCTGATATTGGTGCAAAAGGGCATAGCCTCCCCAATTGGTGCCTGAAAGAACCTCTCCTTCTGGACTAAAGTCCAGGCCCCAGGTATTGCCCCCACCTTCCGAGAAAAGTTCAAAGGTTTTGGAAATGGCGTGGTATCGCCAGATGCCTTGCTGAAAAGTGATCCCACGGATTTTTGCCGTTACGGTACTACCCTGAGCCCCGTAAAGCCAACCGTCCGGCCCCCAAATCAGGGAATTGCCGTGAGCGTGGGAATCTTCCATTCCGAAACCATCAAGCAGGACTTCAGGATCCCCATCAACCACATCATCGCCATTTCTGTCGGGATAAAAGAGAAGATAGGGGGCCTGAAGGACATAAATACCCCCCCGACCGATAGCAAATCCCGTCGCAAGGTTTAGTCCAGTCAGGACATCTTTGGCTTTGCGGAAGCGACCGTTCCCGTCGGGATCCTCAAGGATGGTGATTTTGTCAGCACCCTTGTCTCCTTTGGGAGGGGGGGCGGGCTTTTTGTCCCAAATGGTCCGAAGGAACTCATCCCTTCGGACGGGTTTGAGGCCAACAGGGTTGGGATATTGCAAATACTGAAGAACCCAGAGGCGACCCTTGTGGTCAAAGGCCATCGAAACCGGTTGACGGACAAGTGGTTCAGATCCGACGAGTATCGCCCGTAAGCCTGGAGGGGCAACGGTTCGACTTTCACTTTGTTCGGGGGTGAGGTTTTGTGCGAAAACACCTTGCCCCCCCAAAAGGAGGAGGGCAACGAAAAATAAAACTCGGCAACTTGCGGCCATGGGGATCAAAGCCTCCACCGCGACGGTTTCGGCCATGGGGGAAAGCCGCCAACGCGTTACAAGAGCTATTCTACAAACTCGGCCTGCACAGGTTCGGGAAGGAGCCCAATCTTGTGTCCCTCTTCCAAAAGCCGCCGAATAGCCGCCCGGCCCCGATCGCCGTAATCAAGAGTCCAATCATTGACATACATGCCCACGAATTGGTCGGCCAAACCAGGATCCATCCCACGACCATATTTCAGGGCATGAACCAGCGCTTCGCTTCTGTGTTCCAGACCGTAGCGAATGCTCTTTTTGATGTCTTCACTGATCTGGTGCATCAGGGTTTTGCCCAGGTCCTTTCGAACAACATTGCCTCCCAGGGGGAGTGGGAACCCGGTTTTTTCCTTCCACCAAACACCCAAATCACATACAGCGTGAAGGCCCATTTCCTTATAGGTCAATTGTCCTTCGTGGATTAAAAGACCAACTTCCTGACGGCCGGAAATCACTTCGTCCGGGATTTTGTCAAACTCGACAACATCATGGGTAAAGTTTTTTTCCAGAGCAATGGAAAGTGTCAGAAACGCCGTGGTTAAAGTTCCGGGTACTGCGATCTTTGTTCCCCGGAGGTCAGAAAGAGTCATCGGTTTTTTGGCCACTAGGAGGGGTCCGTAACCATCTCCCATGCTCGCGCCGCTGGATAGCAATGCGTATTTGTCAAGCAAATGGGCGTAAGCGTGAATGCTAACCGCGCTAACTTCCAATTCTCCTTGGAGGGCCCTACGGTTTAATGTTTCGATATCTTCAAGTTGATGTATATATCGAAGTCCCGGGGTGACCATTTTTTCGTTGGCTAGCGCATGGAACATAAACGCATCATCGGGATCGGGACTATGTCCTACGCGGATCACCCTGGATTCAGTCATGAATATTGCTCCAGAAAGAAAGACTACCTAATTCTAGGCTAACCGTAAAAGACGGGTCCGGCCAACCCAAAAGGAACAATGAAACAGATCAAAAAAACGGACCCAAAGTCAAACGGTTCGTGATTCCGGTCAAGCGGCTTCGTATCAACCACCAGTAACGGACCCCAAGGGCCAAGCGATTACCGTTTTCTCTAATTTCCGGGCTCATGGGCCCCCAAATCCCCTTTTTTTCTTGTTTCTTTTGGCGATTTCGGGAATTTTCAAATTTTAATGAAAGAAAATCTGGTAATCTACTATAAATATTTCGTCCTCCTCTCCTTGGACAACCCAAAACTAAATCAGCCTCAAAGGTTAATGGAATGTGGGAAATTCGATGCCCAAGGTGCACGGCGACCAATATTTTCGAGGAACAACTTCAACCAAGGGATCTTTTGTGCCTCCCTTTTGGTTTTCCAAAGTTTTGTGACGAATGTCATCACCGTTTCCATTCGTGGAAATGGGGGAAAAAGAGAAACGGTTCCAAGCGACAATTTGGGGCGGTGGGCAGGTCTTAGGCGGGGATTCGCCTTAGTTGACCATCACTCCCCCCAATTGGGTTTGAGACGCATTGAACAATGCAAAGAAATTTTTATCCTTCGTTGTGTTTTGATGCTGTGAAATTAGAAAAACAAGTAAAAGCTGGACAAGCAATTAATTATGTCAAATCTCCGCTGCCCTAAATGTCTTGGATCAGATGTATTTGATTCCCGGTTCCAGCCTTTGGACTGGTTTATGGTCATTTTTGGCAATCCTAAACGGTGCGACCACTGCTACCACAGATTTTACTCATGGAAAAAAAACACCAAAACGACAAAACGGTGGCGTGGCGAAGACGGGAATCG
>CAMBMH010000199.1 GCA_945868575.1 Singulisphaera sp. GP187 | reverse complement strand
GGGAACTGGAAAGCGATACGCAACAAACTCAATCCTGGCGCCAAAATGAAAAATGCCACGCCCGGGGCACTTGAGCTTTATGACCTTTCCAAAGATCCCGCCGAAAAGAACAATGTTGCAGCCAACCACCCCGATGTGGTTGCCCGACTGGAAACCATCCTTCGCGAACAGCACACCCCTTCGAAGCGTTTCCCGATCCGTTTTTTGGATTAGGAAAAAATCATATCTGCCCCATCACCCGTCTGATTGCCTCGGAAATCTTTTCCCCCGCGCCCTCTTCGAGCAGAACCGGATGGTGCAGCACCACCCTCTGAGGGGAATTCGTGTGGCTGGTTTGCAAGCTCACCGGCGCATGAAACCGGGAGGCGCTTCGCCCCAGGCTCAAACTGCGAAAACCCCGGCCGATCGCAAGCCCCTCGTTTTTCAGGGCCGATAGCGCCCATTCGAAACGCCCGGGTGGCGCATCCAGCCAAAAATCAAACTTGTAATAGGCACATTGTTTGGGCTTCGCCAATGGTTTTGGAACCCGAACACCCGGGACAGTGGTCAATGCGTTTCGCAATATCTCCGCTTCACGGGCTCGATGGATATGACGGTTTTCAAGTTGGGGCCATTGCGCCAGTACAGCCGCTGCCTGAAGTTCACTCAGACCTGCCACGACCGAACCGCGAGTATTGGCAAGTCGCATGCGCTGCGCAAGTACGGGATCATTGGTGAACACCATTCCTCCACGGCCCGCAGAAAGGAGTTTGGATCCCCCAAAACTCCAAATCGAAATTGCTCCATGCGAGCCGTGTCTTTTGCCACCAAGCGCGCCACCCACTCCTTGGCAGGCATCCTCGATCATCGGGATTCCAGCCTTATCAGAAACCGAGGCAATTGCGCCAAGGTCGGGACTGGAACCATGAAGAACGCTGGCAACGACCGCTTTGACAGGAATTTCAGAGTGATTTATTGCTTTTGTCAGGGAAGCTGGACACATTTGACCCGTTTGGAGGTCGGTATCGATGAGAATGGGTACCGCGCCCAGATGATGGATCGTTAAAAAGTTACCCGGATAGTCGTAATCACAAAGAGCCACACCCATTCGGGTGGTCTCATTGCCGGGGGTGCTGCCAACGCCTGAAGCCCTCAGAGCAAGCTCCAGTCCCAGGGTCCCGCTGGAAACACCAAGGGCATGCTTACGCCCCAGCCAATCCCCGGCCGTTTGCTGGAGCGATTCGACAAGTGGGCCATCGTATCGGCCCCAAGACCCATCCGCCCACGCCTCAATCAGCGCCTCGCGCACTTCCGGAAGGCTACCAGGCCATTCGGGCGGTCCCTTTGGAAAAAGGGGAGCACCGCCCAGAACGGCAGGAATGTCCTCCGGAGTGGACATAGAGTTGTTTTCCCAGTTGGAGTGGAAACAAAAAGCGCCGTGACCGCGATTAGGCAGAAGCCAGCGGAGTGCGGTGGAAGTGGATATGCTTCCAGCCGCTTGCGGTCTTCTTCCAGACGCGGGTTTCGGCGGTCGACTTGGTCACATAGGAACCATCGCCCCCGGCAACCTGCACCAGGCGGACATAGGCCAGGACAACCACATCGCCACAAACATGGGCTTCGATGTTGGCCATGGTGGTTTGGATCCGCTTGGGAGCACCGCCTGTGGAGGGAGCGAAGTAGAACTTGTGGAAGTCGAGACCGATGACGACCTGGCCGGGGGCCTCGGGCTCAAGACATGTGAGGGTCTTGTCGCAGAGGGTTTCATAGGTGGCCCAATCGCCTCCCATGATGGCATCCAAAAGCTTTTGATTGACGGCGATTGCCTGATCGCGAAGGGCGGTCTCTTGCTCGGTCATGTCCTGAAAATCCTAAGAAGTGTTAGAAGGCCCAAAATTACCAACCATCAATTTAGCAGAGTTGGGCGCTGTGGCCCGGTGAATCCCCGTTCAATCGTCGCCAAGTCGGCTGGCGCTCTGGATCATCACACGGTCAAAAATCCGCGCGAAGTCCGCAAGGGGAAGCATGAATTTCCCTTTTTTTGTTTCATAACCGGTTCGCGGTCCCGAGCCACCTTCGGGCATAAAATCTTTGCCCCACGGATTCCACATCGTAACCTGACGCGTGGTCGGGTCGTACCCCAACACGGCGTAGGCGTGGGTAGGAACAAGACCGGGAGGCAGGGACCGTCGATCCGTTCCCGCGCATACAAGACGCTTTTCCTCCATGGCGGATCGGAAACTATAATCCAGTTGCCTCATCACATCGTTAAGCCCATCCTCCACGATGATTTGGTTGAGGATAGCTTTGCGGCCTGTTAGCATCTGGATGACCGTGGTGGGATTGCCTCCACCTCCCGCACGATCGAGCGCGTTGCCAAACGATTCCCTCTGAAGTTTCAGGAGCGCCGTTCCCCATGCTTTTTCGATGATCGAGATCCATGTCCCCTGATCTGCCGATGTGGCGGCCAGTGCCCTTTCCGAATCGCTGAGCCCGTCCACAACAATCGAAGCACCATGAAACTGGACCTCGACCCGGTCGTCCGGAAGTTCCTTGAACATTGCCCGGAGTTTGTCCGGGTGGAGGTTCGCTTGGGCTCCCATGGTCGCTATCAAATAGCAATCCCCTTCGAGCCCCTGGCGTATACCATCGATTTGTGGCGCACCCGGGCCAAACAACGGACCCCGTGGGGCGTTAACTGCGGCCGCCAACAATTCAAATTGCTTGTTCCAGTTGAATAGTCCCAATGGCCTTCGCGCGGGCTCCCGAACCTGTTCGAGGCGGATCGCACTAACCCGCAAGCCCGGTTCCCGAAGAATGGTATGAAGTGTGGCGATGGCCGCCGCCTCATCCCCTTTGTTGGACTTGTCCGCGATGGCTCGGGTCGACTCCCTTAGGGTGATATAACCATCCGCATCCTTGTCCCAACGGGAAAAGCCCACCGTTGCCGCTTTGGTGAACCTTGCGGCGATTTCGGCTTGAGAGGGTGCAGGAGTGTCGACCTGTTGGGAAATGGACAGTGTCAAAACCATGAGGGAGGAGGCGATAATCATGATAAGGACTCCTCGGGTTTCGTTAGGACATTGTGGGACGAAATTGGGCTGGAAACTTACAAAAGCCTAAAGGACCACCTTATATTCTAAGTTGTTGGCGGCCCATAATACCCCTTAATTTGCCCCTATTCCCCCGGATTTGCCCCAAACCGGCAGGGTATTTGCGTTTTGGGGCATAGGGATTCGACTCGCGGCGCTCCAGCATCCTCGCTAAAATATCTTTTTGTTCTTTCCGGGGGTTGGTTCGGCATGGATATCTCCCAGTGGGTTATTTCTCTTCTTGTGCTTACCGCCCTGGAAATCATCCTTGGCATCGACAACATCATTTTTCTCACCATTCTGGCGGGCCGACTTCCGCCCAAACAGCAACCCTTGGCCCGGCGTGTGGGACTGCTTGCGGCTTTGGTGACCCGTTTGGGCCTACTTTTTGCCGTGAATCTTTTGATGGGTCTGACCGAGCCGATTGTGGAAATCCCGGAGGTCCCAAGAATCCTGAACAAGACTCTCCACCTTTCGCTCAAGGACCTGATTCTGGTTGCTGGGGGACTGTTTCTGGTCGCCAAAAGCGTCATGGAAATCCATCACAAACTCGAAGGCGAGCAGGATGAGCTATCCGGGCCAAAACGAACCTTCGCTTCGTTCTGGATGGTGGTTGGCCAGATCGCCGTGATTGATATCATTTTCTCGCTCGATTCGGTCATTACCGCCGTGGGAATGGCAAGGGAACTTTCGATTATCATTACCGCCATGGTGATCACGATCGGCATCATGGTCATCGCCAGCGAGCCTGTCGCCGGCCTCGTCGAGAAACATCCGACCTTAAAGATTCTTGGGCTTTCCTTCCTGATACTGATCGGATTCCTGCTCGTGCTTGAGGGTTTCCACCAGGAGGTCCAGAAAGGTTACATCTATTTCACCATGGCTTTTGCTTTGGGAGTGGAAGCGATCAACATCCGGGTCCGTCCGGGCAAACCCGTTAACCTCAATGAACCCGACATGCCCCAAATCGATTCCGAAGGCGCCATCATTGAAAAGTCGCCCTCCTCAACCCCAAAACAGTCCTAATCCGCAAATCACTATCATCGAAAACCAGGACGGGTCCAAATGAGCCAGGATGCGCAAACCGCTGCCAACAAGACCCTGGGAGCAGGCTGGGAAGATCCCGGTTGTCCTGTCTGTGGTGAACACTCACGGGACAACCTCCTCCAGGCGCAGGTTTGCCCGCCGGGAGGAAATCCCCAGGATGTTTCGATCGCGCGTTGTGCGGGTTGCGGGTTCACCTATACAGCCCCCAGACCCGATCAGACTCTAATTGGATCCTTTTATTCCAGCGATTACAAGCCACACCAGACAACCCGCAAATCCCAGAAAAAAGAAAAGGGGAAATCGGGTGGTCGCTTTGGGGAATTACCCGAACGCAAAGGGATGTCCCCGTTCGGCCAAGCCAGGTTGCTCGATTTTGGTTGCGGGTCGGGATCGTACCTGGTCCGAATGAAAGCCCAGGGGTGGACGGTCACCGGAATCGACGCCAGTCCGACCATGGCGCAAACCCTGACCGAACAGGGTTGGGAAGTCCTTCAGGGTAGCCTGCCCCATCCGGGGCTGGAAGGTCGCAAATTCGAAGTCATCACCATGTGGCACTCGCTGGAACATGTCCACGATCCGGTTGCGGTTCTCAAGGCGGCGGAAAAACTGCTTGTTCCCGGTGGCAAACTGGTTGTGGCTGTTCCCGCCCTTGATTCGTGGAACTTCCAGGCGTTTGGCGGGGATTGGCTGGGGGTGGATTTGCCCATCCACCTAAGTCATTTCACGGCGAAATCCCTGGGAGATGTGGCGATCCGGGCGGGACTGCGAGTCGATAACATCGGTCGTTTGAACCATTCCTCGTGGATGCGCCAAAGCGGCATCAACATGCACAAACGGCTGGGATCCAGGGCGCCTCTCTGGGCGAAGCTGTTGCGCAACCGGACCTTTTCGAGTCTTTGGGCCTCTTGGGTTCACCGGGTAAAAAAGCAGGCGGATGTTTTGATACTCAGGGCATCCCGGACTTCATAGATCGGATAAAGTCTTTTTTGCCGAAAGGCTTTGAACCTACAAGGCAATTCCAACAAATTTCAAATGGTTTCTTTTGCCTCTGCAAAAGACCGCGACCCCGGAGCCCTTGCGGGACCCGGGGTCTGTAGCCTGCGGCCTTTGGGGCGAACCGATTAAAGTTCAGCCTTTTCCTCGATTTTGCGACGGACCAGCTCCGAGAGGAGCGCGGTGTCGAAAGGCTTCTTGAACACTTCGTTGAGCCCGTAGCTTTCGATGAGCTTCTCGGGAGCAGCTTCGTCTTCGGAAGCCATCGCGATGATAACGGTCTGTTCGTAGGCGGGATTCTTGCGGAGATTGACCGCCATTTGCAGCCCTTCGCTGCGTCCCATGGCCAGATCGACGATAATGGTGTCCGGGTGGAAACTTTCCGCCTGGATACCAGCCTCGAAACCGCTGTTGGCGATCTCGTAGCGGAAGTCATCCGCTTCGGGCATCAGATTCTTGAGGCGATCGATGAAGATCTTTTCCGCACCAATCACAAGGATCTTGTGCCAGCCTTCCTTCTCAAGTTCGCCCAAAGGCATGTCATGATCTTTGAGGAAACGGATCAGGTGATCGCGGGGTATGCGCCTGTCCTGGCTTCCTGGAATACGGTAACCGCGAAGGCGTCCGGAATCGAACCATTTGGAAACGGTGCGGGGAGCAACCTTGCAGATGCGGGCAACTTGGCCCGTAGTGAAAACATCCTTTTTCATGAGTCAAGAACTCCCTGGGGGGGTGGCAGGCTAGGGAACCCATTTCTTGTCCTCTGGGGATGACAAGTCCTGGATTCACCGCCGTCCTGGGATCCCCGGACGCCTCATGCGGCCGGAAGTGATCTTTTGAAACGGCGGGCGGGTTCCGCAATCTCGGGTCGAACAGCTAAGGAATCCTTTCCCAGCCGGGGTCTTCGAACCGGTCATTACGGCATGGCCAGATCTTTGGGTCGGAAAACCGGTTCGGCATCATGCCTTGCGGTGGGTCTTTCCGGCACCCATCAATCTCGCCAAGCATTCCATCGGCAAATCCCAGAAAAGGATTAAGAAAAAGAGCCAGATTATTCAGGTTCTGCTGATTTGCTCTCTTTCGTCGGTTACCCGTTTCGCCCCAATTACGCCACTTTGGGCGATCCTGCCCGCCTTTCCCGCTTTGACATTTCGGGCGGTATATTCCGTTGTCCGGGTCAATTCAGGGGCTTTCCGAGCCCCAAAATGCAAATTTGCTGGACAAATCGCTCCGTACAAACTTGGCTGGATTGATCTTTTCCCCCAAAACCCGCAAGTTTGAAATATCAGGTCAACCTTCCGATTCTCCAAACACAGTTCCTTCCCCGAGATCGATTTCATGCCGCATCAGGATCCGCGCTTCCCCCAACTCATCCAGGTTTTCTTCCCCGAATTTTTGGACCTCTTTTTCCCCGAGTGGGCCGCACGGCTGGACCTCCCCTCGACGCAATGGATGAAACCCGACCAACTTCCCCGCCAAACCGGGGAGTCGACCCAACCCTTCGACCTGGTCGCCAAACTCAAGGTCCGGGCTTCACCGCACGAAAATGCCGCCCCGGAATTCGGGGGATCAAACTCCGAGTGCTTTGTGGTCCTCTATTTCGATTTCGCCGAATCAGGGGCCCCTTCCGACAAACAGATGCCGACCTATCATCTGCAACTGCATCAACTAACCGGGTTGCCTGTCCTTCCTCTGGTGATCTATGGGAGAGCAAAAAGCGATGGAGTGGGCATCCTTTCCTGGCGGGAGTCCTTCTT
>CAMBMH010000198.1 GCA_945868575.1 Singulisphaera sp. GP187 | reverse complement strand
GGGGTGCTTATTTCTTCGGAAACCGCCAAAGCCACCGGTTATGCAATTGAAGCATTGCAGGAACGCGGAGACCTGTTCGTCGGTCCTATGGAAGCGGTTTACGAGGGTCAGGTGGTCGGTGAACACTGCCGTGACAACGACCTTACGGTAAATGTTACACGCGAAAAGAAATTGACCAACATGCGAGCTTCCGGGTCCGAAAAGTCGACCCCGCTCAAGCCACCAAGGGAATTCTCCCTGGAAATGGCCCTCGAATATATCGAGGATGATGAGCTTGTGGAAATCACCCCCCAGGGTATTCGCATGCGCAAGCTTTATCTCAAGGAAAACGAGCGCAAAAAGAATTCGCGATAACTGCACTCAAAAATGCCTGGTCTAAAACCAGGCTATGAGCTTTCAAAAGGGCTGGGGGCAAATCCCGGCCCTTATTCTTTCATTAGCTTTGTGATTTCGGAAATGGCTGCGGGAAGGTAAAGGACCGCGCTGTAATGCCCTGCCTCGTACCAGACGATCTTCTGTTTTCCTGAGGCTTCCCACAAGGCTTTTGCCATGGAGGGCGGAACAACTTCATCCTTGGAAGCAGCCATAATCAGCAGTTTTTTATCCTTGAGTTCCGATGCGCGGGTTAACGGATCATAAGGAGCAAGCAACTCCTTTGCTCGCGCTTTGGTGTTTCCCAAACCCTCCCAAACAGCCCGAAACATCGCCGCCTCGGGATGGTTATAAAACCCATCTACAAAACCACCACCACCCAATAAGATCGAACAGCGACTATACCGTGATTCAGTTTCGGCGCCCAAGGCGGAAAAAAAACTTCCCAAACTGGTACCGGTTATACCAATTCGGGAGGAATCAACCTCCGACTTGGATTCAAGGAATGCGGCTGCAACCCTAAGGTCGAGAACGCTTTGCTGGATTGCTTTCACAGTTTGGAGAATATCCGTGCTGAGAAGTTTAATCTTGCTGTTTTTGGGCTTTCTGGGTCCATAATATGCCAGTTGCATGAATAGAGCATGGATCCCTTGTCGAGCTAATTGGGTTGCTATCGTTCGAGAGAGACTTTGGTCACCACCCAATATGTCTAGGACCACAACCCCTGGACCCTTGGGTAATCCAATAGGCCGATAGTACTCACACCAAACCGTGTTGTTTTCGGGATGGGGGCTCTCATAAGGCGAAGGAAAGGTTACCTCGTGAATGGTGATACCAAGGTTTTCCTTTCGGCTTTTCAAAACAATCTTGTATTCGAATGTTTTTTCTTCGAGGCGATAGATTGCCGGAATTTTGGATTGGTCACCCTTGGGGGAAAAAACGAAAATGCCCTGGCTAGCAACCTCCTCCCAAGCTGGAATGCAAAGGAGGATGGAAACAATACAGCCTGGGGAGATCATAAGGGATTCCTGGATTGGATAAAGCTAAACAGCGCCTGGTCCCATGAGTTTCACAAACTCGCCAAAAAGGTAACTGCTATCGTGTGGGCCTGCACTTGCTTCCGGATGGTATTGTACACTGAAAGCCTTGAAGCCTTTGTGGCAGATTCCCTCAAGAGTTTGGTCGTTAAGGTTAATGTGCGTTGCTTCCACTCCTTCTGGAAGGCTGGAAGGATCGACCGCGAATCCGTGGTTTTGGGTGGTAATTTCCACCCTCCCAGTTTCCTTATTCAATACCGGATGGTTGGCACCACGGTGTCCAAATTTGAGTTTGAACGTTTTTGCGCCAAGCGCCAGGGATAAAAGCTGGTGCCCCAGGCAAATCCCGAAAATCGGCTTCTTCCCCAACAATCCCTTGATTGTCTCAATTCCATAGGTGACGGCTTCCGGGTCCCCTGGACCATTGCTGAGAAATACGCCATCAGGATTCTGGGCCAATACCTCTTCCGCGGTCGCGGTACCCGGTAGGATTTTGACAAAGCAACCAGATTGGACCAGGCAACGGGAAATATTGGATTTCATTCCAAAATCCAAAGCAACGACCTTGTGCTTTAGTTCGGATTTCGGGATTTGGGTCATCAGCGGACTGTTAAATCCTTCAGTCCAGTCAGAAGCCTCTTTCGGAGCCACCTCTTTCACAAGGTCTCTTCCCACCATGGAAGGGGAATTTTTGGCCAAATCCAGGAGTTCCTGGTCACTTCGTTTTGTGGAGTCAATGATCCCTTTCATCGCCCCTCGACTGCGGATGTGCCGTACCAAAGCACGAGTATCAATCCCGCAAATTCCCGGCACTCCGTACCGATCCAGGTAGGCTTCCAGGGTTTCTTCCGAGCGGTAATTACTCGCAACGGGGGAAAGATCGCGAATGACAAAACCAGATACATGAACCCCGGTCGACTCTTCGTCTCCGTGGTTGATCCCATAATTGCCTATCTGGGGATAAGTCATTGTCACAATTTGACCCTGGTAAGAAGGGTCGGTCAAAATTTCCTGATATCCCGAAAGGCTGGTGTTAAAAACAACCTCACCAGTGGTGGTGGTCCGGGATCCGAATGATTGTCCCTCGAAGATAGTTCCATCTTCAAGAACGAGTCGTGCCTTGGGTCTCATGAATGCTCCTGTTGCTCCTTGAATTATACAAAAAGTAAACAGGGTTTCTCCTTAAACTTGACGTTAGGTTTGCGGGGGAAATTTCAATTTTCCAAAACGGGCCACCTGTTCGGCAATTGCCTTTTCCGTGGGAAGCCTTTCCATTGAACTTGCACCATAAAAACCATCACATTGGGGTACACTGTCCAGAATGAACTGGGCATCCTCAGGCTCGGCAATGGGGCCTCCGTGGCAAAGTACCAGGACATCGGGGCGAATTCTTTTCCCGGCTTGGGCTATCGCCGAGATTTCACCGACGCATTCCTGGATTGAACGGGAAGTTTTTGCCCCGATACTCCCCTTGGTCGTTAGTCCCATGTGGGCTACAAGGATATCCGCTCCGGCCTGAACCAGACTTTTGGCCTGATCCGGATCAAAAGCATAAGGGGTAGTCAGCATTTCCATTTGCCGGGCGTGGGCGATAAGTTCCACTTCCAGTCCAAATCCCATGCCTGTTTCTTCAAGATTGGCACGAAAGATGCCGTCGATTAGTCCCACCGTTGGGAAGTTTTGGATACCGGAAAAGCCCATGTCCTTAAGCCGCTTCAAAAGGTTTCCCCGAATCATGAAAGGGTCGGTACCACAAACCCCGGCCAATACAGGGGTGTGTTCCACAACCGGCAAAACTTCGTGACCAAGCTCGATTACAATGTCGTTTGCGTTCCCGTAGGGCATCAATCCGGACAGGGAGCCCCTGCCCGCCATTCGGAATCTGCCGGAATTATAAATCACAATCAAATCAATTCCGGCTGCCTCCTCACACTTGGCGCTCAGCCCAGTGCCTGCTCCACCTCCAATAATCGGGATCCCGGCCTGCCTTTTTGACCTAAGCCGTTCAAGAATTTCCTTTCGATCCATTACACGTTCTCCTTAGTTTTCATTTCCACCAAGCTTAAAAACAAATCTTTCACCGCCTGTGCAAAACCATTTTCATTGATGTGTCGTGGGTCCCGGATCACCCGATCTGGCGCCTTCCCCAACCCGCCTTCCAAAGCTTTGAAAAAAGCTTCATCAGCTTCCTTGTCTTTAAACGGTTTTCCTGGAGCATCCAGTGAAGAAACTCCACCCTCAGGCAAAATCACCCGCCAGGGGCCTTTTGCAAATGCTAGTTTTTTTGCGATCCATTCCCCTGCCAAAGTATTTTCCATGGGGGTGGTCCGCATCAGCGTGATCTGTGAGTTGTGTTTGTAAAGATTGCGGTTTTGGTACTTTGAAGGGACGGAATCGATTGCGCCGAAATTGACCATATCCATCGCGCCTGCACTTATCACATAAGGGATACCCGATTCCAGTATCCCATCCATCCTGTCTGGTCCCGCCGGGAAAATTCCACCAACAATTTCATCGGCCACCTCGGTGGTAGTCAAATCAATCACCCCTGAAAGCAAACCGGAAGCAACCAGTGATTCCATCGCTCTGCCGCCCGACCCTGTGGCGTGAAATGTGAAAACTTCCCAGCCCTCCAACTCCAGCAGGTCCTTGATCTTTGTCACACACGGGGTGGTAACTCCAAACATGGTGATACCGACGGTTTTTTTTCCCCGAACTTCCACAGGTGAGTTGTGTTCTATCATTCCCGCCAGCGCCCCTGCCGCCTGGGCGTAAACGGTTTTGGAAACATGGTTAAGGCCGGCAACATCAACCACCGGGTAGACCATGAAAATATCGCTGGTTCCCACATGGGGCCTGGTGTCACCACTGGCCACTGTGGAAATCATAACCTTGGGTAAACCGATCGGGAGTGCACGCAGGGCTGGGCAGATCAATGCTGTTCCCCCGGTTCCACCCATTCCAATTACACCCGCAAGTTTACCTGCTGCGGATTCGGATTTAAGAAAGGCCTTCAAAGCCGCAGACATTTGGTCAATGGCCTCAGCCCGTGACAAATTCGTGATTTTGGCCGGGTTTAAAAGGGTTTCCCGCCCCTGGTCTGGCTTAACTGTGGGAAGGCTTTGGGTTCCCACATCCAAAAGAACCACATGATGGCCCCATCCCCGGATCAAATGGGTTACGAATTCCGCATCGGGACCTTTTGTATCAAGGGTTGCAATGCAGTAAACCGTTTTAGCGTCCTTGGATTTCATTTAGTTTTAGCCCTCTATGGCGTTTGAGGGAGCTTTGATGGTAAAACTGGTGTCATTAGAAGGAGATAGGCCCACGCCAATCATTCGCTAACCCCCCATGAATCCAGAAAACCGATTGCTCCCTGGTTCATTTCAAGTGCTCGAGCCTGTTCAGGTCTCAGGGGCCATTCATTCGTTCAAGGCCTTGTCGGAAGATGTTTCCCAAATCGTTTTTTGGAAGGGATGCCTGTTTCCGGATGTTACCGGACGGGAATTGATTCAGAACGAGGCCTTTGTCCTTTCCTCCATTCGGTCCAGGGGAATTCTTAAACCAATCACCCAGTCAACCAATGCAGAAATTCCCTATTTGGTTTTTCCTTGGAAGCGATTCCAAAATCTCCTGCAAATAGGTCGCGAAACCGATTTGATTTTTTGGTTGGGTCACGTTAGGGAACTCGCGGAAACGATTGCAAAGATTCACCTTCAGGGGTTTGTGCACGCAGATATCAGGCCGGAAAATTGCCAAATTTACAATTCCAAGGCCTACCTGATCGATTTTGCAATGGCCCAACCTGTTGGTAACGCATTTTTGGGGCCCTTGTATTCTCCTGGTTTTATGGCCCCCGAGGCAAAACCGGGTAACTATAAATGGCATAAATCAGCGGATTTATATGCTTTGGGGGCGTCCATCAGTGCCGGTTTGCGAAATGTGGTCCCAAATCCTTCTTTGCTGGAGGGTAAAGCGGCCAAGTTATGGAATAAAGTTGGGGTCCATTGCCAAAGCCTTTGTCACCCTGACCCTGACCAAAGGCCAACCGCTAAACAAACCGCCCGTCGGTTTCTTGAATGGGAAATCGCCGCCCTTTCGTTTTAAACATTCCAGTTTTCAGGCTAAATGGTCTCCCGATTCGAGGTCATTTTCGGTGTAAAGATCAAATCCCGCTCGATTCAGGGTCTTGGCTGCTAACTCCAGGTCCTCAACATGAAGGGCCAATGCCGCATTCCCCTTAGGCCCAACCATAAGCGGATAGGCGTAATTGATATTCACTTCCGCCTGAAGCAATTCCTTGAAAATACCCAAAAGTGGTTGATTGTTGTCGGGAAGTCGGACCACCAAAAGGTCACTTTCGGTGATTGGGAGGTTAGCTTGGCTGAAAATCTCTCGAGCCCGTTCCGGTTCGCTTAAAACAATGCGAATGATGGCGCAATCTGCCGAATCGATTACCATTAGGGAAACGATTTTTACTTCGGAAATTTCGAATCGCCTGACAACACTTAATAAGCCACCCATACGGTTGGCCAAAAAGACATTAAATTGGCGGACGCTGGGCCACTGATTGTCATTTTCGGTCAGCGGACAATAACCGGTGCCCGAATCCCCGCCGCGTGTGGTCATGCAATTACTCCTTGTGTTCAGGAAATATTATGCACTTTGCCTTATCATTTTGCATCGCATTCTGTTTTTCAAGCGCCGTTCCAACGGAATTCCATGGGGAAGCCTATCGCGTTTACCGAGAATTCCGGGTAGACTAGCCTAATTGAACCAGGCAGTATTTTAAGGAAACAAAGGGCTTATATTTCGCCATGCAATCTGAACCAAACACTCCACAAACGCCGTTCAAGATCCAGGTAGCTGACCGTGTAAAAAGGCTTCCCCCCTATTTGTTTGGAAAAATCAACGCACTGAAATACCAAAAGCGTCGGGCTGGAATTGATGTGATTGATCTGGGTATGGGCAATCCAAGTGATGTTCCCCCACCCCAAGTTGTTGAAAAGCTAATCGAATCCGCCAGGGATGAAAGAAACCATGGCTATTCCGTTGCCAATGGACTTCGAAACCTTCGAAGAGAAGTTGCTTTGCGTTATGAGCGTCGACATGGCGTAAAGCTTGATTGTGATACCGAAATTATTGCCGGCTTGGGTTCCAAGGAAGTTTTCAGCCATATGTGCCTCGCCCTAATGGGACCAGGCGACACTGCCATCGTTCCCGCACCAAGTTTTCCCATTCATGTTTATTCGGTAATGCTTGCATCCGGTAATGTGATCAGCCTGGATGCGACAAAGCCTGACCAATTCCTCTCCAACATTGCCCACATGGCGGAACACCTTTATCCGAAACCAAAGGTAGTGATTCTGAACTATCCCCACAATCCGTCCACCACCGTTGTCGAAAAATCGTTTTTTGTTGATGTCGTGGCTTTGGCGAAAAGGCACGGTTTCATGATTATCCACGACTTTGCATACGGGGATGTATGCTTTGATGATTACTTTGCACCGAGTTTTCTGAGCGTTCCCGGGGCAAAGGATGTTGGTGTGGAAACCACAACCATGTCCAAGGGTTACAGCATG
>CAMBMH010000197.1 GCA_945868575.1 Singulisphaera sp. GP187 | reverse complement strand
GATCCTTGAGTTGTCCATGAATCTCGCCAATCCGGTCCCCAGAAACGACATAAAATGGAAGATAAACCCCGTTGCGCCAATACTTTTCCGGGTAATATTTCGGTGATGCAGAAACCGGGATAACTCCCGCAAACAGATCGGGATGCGAAAGACCCACATCAAAAGCCATTTGCCCGCCTTGATAATGACCAGTCAGAAAAACACGATCTGAATCAACCTGGTATCGTGAACGAAGATCCCTGAGTGAGGCAAGGAGGATTTCATGCTCCTTGACCGAAAACTGGTAGGCAGGCTGGGTAGCCTGTTCGTTCCATGTGGGGGCCGCCAAAATATACCCCTCTTTTGCCGCATGGTCCCGCCACCGGAGCATGGCATCAGAGGGATTTTCGCCGGCGGCATGAAGCACAATCAAGAGTGGGGTTTGAATCGATGGGTCATAATGGGGCGGAACCTGAACCAAGTAGGTACCCCCAGGAAGTCCGTGGGTGCTGGGAAAAATTCGTTTGGTTGGTGACTCGGGAAATAGCGGAGGGCTTGGGTCAGGATTTTGGGGGCCCAGTGTACCCAAAAGCACACCAACATCATCCACGGTCGTTGGTTCCGGAAATCGCTTGACGAGTTCGCGAACTGACTCGGGAGACCTGGTTTGGCTGATATCTTCCAAAACCTTATAAAGCTGTTCGCGGAGACTCCAAAGGCGTTTGGCCTGCCTGGGATTTGGGTCAGCTCCCGACGCTCCCGCCAGCCATCCTGAAACCGCCAACGCTGCCAATTTATCCTGATTAATATTATCGTCTTTTTTTTCCTTCTTTTTCCACTGACGGTATTGGCTTAAAAACGGCTCGAACTTTGGGTTGTCAGCCGCTGTTTGCAGCTTTTGAATCCTTTCCAAAATATTCTTGTCCAAAAGAGGGGTTTGAGAAGCATTTTCTTTGGGAATAATATCCGCCAATGCCTCACGAATTTCCTTTTGGAGGTCTCGTTCCTTTTCCACTTTGGCCTTTATCGACCGAAGTTCGACGAGATCGGCCTCGGCGCATTGGTTTTCCACAACACTACCCAACAAAGCCGGTGTTGCTGCAACATAACCCTCCCCGACCAGATCCCGGGCCAGGACCACTTTCTCGTGTTGGATTTCCTCGAGGGCTTTCTTGCGGATTTCCTGCAATTTTCCTGTTAGATCCTTATTTCCCTCAAACTCTTTGAGTGCATCGCCTACTTTTTCAATGGCTCCCTCAAACATCCCGGCCTGCAGATAAAATAGAGCGTTTTTTTGATGGCGATTGAAACTCTGCGGGCTGCCAGGGTCGTAGCTTTTAAGGGAATCTGGATGGGTTGCGATAAGCTCGTCGATGGTCTTTTTGTCTAATTCAGTGGTTAGGTAACTGCTTCCCCAGGCGAATGTTTTGGTCGCAAAAACCTGGATATGCCGCGATCCCAAAAACTGCATGTGTTGGCGAACAGGGACCGTTCCAAGGTTGGGAACAAAAAATTTCAGGTCCCGGTCCCATTTGGCATCCCAATGCCCCGGGTCCGCTATTCCCCCAACGGGAGGCAATGGTCTTGGTTGAGGAATGTGAACGGTTCGCGAATTGTTGTATGCCTCTTCGGCGGGAAGATTTTTCTTTTCGGTTGAACGAACATTGTTGGCGCTGAAAATAATTCTTTTGGTCAGGGTTTCCACCATAAAAAAGCCTTTTGGCAGCAGAAAAGCCTCCTTGGATGTTGAGTCGAACTCCGTGACGCTTTCCCTCCTTACCCTTCCTTCAAGGACATGGCCATCTTTAAGGATGACTACATCCCCCGAAGCCCCAGAGACCAAAAGGGTCACCGCCAAAACAAGGAAGCCGACTGTTTTAATGGTGCGCAGCATTTGTAAGTGCGAAATAAGGCACCGTCCTGACTTTGACGATTGTGAGGATTTCCCGGCGGAGCGGATTTTACCCTTGCTCAATTCTAGCAGACCGGTACAGGAACTGAATCGGCTTCACGATATTGGATGTTGACGGATTCTGTTGCACAAACGCCCTTTGGATAATTGTATGCCTATTCATTTCCGTTGTACGACCTGCAACAAGCTCCTTAGCATCGCCCGTCGCAAGGGCGGCCAAAGTATTGACTGTCCGGTTTGTGGGGCAAGCATCCGGGTTCCCGAGGATATCCTGCCTCATCCCCAACAAAACGCGGAAACCAGCTCCCCCCCTCCAATATCCCAGGATTTCATTCCTCCGATCCCTTCAAAACCCGGGCTGGAAATAGTGTCCACCTTAGAGGCTAACCTGGAATCTCCAGACTCCGGAGCCCCTCCCGAGGCATTTGCTGCCCCGACCCTATTGTCTACGACTTCTCCTTCTGAAACCGAATACTCCCGGGTGCGTGAACCATCGGAAGGAAATAAAACCAAATCACAAGTTCCAACGCCCTCAAAATCAAAATCACCGTCAAGCAGTATCCTGGAAATGGACCCGGAAACCTTTTTCGGTTCCAGTCGGACCACAATTCCGAAAGTATCCATCAATCCCAAACCCGGTATTTTGGAGGAAATGTACACCGAGTCCAGGAGCCCAAGCGGCCAAAGTGTGCTTGAGGAATTGAAAGAGACTTTATCGACAGAAATGATTGGCGAAAAACCATCAAAGCCCTCATGGAAACTAATCGGTTATGGGGCGTTGATGATCTTTGGATTTCTTGTCGCGGCGTTTATCGCATGGAAATTAGTATTTTCCACCCCGTCTTAGCCTTCCTGACCCCTACGGCCGCCTATTTCCAGATCATTCGATCAAATCGAATTATTTGCGCAACGCCCACCCATCTAGGATGATTGGTTGGTATTGTTGTGAATTCCGGGGGGGCCCGTCGTGATGAACCGTCCTATCAGATCAAAATACTTGCCATTATCCTTTTTTGGGGCCAAATGGGTTAGTTCAGTCGCGTTTATCGGGGGTGCTTTACCCGGGGCAATGGTATGTTCGCCCGGAACAATTCAGGCACAACCGTTAAAAGCTGACATTCCCGCTCAATTCAGCCGGGTCTTCTCAAACAGGGAGGATCCCCAGCGACCAGAGAAGCTGATGAGCATTATCCAATTAACATCTTCGATTGGGGACCTGAATCAGATGCTCCTTTTGCCTGAGTGGCAAAGGCAACTGGTGGAATCGGAAAAGGTCCTTGCCGCAAATGATGATGCCCGCCGGGCTTTGATCTTAAGACTGAAGACCAAATACCGGGAAATACTTAAGGGATCTGACGACAACCTTAAGCGGGCCGCGGCAAAACAAATTGGGGATTCCGCGGCGTTTGGAATTCTCACGGATGCCTCCGCTACTGACCGAATGCTGCCCCGAGCCCGAATGCTCAGAAAAATCATGGCGGATCTCCAGGAAGATCTTCTGGCCACAGCGCTCAAACAGGGCTTGGCACAACACTCGGCACTCCTTGCCTTGGCCAAGATCGAATCCGATCCGGTAATTTTTGCCAAGCTGACTAGAACCCTTCTCAAAAGTGGTCCCGACGCCGAACAGATTTTGGTCCGTCGTCATGCAGCTGAAGCTTTGAAAGTCCGTTCAAAAATGATCAGTCTGCTTTTGCAGGCTTCCGCTTCCAGCCAGGACGAAAAACTTAATGAGGTCCGGCGGGAGTTCCTGGCCGTTTCCCCGATTTTGATCGAGGTTGCGGTTGAGGCCCTGAAAGATCCCGACAAACTCGTTCGTGAGTTGGCAGCCTCCGCAGTTCAGGCCGTAAGTGATACATTTCTCGACATCGATTTTATGATCCCGGTGCGAGAGGCGGAATCGCTGGGACCAGATATGCTGGCGGAAAGGGTCGATGTTATCAGGGACCAAATCCGCCAAATTGAACCCGTGATCAAGGCAATGCAAAAAGCAAGCCTGCCTTTGGCACAACACTCCATCCGGGCAGAATCCGACCTCGAAACCCGATTGGAATGTCTGGACATTATCGAAGATTGCGTGGTCATTCGTCGAAAACTTTGGACCGTTGAATATGCGGTGGCCAACGCGCTTAGGAAGAACGCCCCAACCCAATTATCGGTGGATCCTTTACCCCCTGGACCGGAAACGGATGAGGTGGCTACGCTGGTTGTGAAAGGCTTTACTGACCCAAATCCAATCATCAGAAAAGCTGCAGCACAGGCTTTTGAGTTTGTCGGCGGCCAACCGGATTGGCGATTCCGGGGAACTCAAGGGCCCAAAAATCGAACGGTTGAGATTATTGCCAAAACAGCAATAAACGATCCCAATATGATTGTCCGGTGGATTTGCGTAAGGAGCCTTGGACAAACGGGGACCTTCCCTGAAATTGCGCTGCCAGCCCTCGTCGCACGATTAAGATCCGATGATCTGGAAGTTCGAATCGCGGCAGCAAAAGCCATTAAATCATTCGGCCCCCAGGCAGCACCTGTGGTTCAGGACCTCGGTATGGAAATCTCCCATGGAGATGCGGATTTCCGTATTGCCGCCATGCAAACCGCCGAAGCTATTGGCTATGCTTGCAAGCCGATCATTCCTGCAATTGCTGAAAATATGGAACATGAAAATCCAAAAGTCCGGATCCAATGCGCAGTGACACTTGGCCGATTCGGAAGTGCCGCAGAAGCAGCCCTTCCAACACTTAGGCGCAATCTGCGAGATCCAGACACAGAAACCCGCTTGGCCGCCTCTAACGCGATTTTGCAAATCGAACAGCGATAAGCTGGGCGGCTGGTGGGGAACAGATAACATCTTAATTTTCCTGAAAATCTTACAGTTTTCAGGAAATTTTTGTTTTCACAGAGGGTGGATTTGTGGCTAGAGCCACCCCTGCCCTTCCTCACGCAAAATCGTTTCCATCGCATCGAGCCACGCAGGGTGATCATTTAGTCCAGGGCAAAGGTGTAGGGTCTCTCCTCCCGCCTCCTGGAACACTTCAAGTGATTCGTGCGCAATTTCATCAACGGTTTCCAGGCAATCTGCCGTGAATCCGGGTGTCAACGCATAAACCTTTTTTACACCTTTGTGGGCCAGTTCCTCAAGCATGTCGTCGGTATAAGGCTTCAGCCATACTTCCCTGCCAAACAAGGATTGAAATGCCTGGGTCCATTGGGACCGCTCCCAGCCCATTTTCTTCACCAGAGCCCTGGTTGTGGCCTTTACATGTGTTGCGTAAGGGTCCTTGAGTTTTTGGCAATAACGCTTGGGAATTCCATGAAAACTGATTAAAAAGTGTTCCGGGGTCCAGGTTAGTTTCGCCAAATCTTCATTCATGATCGATGCAATGGCAGAGATGTAGGCAGGGTTTTCGTAATAGGGTGGAACAACCCGGATGGCGGGGACCCTTACCTGTTTCAGAAGCTCACGAAACAAAACATCGGTGGCGGCCGCCGTGGTTGTCATGGAATATTGGGGATACATCGGCATCACTATAAGACGCTCGACACCCTTACGAATCATTCGATCAACCACTTCTCCTGCTGCGGGATTGCCATATTGCATTCCGTATTCGACCACCAATTCGGGAAAACGCTCCCTCATGGCTTCCATTTGGCGAATTGTGAAGTGTTTGAGGGGAGATCCGGTCACGGGATCCCAGATTCTACGATATTTTTCAGCCGATTTGGACGGCCTAAAGGCAAGTATGATGCGAAGGATTGGGATCCACAAAAGCCGGTTCAGATCAACAACCCGCTTATCACTTAAAAACTGTTTGAGATAACGCCTAACCGGAGCGGTTTCAGGTGCATCGGGCGTACCAAGCTGGATCAGGAGGATGCCGGTCTTCACAATTCGCACCCCAAATAGAAACGGGCCCGGAAACCCAGGCCCGTAAAATCAAATATCATTAAATAGCCAAAATTAACCTTTACAGCCGGAACCCTTCAAGGGATCCTGCTTTTTGGTGATGTGCTTGCCAGACGACTTAAGAGCGGTTGCCTTTTCCGCATTCAGCTCGATGTAGCTTGACCATTGAGCCGGAACGGTTGACTCGGAAAAAATTGCTTCTACAGGGCAGGCTGGAACGCATGCGCCGCAGTCAATGCAATCATTGGGATCAATGACCAGCATATTGTCATCTTGATAAAAACACTCGACGGGGCATTCCACCACGCAGTCGGTGTATTTGCAGTCCTTACAGGGCTCGGTGATCACATGCGGCATGGCACAACCTCAGTTCAAAAGTAAATCGTCACAATTATCATTACATCCGACCCGGTTGATGTCCAGAATGACAACAAAATTATTGGCCATTCCTCCCCAAAAGATCCGTAGACCCCAAACACCAAAAGCGGTTATGTTGTCCACAAACTAAATCCGGGGCAGGGACGCCATGGTTCGCCGAATCAGTCAGTCATTAGGACTCATATTTCTTCTGCTTGACCTGATTTTCACCGCAGTCGCTTGGGTCTCGGCTTATTTGATTCGATTCCGGAGCGGATGGTTTGATTTAGTCCAGGATGTGCCCCCTTTTCGAGACTGCTTAACCGATATCCCCATTGTTATGCTCCTTGGGGCCGCTTCCTTCTACTGGACCGGGCAGTATCGAATTACAAGACTTAGGCGATTCCGTGAGGAACTGTGGGGGATTATTCAGGGTTCTCTCCTGCTTCTCCTTTTGGTACTAGCGACCATTTTTCTTACTAGGGACAGGTACGAACCGCGGCTTGCCTTGGCAATTTTTGCCCTTCTTGAAATTTTTCTGGTTTTTATGGCCAGGCGAACCACTTGGTCGGTTCTTCGCCGTTTGCGGCAAGCTGGATATGACCTTTCCGGATGCGTGATTGTTGGATCAGGTCGCGAAGCCCGCCGAACCCATCGTGCACTCTCCAAAAGCAAATGGCTCGGTTTAAATGTGCTGGGTTTTGTTGATGAGCAAAATCCGCTCAACTCTGACCTTCCCATTTTGGGTGGCATTGACGACCTTCCCCGATTGATGAGAGAACATCAGATTGAACAGGTCTTTATTGCCCTTTCGCTGAAACGCTTTGGTGATGTTCGCCGGGTATTTGA
>CAMBMH010000196.1 GCA_945868575.1 Singulisphaera sp. GP187 | reverse complement strand
ATAAATAAATAAGTGATTACACCAAGGCAATTAACTTAGACACGGCCAATCATGAGGCATATGCAAACCGTGCTTCTGCATATGCAAATTTAAATCAATTTAAAAATGCAATTGATGACTGTACAACAGCAATCAATATAAACGATCAGATTCCTTATTACTACCAACTAAGAGGAAAGGCTCTTGAAGATATAGGAAATAAAGCAGATGCGCAATTAGATTTTCTTAAAGAAAAGGAGCTATTAAATAAAGCAAAATGAAATATCAAATAAAAAATTTATATATTTTTTTATAACAAAACAAAGGTGGTTTTCACGAACCCACGGAAAGGGCGCTGGACGACTCAGACTCCTTGACAGAGTGGAGCCACTGGGTCAACCCTTGCAAGCCCTTTTCCGTGTTGATCACAGGCTCATAACCCAAATCCTTGCGGATTCTATCCAGGCAAAACCAGTGCTCCGAAGCAAGCTGATCCACCACAAACCGGGTCAGCAGAGGCTCGGATTTTTGCCCCGTTAATCTGGCCCACCGCTCGCTCACATAAGCAACCACACGGGCCACCGTCGGGGACACCGAAGGAATTTTGGGATCGATCCCGGCCGCCTCAAGGAAGCACGAGAAAAGGTCTCGTATGGCCAACGGTTCGCCATTGGTGACGAAATAGGCTTTCCCGGCACAAACCGATCCCGGACCAAGTTGTTCCACGGCGAGGACATGGGCCAATGCGGCATTTTCGACATGAGTAGTGTCAATTTGATTGGTTCCCGGACCAATCAACCGAAGTTTCCCCGCAATCGCGCGCCCCCAAAGACGAGGCAACAGATGGGGATCTCCGGGCCCCCAGATCAGGTGGGGACGCAGCGCGACCGTTGAGATCCCCTTCCCGTTGGCTTCCAAAACCTCGCGCTCGGCGATCGCTTTGGTCCGGCTGTAGTCGGTCAGGTAGGTGGAAGGATACTTTGCTTGTTCCTCGGAAAGATTGGGCGCATCGTGCCCATCAAATACTACGCTTGGGGAACTGGTGTAAACAAAACGGGCCACCTTGTGGTCGATGGCCGCCTGAAGAATGATCTGCGTCCCTTTGACATTTGTTTCTTCGTATTCGGACTTGCTGCCCCATACTCCGGCTTTGGCAGCGGCATGGATGACCGCATCCTTGTTATCAAGCGCAAGATGGGCGAACTTGGGATCAGAAATGCTTCCCAAAACCTGTTCGACACCCAGGGACGAAAGTTCCAGATTGGCATGGCGAGCCAGGGTGGTTATGGAATGGCCAAGTTTCACAAGACGACGCACAATGGCCCGCCCAAGAAACCCATTTCCCCCGGTGACCAATATCCTCATGACACAAGCTTTCCGGCCCTTTTGGCCAGTACCTCTCGCTGGATCTTGGAATTATGGCGTATATCTACCGGAAAAGCAGGCTCGTACAGGAAAGTTGTGATTCGCGCCGACATCGGATGCCCCTGGGCCCGATTGCGGATCCGGGGCAATAGCCCCTCCCAAGGTATATTTTCCTCAGGTTCCACCCAAAGTACAGGTTTCTTGGCGCCCGAAGTTCCCAACCCCACAAGCGCCGTGCGCCTCACCCCTTCCAAACCTGTAAAAATCCCCTCGACCGATTCGGTGTAAAGGGGCCCCTGTGCGGTTTCGACCCGTTGCGATTTTCGGCCACACATCCAAAGGCGACCACGACCATCCACATGGCCAAGGTCACCCATCCGGTGATACATCCTCCCATCGGGCCCGATGGTTTTATGCAATGCGGTCAAATCGGGCCGTCCGAAATATTCACGGGTAACCACGGGACCCGCGACGGCGATCTCTCCCACCTCACGGGGCCATGCCAGGTCCTTTTCTCCAAAGGTGGCCATGGGCTCATCAGAGATCTTCAAAATGCGCACTTCCATTTCGCTCATGGGCCGACCCACACAAACTCCCAGCCCCTGCTCGGTCCCCTCGCGGGTCCCTCCCAATATTTCCGAACCGGAAATGGAGGCCACCGGAAGCGCTTCGGTCGCGCCATAGGGGGTGTGGACATCGGCCCCTGCGGAGAGCAGTGTCTTTACCCGTGCAACCACATCAAAAGGCACAGGCGCCCCGGCAGAAACGATTCGACCAAGGGTTTCCAGACGCAAACCCCGGGGAACCGAAAACGAACAAAGGCGCCTTAATAAAGCCGGGGAACCGAAAAGGCTTGTAGCCTTGTGGTTTTTCACCAGATCGGTAAGCATGGTTGGATCGACCTGCGCGGGCCGTGTGAAATCCATCACAGGAATCACTTCGCGCATGCCAAGGGCTGGCCCAAAAAGTCCAAAAAGGGGAAAGGTGGGGATGTCAATATCCCCAGGGCCCAATTGAAAATGCCCACCCAAAAGACGAAGTTGGGAGAAAAAATGGGAATGGGAGTAAACAACACCCTTGGCCGGGCCGGTTGATCCGGATGTAAAAAGAATCGCTGCCGGAGATGAATGGGATCCCGAGTATCCTGCTGTGGGCAGATCAGCATTCCGTTCCCTGGCACCAGCACGAAAAATTTCCTTATACCCGACACCAGCCCAGGGCACGCTTGGGCCTACCTGAACGGAACGCTGGATGGTCGATTTTCCCCATCCAAAAAGGAGCCTGGCTACCTGGGCCTTGGCGATCCCTAAAAATCCCGAGGGTCTTGCCTGTTCCAGACAATGGCCCATTCCCCGAATCCCAAGGCCGGGATCAATCATTACAGGTGTGGCACCCAACCGAAAAAGACCAAAGATCAGCGCGAACGACTCGATCGAAGGGGGGACAAATACCGCCACCCGGTCGCCTGGAGCAAAACCATGTTGCGCCAAGCCCTTGGCCAAAACTGTGGAATGATCAAATAGCTCGGAAAAAGTAACGGATCGCTCGGTTCGCCTTAACCCGGGGATTTTTGGTTCGACAAGAGCAGGAAAGGCTGGCTGGGTCCGGGCCTGGTTCTCCAGGGCGGCGACAATGTTCCCTTCCCGGCCCACAGGACTCATGTTTGGGATCCTGATACCGATTTCTGGAGAAACTGCCGGATTTCCCTGGTGACCGCTTCGGATTCATCCTCAAGCAGCCAATGACCAGCCTCAGGGAAAGGAACACCCTTGGCGGAGGGAAAACGCCTTTGAAACTCTGCCAGGTAGTCAGCATCAAAGACAAAGTCACGAAGGCCCCAGGGGAGTAGAATCGGCTTATCCCGAAGGAAATTGAGTTGACATTCCGTTTCCAGGAGAGTTCCCCAGGAAGGGTGATCGGGACTCAGAGGAATATCGCGAACAAATTCCATGATCGAACGACGGCTGGCCCAGTCGTGATGGGGGGCAAGATAAGCCCGTGCAACCTCGGAACTCAAGGGTTTGGTGGTGCAGTAGAGAACCGCCCCCTTGAGAAATCCATTTAGTCCCCGAGTCAGGATCGGCCCGATAAAAGGCGCGCGACACCAGTCTATGGTGCGAGGCAAAATCTTGCCCGGAGGAAGTCGAAAGGCCGCAGTGTTCATCAGCGTCATCGATGCAATACGGTCGGGATGGCGAACCGCCCACGATGTCGCGACCATTCCACCCCAATCGTGGGCGACAAGCGATACTTTTTGCCCGGGAGCGACATGGTCGATGAATGCCCCAAAATCGTTTATCCGGTCGATGAGCCTCCAGCCATAGTCCCCCTCGGGGGTTCCCGATTGGCCGCAACCGAGTTGATCCACCGAGATCACCCGAAATCCTTCGCCCAACCCCTTGAACAGCGGACGAAAAAGAACCGACCAACTCGGATTGCCGTGGAGGCAAATCACGGGGTGACCTGATCCCGATTCATACCAAGCCATGGTGGTGCCATGGCGTGAAAATGACTTGGGCGTCGCGGAAATGAGGGGGTGGGCTTTTGGCGGATTGGCCGCGGAAGGAGTATCGTTCACAGCGACCTCACCAGTCGATGCCAAGCATCAGACAATTCAGACCACTGCCTATGCCCAAAAAACCAACCCGATCGCCGGGTTTCAGGAACCCGCGCTCTTCGGCTAGCGCGGCAGTCAAAGGCAACGAGACCGTGCCAATATTTCCAAGATAGGGATAGGTGGAATAATCCTTGGCGCGATCTATGCCAAGCGCCTTGAGGACGGTGTCACGGTGGGGCGTGCCAACCTGGTGACAGATAACCTTGTCGATCAGATCGCTGGCCCAGCCAAATTTGTGCAAAAAGTTACGCCAGGTGCGAAGGCCAAGATCCACGCCATGCTTTAGCACAGAAACCGAGTCTGTCGACATGAATTGGCGGGCAAGATTGAGCATATGGCCCATTGCTGCGGCAGGTGCGGTTGCGGCAAAATCAAATGCCGCAGGCGCCATACCCCATTTGCAAAGTCCATGGTGTTGGGGAGCGGCTTGGGTGGTACCGCCAACAAGTTTTCGTCTGTAATCCTTGCCAAAGCTGCCGTCGGTGACCAAAACGGCGACCGCCCCGGATCCACCCGTGAGTGTGGCAAGTGACGATTTGAAAGTTTCCATGTTCCGGTCGGCCAACATACGCTCGATCATTGTGTCGATGATTTCGCGGGAAGTCTCGCAGGATACAACCAGCCCCGCGCGAATCTGACCCAATTCAATCCGGTTGGCGATATCGATAATGCCGTTAAGCACACCCAGGCAAGCGTTGGAAAGATCAAATACGGAAGCGTTGGGACTTACACCCAAGCCAGCGGCGACATGGCAAGCGGAAGCGGGTTCGAAGTTTTCGCGACAGACGGCGGCGTAAATCACCACCTCGATTTCCTCAGGCTTGACATTGGTTTTGGCCAAGGCCTTTTTTGCCGCTTCAAGGGCTCCCTGGGTGACCGAATAACCCGGTTCCCAAAAGCGGCGCTCCGTAATCCCTGTCATTGCCTCCAACTGTCCCGGTGGAACATGAAGCTCCTTGTAAAGGGGCAGAAGTCGCTCCTCAAGTTCTGCTGTGGTAACGACTTGGTGCGGCAAATGGTAGCCGAATGATTCGAGATAGACTTTCGAGTAGCGCATCCCGGCCCGAATCCCAAGGTTTTTAAGTGTGGGGCAAAAAGTTATCCTAAGGCCCCGGCTCAGGTATGCTAGGTGCCCGCCGCTTTCACTAGCGAATCCGCAAAGAATCCCAATGCAAGACCGGGTGATCACTGATCCAGTGTTGTCACAGGCCAGTAGTTGTCTGACGGACGGGACTCACCCAAAATCCAAATCCGTTAATCGGGAAAATCGGAAGGTAATCGACCCGGATAACACTTTACAATGCAGAAGGTGTTCCAATATAATAATACACATCATGTCCTGATGATTTTCCCGCCCAGCTATAAAAGGGCCCTTTCATGGTTGTTCTCGGCAAAGATCGAACCGAAAGCGCTGGAAACCGCTCGCAAAAAATGGCCATAACTGAAGGTATTTCGTCGGGATCGTGTTTGCTGTTTTCCTCCACGGAACCCGTGGGACTTGTCGAAGAACTGATTCAAAAAGCGCTCTCGCTTAATGCCTCTGATATCCATCTCGATCCAAGTCCCGATCGATGGGAGGTCCGGTTTCGCCTCGATGGGATCCTCTGCCTCCAGGGCAACTTTCCCTCCTCGCTTGGCCCGAATGTTGTCGCAAGGCTAAAAGTCCTTGCCGAACTTCTCACCTACCGAACCGATATTCCGCAGGAAGGGCGTTTGGAACTGCGTGATTTTCCCCGCGCGAATCCAGCAGGATCGGCCACCCGCCACGAAGAGGCGCTCCGGGTGATTGAGGGCCGACTGAGTACCTTCCCGACGCTCCATGGTGAAAAGGTCGCCATCCGTTTTTTTGGACGCGACGCATCGGATTTGCGACTTGACCAGCTCGGTTTTGAACCTGAGACGCTTGAGCGTCTTCAAAGCCTTCTTTCGGGTCGGCAGGGTGCGGTACTTTTGACGGGCCCGGGTGGCAGTGGCAAAACGACAACCCTCTATGCGGCACTGGAATCGATCAAGGTCGCGCATCGGGGCGGCATTCATATATTCACCATTGAAGATCCGATTGAGCGTCCAATTGCCGGAATCACCCAGTCCCAGGCCCGACCAGGCACCGAGTTCGACTTTGCCCGCGGGCTCCGGAGTCTTTTGCGCCAGGATCCGGAGGTGGTCATGGTCGGGGAAATCCGCGATGCCCAAACCGCCGCAATCGCCATGGAAGCCGCCCTCACCGGACATTTGCTCCTTTCCACGGTCCATGCAGGATCGGCTTGTGGGGTTCTTTCCCGATTGCTCGATATGGGAGTCGAGCCCTATGCCCTGACCAGCGGGATCCGTGGCGTTTTGAATCAGCGACTGGTCCGTAAAACCTGCATAGCATGTTCGGGAAAAGGCTGTGATGCGTGTAACAAATCGGGGCTTGCCGGTCGGCTGCTTCTGGCCGAATGGATTGAGGTCAAAGGGGCCCTTCGCAAAGCCATCCTGGCCAGGGCGGACCTTGATGGTCTTTTGGATGCGGCCAAATTGGATGCGATTGGTGGGGAATCAGGCGAATCGGAGCTTTGGGCTGCCGGACTTCGGGCTTTGGTCCGTGGGGAAACCACCCTGGCGGAACTCACCAGAGTCCTCGGTCCAAAACCGATGCAATTAATAACGGATTCCATTACAAAAATTGTTAATATGTCCCAACACAACCAGAGCGAACAGGGGACCGGCGCATGAGCCAGGCCAGTACAAGCGACCTACAGGCGTTAAATGATGAAATCGTCGGCCTGGCCCGGGCGGGACTTCCCCTTGACCAGGGATTAGAAGCCCTTTCCCGTGACCTTGGTCGTGGAAAACTCGCACAGGTAACAAAAAACATCGCCCAAAGCCTCAAGGCTGGAAAGACCCTGCCTGAGGCACTTGATGGCGAATCGGCCAGTTTGCCGCCTTTCTACGCGGCACTCGTCGCCTCGGGAATCCGGACCGGCCGGATGGCCGAAGTGCTTGCCACCCTCACGCTACACGCCCGTACATTGGCCGAACTCCGATCCACATTGTGGCTTGCCATTCTTTACCCCCTCATGGTTGTCA
>CAMBMH010000195.1 GCA_945868575.1 Singulisphaera sp. GP187 | reverse complement strand
TACCCCTTTCGCAAAGCAACACATTAGGGTTGCCCATTTTCAGGATATATTCCGCGGCCAAAAGAAATTCTTCCATGGTTGCCGAAGGCCCGCGCTTGAGGAGCACTGGTTTGGGTTGAGCGCCGGCTGCCTCCAACAGGGGATAATTTTGCATGTTTCGCGCTCCGATTTGCAAAACATCGCTGTAGTGTGAAACCATACTGACATGTTCTGGAGCCATTACTTCGGTGAAAATGGCCAAGTCTGTGGCCTTTCCGGCCTCTGCAAGGAATTCCAAACCTTTTTCTTTAAGTCCCTGGAAGCTGTAAGGGCTGGTTCGTGGCTTGAAAGCCCCGCCTCGAAGCCCGGTTGCTCCAATTTCCTTGATTTCCTGGGCCACATCCAGGATTTCCTGTTTTCCTTCCACGGAGCAAGGGCCGGCAATTACTCCTATGTGGCCTCCCCCGGAAACGAAGTTCTTTACCCGAATCACGGTTGGATCGGGGTGCCCCTCTTTTGATGCCATTTTGTAAGGGGCAAGGATTGCCAAGACCTTCTCAACGCCTTCCAATGTTTCAAGTGAAGCCTGTAGCCCCTCTTTCTCCTTTCCCACCGCAGCTATCACCGTCCTGTCGGTTCCAACAATGGTGTTTGGGGAAAGTCCATGACGGCGAATTTCCGAAACGACATGGTCAATCACTGGAGAGGAACAACCGGGGCGCATAACAACGATCATGGCAGCAACTTTCTTGGCTAACCCAAAAGGCCATTGGCCTGAAATCCCAAGTTGTTTGGATACCCCGGACAGGTCTGTAATTCAAGGCCCGCGGAGCAGAACAGGTGTAGTATTTGACCTGAATTGATCTGTTATAAATAAATATTTTCCAAATTATATTCAAATACAAAATCTGGCTACAATTTTATTTTTGTCCCCAGTGCTTCAAGGAAGGCCGCCAGCCATTTGGGGTGGGCGGGCCATGCAGGCGCGGTGATTAGGTGGCCATCTACATGGACACCATCGATTGGAATTTCTGATGGAATTCCTCCCGCGAGGGACACCTCCGGGAGCACAGCGGGATATGCGCTACAGGATTTTCCCCGCAAAATTCCCGCCGCAGCAAGAATTTGTGGGCCATGACAAACCGCGGCAATAGGTTTTTTGTCGCGATCAAAGGCCCGGACTATCTCAAGTATCCGTGCATTAAGCCTTAAATATTCGGGCGCCCGTCCACCAGGAATAAGCAGGGCATCGTAGGTGTCGGGGTGAACAGTTTCGAAATCAGCGTTTAAAGTGAATTTGTGTCCTAGGCGTTCCAGGTAGGTTTGATCGCCATCGAAATCATGGATTGCCAGCGGGCATCGATCCCCTGCTTTTTTGCCTGGGCACACGGCATGGACAATGTGGCCAACCATCTGGAGGGCCTGGAAGGGTACCATTACTTCGTAATCTTCCGCGTAATCTCCAACCAGCATAAGGATTCGTTTTGCAGCCATGGGGAAACTCCGGATGAGGAAGGAAAGCTGGGTTATTGATTTAATAATGAGCGGATTTGGGAAATCCTGGTTTTGTTGACACCCAGGTCAGAATATCCCGCCCTTGAGGAAGAACGGATTTGCAGCCCATCAAGGCCCGGAATCCAGACGATTTGGATATCATCTACAAAACCAATCAAAAGACTGCGAGACTCAGCATGGATCAAAAATGCCCCGGCTGGAATGGTCCCCAAAGTCGTATCCGTGGCTGGTCCTTGAACCAATCTGACAATTGTGGTACGGGGAAGGGTGGACAGCTTACGGCTTATGTTTTCCGGGTCAGGGGGCTCAGTAATTGCAATTCGTTCAGTAGTAAAGGCCGGGCGGGAATCCTCGGAGCAAACGCAATTGGGGCTGTTCTCGCATGGGTTTAACTTGCCATTTGCAATTCCCAATCCCTTGGGGCCCGGTGCCGCCCACTTGAGCACAAACATGCCAAGGCACATTGCGCCAAGGCCGGTAGTTATACCAATGAATACCTGTAATAGCATGGGTCGCTTCCGATTCGGTGATTCTGCCATAATTTAATTTTATGCAGTCGAACCACTGATTTCCTGCATTTCCCTCAAGAGCAATTCCCATGAAGTTCTTTCCAACTCCCCACCCTGAAAAAAAAACATTGCCAAAACTGCAGGTTGGAGTTGTCGGAACAGGCTTTATTGTGGAGGAGTGTCATTTGGTTGCATACCAAAAGGCAGGAATCGAGGTTTGCGGTCTTGTTGGTCGTAATTTGCAAAAAGCCCGGACCATTGCTGAAAAATTTTCTATCCCCTGGGTAGGGTCTTCCGTCAGGGATCTTTTGTCGGAAACCAAACCTGAAATTTTGGATATTGCCGTTCCTCCGTTGATCCAGCCGGCCGTGATTGAGGCCGCGGTTTCCTCTTCGCATTTAAGGGGGATTCTCGCTCAGAAGCCCTTGGCATTGTCGTTTGCCGAGGCGGAGAGGCTTGTTAGCCTTTGTGAGGCGAAAGGGAAAGTGCTGGCCGTGAATCAAAATATGCGTTTTGATCCATCCATTTATGCTCAAAAACAAATTCTAAACAAGGGAATCCTTGGCGAACCGGTTCTGGCAACAATCGAGATGAGGGCAGTGCCCCATTGGATGGATTGGGCCAAAGGTATGCGAACGCTCACAACCTGGATAATGAGCATTCATCATTTGGATACTTTTCGATTTTGGTTGGGCACTCCTGATCGGGTTTTTGCCAGTTTCCGAAAGGATCCCAGAACCACTTTTGACCATGTGGATGGGATTAGCCTGTACATCCTTGAATATGAGAGTGGGGCTCGTGCAAGTGGTTGGGATGATGTTTGGGCTGGTCCTGTTAAGGAAGGTGGCGCCCCATCATGTGAAATTCGTTGGCGCTTTGAAGGAACGCGTGGTGTTGCAAGGGGAACGATTGGCTGGCCTGAGTGGCCGAAACATACCCCAAGCACACTGGAATATTCCTGTCTTGATTACCCAGGGGAATGGATTCGTACCGAATGGAGTGACACATGGTTTCCTGATGCTTTTCAATGGCCCATGATTGACCTCATGCAGGCGATCGAAAATGATACTACTCCAATTTCGGGTGGTCGGGACAACCTTGAAACGATTGCACTTTTGGAAGCGATTTTTGAGTCAGGGACTACTCACCAGTCAACTAGTCCAAAAGGGTGGCTCAGGAAAAGAGCAATCAATGATAAATCCGGGTAACTATCAATTAATTGATAGTTACCCGGATTTTGTAAGTCCAAAAATCTATTTATAATATTGGCGTTTGAAATACCTTAATTTGAGAAGTAAGGGCTTTTTGAATCGCCTTTTGAAAGCATGTATGCAAGCAGGTCGAGTACCTCTTCCTGGTTCAAGGAATCGATCAGCTTGGCGGGCATCATGGAAACCGGTGATGGCTTAACCTCTGCCACATCCGATTTTTTTAGATTCACAACTTTTGTTGAGTCTTCAGGATCGGTAAGGACCAAAAGGTTGCCAGGGGTTTCGCTTACGATTTTTCCGGTAATCAATTTGCCTGAATGTGTTTCCACTACTGAAGCGCGATATTGGTCCGAGACAACCTTGTTGGGGTCCACAATGGATTCTGATAGGTCTTTGGCGCTAAACCTACCTGCGACCTGGCTTAGGTCAGGGCCGGTCGCGCCACCTTCCCCGTTGAAGCGGTGACAAACAATACAACGGGCGGATGAAAAAGATCTTTTTCCATTCTCAAAATTCCTCCCTTTGAATCCCTCTCTGGTTAGGGTTGCCAATTCCCCAAGGCTCCAAGATTTCCCGGGGCCTACTGGTTTGGGCAGAGTGTTCATCTTGACAGGTTTGCGCAGGCCAAGTGCTTCAATCGCAAGGCGGTCAGTGTCCTTTGCGTTTTCGTAGGCATCTTTTTCGATATTATTTAGAAAACCCTGAAAGCTTGCCCCGCCTGATTTTGTCCTGGCATCGTTGAGCGCGGTAAAGTAGGTTTTTCGTTCCTCAATTGTCCAATAATCCTTTAGATTCCTTAGCGCGAAAAGATAATGGATTTTTTGCGCGTCGGGGCGATTTGCCATCACCTGGGAAATGGTCCCACCATAGCCCCGGTTTCTTGCAAGCAGCATATCCATGGATTCATCGCGGGCGGTCTTTGCGGGGCCATTAAGGAGTTTGGCTGCTTTGGAGGCGACCTTTGGAGACTGAAGGTATACCAGGAGGTTAATCAATTCCCGATTCACAAGATCACTTATTGCTGGAAATTGTGGATCAAGTTTTGCCAAAGCAAGGCTGGCATCCTCGGCGTTAGGCTGGCCCATACGAATGAAAACAAGCTGGATGGCCCTTAGCCATTCCAGTAGTTGCATTTCATCCATGTCTTGGGAGTTCAAACCAATGAGATTTTTGAGGGTTTGGCTTTTCAAGGCTTTATCGCCTTGATGAGCCAAAGCGATCATTCCCTGAATTTGAGCAATCGGAATTTGAATTTTGAGAACGGTATCCTGCCATTGGGATGCGGGTAGATGCTCCAAGGCCACTCTGGCGGCGTAACGGATAAAGCGGTCCTGGTTTCCAAGATTGGAAATGATGAAATCAATTTCCGCTTGGCTTGCCTTTTTGTTTTCATGAAACCGCTCGAGTTTCCTACGCAGGTCCCTTTGGTCCGCACCTTCATCGCGAATATTTTTGTCAACAAGTTGAGTGGAAAGCTCTCCAATATAGGTAACTCGGTAAAGCTCCGATTGGGTTCCTCGGCCACCCACCGTGAAATACATCGCCCCATCTTTCCCAATGACAACATCGGTTAGGGGTAGGGGAGCCCTGGACACGAATTCTTCCTTGGTTGCCGAGTATGTGCTTCCATTGGGAGTCAAATGCAATGCGTACATTGTGCCAAAAGTCCAATCACAAATGAAAAGCGCCTTTTGATATTTGGAAGGGAATTTGGCACCTGTCCCAAACTCAACTCCCACAGGGGAACCGGGTCCGATGTCAATCATTGCAGGTAGACTATCCGGGTAGTAGGAAGGCCATTTTCCGGTGCCGCTACGCCAACCTAATTCGCTTCCACTGGTTGCATGATTTACCCGTGTTGGCCGATACCACGGCATACCAAAGTCCCATTCCATATCGGCATCATAAACAAAAAGTTCGCCCTCCGGGTTGATCCCAAAGTCGTACTGATTTCTATAACCAATCGAAATAATCTCCCATTCTTTTCCATCAGGATCCGTTTTGGCAATGTAACCGCCAGGCGCAAGAATTCCCATCGCATGGCCGTTTGCATCCCATTGCCTTGGCAGGAGGTGATCTTCGTTCCAGTTGGAGGGTACAAGGCTTTTTTGAAAACCTTCAGGTGGCAAAGTGTGATTACCACAGGAAACCAGAATTCCTTTCCCATCGGGTGATAGACGCAAGGCATGTGGGCCATGCTCACCGCCTCCTCTAAGTTCCTTGAGCTTTGTCACTTCATCAAACTGATCGTCTCCATTGGTGTCCCGCAAGCGATATAGTCCGCTACCAGGACCTCCATTAGCGCAAACATACAAGTTGCCAAATGCGAAAAGCAATCCTTGGGCCCCACTCATTTCTACCCGGAGTCTTTCGATTTTTGTGGGCTCTTTCGAGCTTGGAGCCCCCGGGGTTATTCTGAAAAGTCCTTTGTTTTCCTGGTCACTTGCAATGAGGCGTCCTTTGTCATCCGAACAGATACAGACCCACGACCCGTGGGTTTCCCTGGGAACAGAAAATAAGCGTTCGATTTGAAATCCTGGAGGTAGTTGGAAATTCTGATTTCCCCCGGAAAGGGAAGAATTTGCAAATACATCTCCCCAAGGTCCATCCCCAATTTTTCCAATGACTTTGGGCTTTTGATTTTCTGTTTTGTTCCCTTTTTCCGAGACAATCCAGGAAGTATCAGAAACCACATAGGAAGGTTGGCTGGCACCATTTGATAGTACCAATTTAAGGACAAATCCAGCGGCGCTACCTTCGTTTGCCACCTCTGCTCGAAACAAATTTTTTCCGGGTTTTATAAAGGAAGTGACATCTTTAGTGATGGGCTGCTCCCATTCCGTGCTTTGCCCTACGAATTTGTCATTTAGGTATAGTTTTACTTCGTTGTCGCATGTAAATCTGCAACTTCCCCTGGGATTTCCCAGCGACTCAAATTCCTTGGTTAACACATATTTTTTGTTTGGATCTTCCCCCCAAATCCACAATGAACCTGGGCCTTTTCCAAAATCCAAATTAGGTGTTTTTGATTCCCTGACTTGCGGGAGTGTCAGAGGCGATTGAGACTCGAGGATTTCGGGAATTTGCAAGATTGGGTCTTGGCCATGGGAAAATTGAGGAAACCCAAACCCTGCACCAAGAGCGGCACTTGCCCAAAAAGCGAATGACAAATGGAGGGATTTTCTGATTTGGACCAGGTTAATTTTCATGATTGCCCCTTCGATGTTAGGTGCAAAAGGAGGAGGTGGGAAACTTCGGGTAAGTCCATGTTTTTGGAATAAGGCAAATCCCGGGGTGATGATGGTATACCGATCCTTGAAGAAGCAGCAAACTTTTGCCTAATGGGCACTAAGATATTTCCTTGAGGTTGATAGCCCGGCGTCTCTTGGGGGTGAATTGTCGTCCCGGGGTTTTGGTGCGGGTTAATTTGATTGGCTGCTAATTGTTTGGAAAGTGAAGGCTGTTGTGTCCGAAATCCATGAAACTCATGAATCCGTCAGGTTGGAAAAGCTTCAGGCAATCGAGGCTCTTGGCATAGATCCGTGGGGTGGAAGGCTTGATGGGCATCAGCCCGTTGCTTCGGTTCGTGAACTCGCGCCCAATCCCGAAGCCCCGCCAGTTGTCCGAATTGCTGGTCGGATTGTGCTTCGCCGTGTCATGGGAAATGTGCATTTCCTTGATGTTCAGGATAGTTCAGGACGCATCCAGGTCATGCTTGGGAAGAAACAAGTAGGGGAAATCGGTTGGAAATTAGCTGGTTTGCTTGATTTGGGAGATTTGGTTGCCATTGATGGAACTTTTGGGTTGACCAAAACGGGTGA
>CAMBMH010000194.1 GCA_945868575.1 Singulisphaera sp. GP187 | reverse complement strand
CCCCGGAGTTTATGGCACTTTCACGGTCATCAAGACGCAAACCACCTTTGCGAGTGCGTTCATCCGGACCATGACAGGTGTAACAACGATCCGAAAGTAGTGGGCGAATCTGGTGGTTGAAACTCACCTTGGGCAATGGGGCTGCTTGTTGATCCGCAGAAAAAAGAGCCAGAAGAAACAAAAGGGACATACGAGAATTGTCCGAAAAAACGCGGTTGGTGGGGGCCAGCCAAAACTGGGTAATTCAACTTATTTTACCGCCTCAGGGCTCAAACTCGACCGGGTTTTCAAAGAAAAATCCCGGACGCAGGAAAATCCTGAACCCGGGATCCATGTATTGGCTCTTTAATCGAATTCACAAAATTTGGAACCTTGTGGTTTAGACCATTCAGGACCAGGTATTTGGACAAAATCTTTGCCAAAACTATTTGCGGATAGAGACCTTTTCTCCAGGAAAATCCTTGGGAAGGTCCTGAGTGACTTTGCCTGTGGCGGCCCATTCTGTACCCCGCTCAACCGTTGTCTGGAATCCGGCGCAGTTCATGGCACCGAGGTCGTGACCGAGGGGTGTGTGGAAGACACGGCCTTTCCCATAGCTGATGGTAAAAATCATTGGTTCGTGGGTTTTTGTGCCCGGGGAATAGGATGTGGCCAGAATATTGAGGTTTTCCGCGGGGCCGCGAAGATTGTCATATAGCTCATCACGCGGGTGAGCCCATTCCTTGGGCATTCCCTTGGTGACCGGATGTTCGCCATCGCGTACAACTACAGTGAATTCGCCAGTATAACGATGTCCGGTGCTGTCACCTTTACCTTTTTCGATGATTTCGGCTTTGCCAGAATCGTCAACCTTGACCCGGGCGCCAAATGCCTTGTCGCGCCAACCCATCCCGATCATCTGATTCCATTCCTTCCAGCCACCAAATGCATTGTTGGCGGCATGAACAATTACCAAGCCAATTTTCCCGTCCCTGAGGCGACCTTCCAGATCATCATTGAACGACTTGGGCCAGGACGCGCCGTTATAGTTACTTACCAAGACATCGTAATTTTCGAGGCTAACCGGAAAAGGCACGGTCGGTGTAATCGATCCGGGCTTGTCCGCTTCCTTCCCAGACAGGTTCGAGGTCACATCAACGGTGAATTTGCCCGTCGATTCGAGTGACTTTTTGATGATTGGCGAGGTTGCCCGCCAGTTATGGTTGTTTTGCCCATCAACCAAAAGAACGCGTATTTTGTCGGCGGCAGAGCTGTTTTGGCCAACAAGCAACAGCCCGGCAAACAGGGCAAAACGGCCCAGGTTCGTGAACATGAATATCCTCGGGGAGGTGGTGATGAAAAAGGTGTGCTACAAAAAATCTAGGAAAACCTGATCCCGGTTCCATTCAAACCGGGATCCGACGGCTTCGCCAGATACGCTTTGGATTTTAGCCGAATGCGCGGCGTGGCATTTATGGAATACCCTCAGGGAGCAAAACTAATTAGGACCGGCAACTATTTCCATGTCGGCCCAAAAAGGCAGCACTTTGTGCATCGACCCAAAAACGCCCAAACACAGAAGTTTAACCGGAGATTCGGAAACCCTTTCCTTGTCTCCTGTTTTCAACATCATTTATTTGGCGGTAGCAGGTTTGACACAGACAAGCTCATTGACCCCGCGAAGAATCAGATTTCCAGTGGCCAGGTCTGGGGTACTCCAATGGAGATCGCCGAATTGGCATTTTTGAATCAGGCGAAATTTGGTCTCATTTGCAACAACAAACAGGTTTCCAGCCTCATCCAGAACATTAATCGTATCCCCCAGTGCCCAGACCGATGCAGTTACATTTTTTGCTCCGGAAAGGCGCTCTTTCCAGAGTTCCTTACCGGTTTGCGCGTCCAAACAACTCAGTATGGCCGAGTTCGAGACAAAAAACCGGTTATTGCTCAATACTGGAGAGCCCAAGCCAGGACCAGAACCCGATTTGGTCCATGCCACTCCTGGGTGAAGCTTACCATCAGTCGTTTTGGAGAGGTCACCATCAAATCCAGGCCGGATTGCGACATAGGTTCCGGGATTGGATGGATCACTTTTACAAGCGATCAAAATGTTTTCATCCGCACTGGGGGAGGTTGCAAAAGCGCCCCGGATGCCTCCATACCGCCAAAGCTCTTTTCCCGATTTCGGGTCATGTGAGGTGATTTCCCCCTCTCCACATACCACCAACTCGGTCCGGTTTTTGTTGCGCCAAACCAGAGGCGTGGACCACGATGTTTTCAGTTTCCGATCCAGTCTCCAAAGCTCCTTACCCGTTTCCAGATCCAAGGCGACAAGTGACGACTGTTTGTCATTGTCATTTTGGACAAAAAGGGTTTTGCCATCACTTGCAGGGGAACTTCCAGTACCAAATCCGGTTGCTCGCGGGAAGGTTCCCAGGTCTTTTTTCCAAAGGAGTTTGCCCGTTTGGGCATCAAGCCCCGCGGCCATTCCACAGGAACCAAACCAGCAACCAACAACTTTTCCGTTGGTGATTGGGGTTTCTGTGGCATAGGTGTTGGAGGAATGGTGGCCAAATTTGGGAACCTGGGATTCGATCGTGGTTTCCCAAAGAAATTTGCCTGTATAGGCATCAAAGGAGGTAACTTTCCAGGAATGTTCTTCCTTGGGTGGTTTGGCTCCGCCGAAATAGGGGCGAGTGTCCATGACGCCTGCGGCAAATCCCGATGGCTTGACCACCTTGGAAGACATCACGGACGCAACATAGACTTTGCCGGCGGATGTCACAGGGGCCGCCCATCCCGCCCCCATCATGGGGACCCGCCAAAGGGCCTCCTTGGCATCGCCTGGCCAGGATTGGGCCTTGCCTTTCCAATCACCAGAGCCATCAGGCCCCCGGAAACCATTGGACCATTCTGCTTGGCCAATCCCCCCAAGTGCGCACATTAAAAAGATCGGAATCGTGGACATCAGCAGTCTCCCAAAAATGGCCCTAACGCCCAACCAACGAAATTATAACCTTGATGCGCGCCTGGTTTCCACACCTTTAATCCCTCAAGCCATGTTGGCGCATGAGCCGATCCGTCGAGGCATAAGCTTCCGTTACCCATTCCACAATCTTTTCAGGCTCTGGAGAATATTCCAACTCGATACTGACAACGCCATCTACATTCAGTTTTTTCAGCTCACCCAGATACCCCTGAAAATCCACGACACCCCGACCGGGGGGCAGGTCCCCGTGAACCATTCCATCGCAATCGCTGATATGCACATGCCCCACGCGGCCCTTGAGCTTTTGAATTTCGGCGGGAGCGACATGCCCCAAACAAAGATGCGATATATCCAGGTTGGCCCGGACCGCGGGATGATTTACCTCCTCGAGAAACTGAAGCATTGTGTTGACATCGCGAATCAGCGAAAGCTTGAATGGCTCAAGTTCCAGCACGATCTCGCGCCCCAAGGTGCCGGCATATTCACCCAATTGGCGAACCTGCTTCACCGCCAAATCCCATTGTTCCCGGGGAGGAATCACCTGCTTTTCCCAAATGTATTCGCCCACCACAAGAAGGATGTTTTTGGCTTCCCACTCCGTTGCAAGATCAAGGTATTTGCGAACCCGTTCGGCATGGAACCGGGAAATGGAAGGGTTGAAATCAATTAGCCCAACGGCAACGCAACAGATGCTGACAATGGGAAGCCCAGCCTTGTCACATTCCCGCTTGATCAGGAGCTTTTCCTTGACATCCATGTCCAGCGGATCGGCAAAAATATCGATTGTGTCAAACCCGATTTCCTTGGTCTTGCGAATGCCAAACGCGGTGTCCCTGCCGGATTGCGCCCAAGCGGAATTGATCAGGCCAAGCTTCATGATTTCCGATCCTTTCAAAACAGGTTTCCAGGGAATGCATTGTTACCAGAGAGATTATGGAGAAGGCCCGGGATTTCCCGAAGGGATCGATTCAGTCGACTTTCCTGGCTCGTTTTCCCAAATCGTCTGATAAAATATACTTAGGAAAAAACCAGCCATTTAATGCTAATTTGTAATTATTTCTCAAAGACAAAAGGTTTTTAAACGATTTTTTTTGCAAATCGGAACTTGTTGTTGTCAGGGCAAAATTTCCCCGGAACAACATTCCGCAAATACAGTTCCGGAATACATTACTCGAACGAGGCACATCTGTGCAACTTTTGCCACCGGAGAAGTTTATGACCGCCACGATCCTATTGGCAAGCTTGATGCTTCCTCAGCAATTCCCCCAAATAGACCAGGCCCAGGCCTCAAAATTTGCTCAATTGGCGCTCAATGCGATTGAAAAACCCTACCCCTACAAACCTGCCCATGTTTGGGTCAACGATCGTGACAATCAGACGCCAAGGCAACTCAATCCCGTGTTTTATGGAGCTTACGACTGGCACTCTGCGGTTCATGGGCATTGGGTGCTGGTGCGGGCTCTGCGCCTTTTTCCAAACCTGCCCGAAAAGGAGAAAATTCGGGCCACCCTCGCAAGACAATTCTCCGAGGAGGCACTGAAAACGGAAGCGGCTTACTTTTCCCGCCCACATACCGGCCCTTTTGAGCGCCCTTATGGTTGGGCGTGGCTGCTCAAATTGGTTTTGGAACTAAGGGAATGGGACGATCCGGACGCCAAAATATGGGTAACCCGGTTTGCGCCCCTGGAGAACATCATCGCCGATCGGTACATCAAATATTTCCCCAAACAGAGCTACCCCATCCGGCAAGGGGTTCATTCGAACACTGCTTTCGGCTTGAGCTTTGCTCTCGATTATGCCCGGGCCGTCAAAAATGAAAAACTCGAAACCCTCCTATTGGAACGAGCAAAATTCTACTTCCTCAATGACCAGGATGCGCCTGCCCGCTGGGAACCCGATGGCGCGGATTTTTTCTCGCCCAGTCTTTGCGAGGCAGATCTGATGAGGCGGGTATTGCCCAGCGAAGAATTCCATAAATGGTTACACCAATATCTACCCCGTCTGGAACAAAAGGAACCCAAAAGCCTTTTTGCCCCCGCTTCGGTTTCGGACCGGACCGATCCCCAGATCGCGCATCTGGATGGTCTCAACCTGAGCAGGGCCTGGTGCCTGATCTCGATTGCTAAAGCACTTCCCGATAATGACCCTGCCCGGAAACCTTTACTGGAGTCCGCGACAGTCCACGCGAAGGACGGCCTGGCCCATGTCGCAAGCGGCGATTATGCGGGCGAAAATTGGCTTGCCAGCTTTGCCATGGAATTGTTTGCCCGATAATTGTCAAAATGCGCGGTTTGACTCACCATTCCAAGGCCAATTGCCGGAAACCTCATTGACTGGTTGGGTTGGGGCCGATTAAATAGATAGATCCTTCCTTTGGACCTCCCCCTCCTTGAGGTTTCCCATGCTTGTAATTCCCGGCCAACCAGGCAAAGACAATTGTGATGGCGTTTCCCGTCGTGAACTTCTTCGCGTGGGCGGTTCCTCCGTGTTTGGGTTCAGTCTGGCAAACCTGATGGGACTTCGCGCAGCAACGGCTGCGGACGGGACCTACGGAGGCCCCGGTTTCGGCAAAGCCCAAAGCGTTATCCTGGTTTACCTTCAAGGCGGTCCCAGCCACCTCGATCTTTGGGACCCCAAGGAAAATGTACCGGACAATGTGAAGAGTATTTTCAAACCAATCTCCACCAAAATTCCCGGGGTCAATTACACCGAGCTATTGCCCAAATTGGCCCAGGTCAACGATCGGTTCACCATGATCCGCTCGATGAGCTACACACCGGTTGGCCTATTCAACCACACTGCCGCAATCTATCAGATGCTAACGGGTTACACAGCTGATAAAGTTAGCCCTTCAGGTCAACTCGAACCCCCAAGTCCCAAAGACTTTCCCAATCTGGGTTCCCAGATCTGTCGGCTGATGCCCCCAACCAAGCCTATGCTCCCTTTCGTAATGCTCCCCCGACCGATTCAGGAAAGCGGTGTGGTGGGCAAAGGCGCAAACGCGGGCTTTTTGGGTCGCGCCTATGACCCCTACCTCCTCTACCCTGCAGGTGACGACATGGATATGTCCAAAATGGACCGTATCCAGGTCGAGGACCTCCAACTTAGAGCAGAAATCAATCCTGCCCGACTGGAAAGGCGCGCAAAGCTGCGCGATGTCGTTAATGAGGGTCTTCCCGCCCTCGAAGATGCCACGGCAAAGATGAGCCTGGATGAGTACTATGGCAAAGCCCTCAGCCTGATCATCAGCGGCAACGCACGCAAAGCATTCGACCTGAATAAGGAATCGGCCCAAACCCGTGACCGCTATGGCCGCAACACCTTTGGTCAAAGCCTACTTCTTGCCCGCCGCCTGGTCGAGGCGGGAACGCGCTTTGTGGAAGTCAACTGGCCAAAAGTTGCCAACTCCGACAACCACTCGTGGGATGTCCACACGGGTCTTTCCCAACGGATGAAGACCCAATCTGCTCCAATGCTCGATACAGGCCTTTCCGCCCTGATTGAGGACCTTGACCAACGGGGACTCCTCAAGGACACCATGGTGGTGGCCATAGGCGAATTCGGCCGCAGCCCGCAACGCGGCGTTAGCACTTCGGGCAACGACAACTCTGATGATGGGCGCGATCACTGGCCCTATTGCTACACCGGAATTATTGCGGGCGCGGGCGTCAAGCGTGGAATGGTCTATGGCAAATCCGACAAGACCGCTTCCGCCCCAGCCGACAACCCCGTTCATCCCCGTGAACTTCTCGCGACCATCTACCACAGCGTTGGAATTAACCCCGCCACCGTAGTTTACAATCACCTTAACCAGCCCCGTGAACTTGTTCAGGGCGAAGCAGTGAGCGCGATTCTCTCCTAATGATTTTTATTTACCAAACACTCACAGCCGGGAGCGACCTTCATGGCCGTTGACCGGCTGAAACTTTTGGTGGACCAATATGGTTTCACCCTGCCCGAAGACCTGTTTCAATCGTTTGATGTTCTCAAGCGATTGAAACCCCTTGAGCCCCTTAAAGGCTTATCGGAAACTCTCGATGTGCACCTTGTAGGACCTTTCGAGGTGCTTGCCGGACGATTTGATAAAACGCCTCCGCAAACGGAAATGCTCCTTCATTGGCGCTTCCGAAGC
>CAMBMH010000193.1 GCA_945868575.1 Singulisphaera sp. GP187 | reverse complement strand
CCTTGAATTTGGGATCGGCCGCGATTGTTTTCAATTCCCCAAGGATTGATTCCTCTGATCGTGATTGGATTACACGACCCTGATGGGCAGTAATCGAGCAAAAGGTGCACCCCCCAAAACATCCCCTCATTATGGTTACCGAATCCTTGATCATTTCGAATGCGGGAATCGGCTCCGTGTATTTTGGATGGGGGCGCCGGGTAAAGGGTAGCCCGTAATGGCGGTCCATTTGGGGTGTATCAAGGGGAAGGGTGGGCGGTTGGCAAATAATTGCCTGATCGCCGTGGTACTGGATAAGGGTTTTGGCATTGAATGGATTTGTGTTTGAGTGGATAGCCCTTGTTGCATGAACAAATGCCATTTTGTCAGATTTAACCTGTTCAAATGAAGGAACAAATTCGAGTTCCACAGGGCGTGGACCACTGGCTTCTCGCACGAAAAATTTTGACGCAATCTCGGCCAAAAGAGCGGTTTGAGGCAAATCCTTGGAAGGGGTTTCCTTGGCTCCAAGCGCAAAGGCAACACCACGCATGTCCCGGAGCTGGGTAACTGTCTCGCCCTGATCAAGTCGGCTAGCGATTTCCACGATGGGTAACTCACCCATTCCATACACAACGATATCTGCCTTGGAATCGAGCAGAATCGACCGCTTCACTGAATCGGACCAATAATCGTAATGGGCAAGTCGCCTTAATGATGCCTCAACTCCTCCTGCGATTACGGGGATTCCCGGGAAGGCTTCCCGGGCTCGCTGACAATAAACCAAAGTCGCCCTGTCCGGACGAAGTCCGATTTTTCCTCCAGGGGAATAGGCATCATCATTGCGAACTTTGCGGTTGGCGGTGTAATGGTTGATCATCGAGTCCATGTTGCCTGCGCTAATGGCAAAAAAGAGTCGAGGTTTACCAAACTGTCGCCATGGCTCGCAGCTTTTCCAGTCCGGCTGGCTGAGAACCGCAACCTTGAAACCAGCGGCTTCCAAGCTTCTTACCAATATGCCAGCAGCAAAACTGGGGTGATCAATGTAAGCATCACCCGTGACAAAAATAATGTCGACGCTATCCCAACCACGCATCGCCATTTCGTGAGAGTCGGCAGGGGCCAAGGGGGAAAGTGAGCGTCCTGCACCCGATTGGGAAGTCGGTGGACTCAGCTGTAATGAAATCTTCTGCAAAAGAGCTCCCCCAAGGAATGACTACACTCCTATTTTAGCCGAAAAATAGCTTGAGGGCCGGAACCCTTTTCTGGATTTGGCAGTTATTTTACTTCTGGAGCAATTCCGAGTTCGGAAATTCGCCTGTACAGTGAGCTTAGAGCCATATCCAATCGTTTAGCAGCCTCTTTTTTATCTGGGTACAAAGCCAAAATCCGTTGAATATGGCGCTTTTCAAATCGCATCACTGCGGCATCCAATGAGTCCACCGCGGCCGGATCATCGGTTTCTTCAACTAAATCCGCCGGAAGGTCCGCGATCCTGATCAAAGGGTCATCGCTTAGGATGACTGCTCTTTGGATTGTGTTTTCAAGTTCGCGAACATTTCCCTTCCATCGGGCGTTGCGAAGGATCGTCATGGCATCGTGGTCGATCCCAACAATCCTTTTCCCCATTTTGCGACTATGACGGTTAATGAAGTGTTCCACCAGGGCTGGAATGTCTTCGCGGCGGTCCCTAAGTGGTGATATGGTCAAAACAATTACACTTAGGCGGTAGTAAAGATCTTCTCGAAATTGCCCTGAATCCACAAGTTTCTTTAGGTCCTTGTTGGTTGCTGTAACAATCCGGGCGTGGAACTGTACGGGTTCATTTGCACCCACCGGAAAAACTTCTTTTTGCTCAATTGCCCGCAAAAGTTTCGCTTGAAGTGCTGGGTTTAGTTCAGCAACCTCATCGAGGAATACCGTACCCGTTCCGGCATGAAGGAAAACACCGGGCTGGTCTCGATCAGCACCCGTAAATGCCCCCTTTCGGTGACCAAAAAGTTGGTTCTCCAATAGGTCCTTGGGAATCGCTGCGCAATTGACCGCAATCCACCTGGAGGGCAATTTTCGTGGATCCCGCGCACCTGCCCGTGGATCGGTTTTTCCTTCAATCGGTTCCTCCGGGTTTGCAAGTTGGTGGACACGCCTTGCGATTAGTTCTTTCCCGGTTCCTGATTCTCCATTAATTAGAACGGTTGATCCGGTCGGGGCGACTCTTTCCACCATTCGGAAAAGTGCTCGCATCTCCGGTCCAGTCCCGATAATCTCGTCAACGGCCTCCACGCGGTGAAGTTCGCGCCTTAACCAGCGATTTTCTTGGGCAATCCGGCGATGTTCCAGCAATTGGTTAATTTTCCCCGTCAATTCATCCAATAATATTGGTTTGATTAGATAATCGTGAGCACCTCTTTGGAATGCTTCGACAGCGGTTTCCACTGCACCGTAGGCTGTAATCAAAAGCACATTGGTTTCAGGTGTCGTTCGAGACAAATGGTCCAAAAGTTGTAGGCCATTTTTGCCGGGAAGTTGGATATCGCAGAGGCAAATATCGAAAAACGATTTTGAAGCGATTTCCATCGCCTTTTCAGCGGAAGCGGCCACCGATACTTCGTAGCCTTCCCCGGAAAGGCATTCCGCCAACGTTTCCCTAATCAGGATTTCATCATCCACAACCAGGATGCGAACGGTTTCCATGGGTTGATTTATCATTTTGTCTGAGCTCATTGTTGGGTTATCTCTTTTTGAGTTTCCGGCAGTGGAAGGGAAACAATAAATCTGGCACCCGAGGTCGCTACCTCGTATTCCAAGGTGCCACCCTGTTCACCAATCACTTTTCGCGAGATAAATAATCCCAAACCTGTTCCGTTTCGCTTGGTCGTTGTGTGGGCGCTAAAAAGTATGGGAAGAATATCTGGTTGAACACCTGGTCCATCATCTACTACTGCAACCCGAAAACCGCCATGGAAAGGAAGATGTTCCAGCGTGACATGGCCCTCAGGTCCGGATGCGTCAATGGCGTTAAGTAGAAGGTTTAGAAATACCTGAACCAATTCGTCCCTGATTGCGGTAAAGGTGGGCAATTGATCTACGGATGAGGGAATTGCAATTCTTCCAGCAGTTCGTTTGTAATATTTTGCAATGTTAATTGCTTCATTAAGGATGTCCCTCAAGGTGGTCCGGATGGGTGACCTTGCGGAAGGGCGGCTAAATTCCAAAAGCTCTTTTAGGGTAGTTCGAATTCGGGTTAATTGGCCTGAAATTAATTCAAGCTTTTCTCTTGTGTAATCATCGGGTTGACGCTTTTGCAGGATTTGGACGATGGCGGAAATACCGGTCAATGGGTTTCCAACTTCATGAGCAACCCCGGCAGCAATCAAACCGAAACCTGCCATTTTTTCCTGTTGTAATACCATTGCTTGCGCAGATTGCAGTTGCTTGGTCCGATCCTGAATACGCACCTCAAGTGCCGCCTGGCTCTCTCGGAGAGCATTGTTAAGTTCAACGAGGCTTTCGCGGGCGCTTCGAAGTAGTCCGGCAAGGGATTGACTGGCCCAAGTTACCCATGCAAGAATCACCGGGGTGAGGAGTGTGGCAGTTCCAATTTGGTCCGGATGAATTCCAAGCAAGATACCGAAACTTATCCAATGGAAAAGACAGCAAAGATAAGAGGTAAACCTTCCATATCGAAGTGAACAGCATAGAATAGAAAGAAGATAATAGTATCGAAATATGCTTTCCGGCCCTTTGTCGAAATGGCACAGCAGGCCAATAAAAACTGATTCAGCCACGGCAATAATAATTGGCTGGCCGCCAAGGAAAATCCGGCCAAACCAACTGTAATAGGTGTCAAGTAATGTGTACCCAAGCCCCAGAACCAGGATGGCGTCAAGTGTCGCCTGATTCAGGTAATCCTTGCCAGGCAAATTGGCCACAATTGCGCCAAGAATTAGCCCAAACCAGCGAATTCGAACAACTATCGACTCAGACGCGACCTCCAAAGGGGCAAAACCCAAGGGTGCTGGACCCCTGCCATTTTCCAGGGGTTTTGGTGCCAGCGAGTCTGTCCCGTTTCTGTTAGCACTTTGAAAAGGGATCGCATTCAAATCCCTGGTTTTGTTCATTTGGAATCCGGTGTCGCAATGGATCTTCCTATCGAATGATAGATCAGGCCAGCGGAGGTCACTGTCGCCGGTTTGTAAAGATTTCTCCCATCAAGGATTACTTTGTCTGACAGTTTTTCAAACAGGAGTGAAAAGTCCGGGTTTCTGAATTCTTGCCATTCTGTGCAAATCACCAGTGCATTAGAACCTTGAATGGCATCCATTGGCTTGGTTGTATATTCAATATCGCTTCCATAAATAGCACGGACATTTGGCATCGCTTCTGGGTCATGAACGCGAATTTTGCATCCAATTTCCAAAAGATCACGGATTAAAGCCAATGCTGGGGCTTCACGGATATCATCAGTTCGGGGTTTGAATGCCAGACCCCAAATAGCAATGGTTTTTCCGGAAAGGCTATCACCAAAATGCCGGCGAAGCTTGTTAAAGAGGACGCATTTTTGCCGTTCGTTGACCTCGTCCACCGCTCCCATGAGGAGTGAGGGCTGCCCGGTTTCCCTGGCCATGTGGATTACCGCACGAATATCCTTTGGGAAGCAGCTTCCACCATACCCGGCTCCAGGAAACAGGAATTGGAAACCAATTCGCTCATCGTGTCCTATTCCTCGCCGGACGTCGTTTATATCTGCCTCAACCGCTTCACACAGATTGGCCATTTCGTTAATAAAACTGATTTTTGTGGCCAACATTGCGTTTGCAACATATTTGGTCATTTCCGAACTTTCTGGACTCATTACGAGGAATGGCCTTTCCGTCCGGAGGAACGGGCGATAAAGGTCATGGAGTTCCTCCGCGACCGAGGCTTCCCTAACTCCAACCACAACCCGGTCGGGTTTGGTAAAGTCATCAATGGCAGCGCCTTCCTTTAGAAACTCCGGATTACTTGCTACATCTACTCTGCATGTTGAAGCTTTAAGGATCTCGGCCACTTTGCAATTGGTTCCTACGGGTACGGTGCTTTTCACGACCACGATTTTTGGAGTTTCGATCGCAGCGGCAAGCGACTTGGCGACCGCAAAAACTGTCCGGAGGTCAGCGGAACCGTTTTCGGACTGGGGAGTTCCAACCGCAATGAAAATAATCCTCGCTTTGCGAACGCCCTCAGCCAGATCCGTGGTAAAAGCAAGTCGTTCTTCCCGAATGTTCCGTCGTACCAGTTCTTCCAGACCAGGCTCATAAATGGGAATGATTCCTTCCCGGAGGCGCGAGATTTTTGCCTCGTCAATGTCAACGCAAATGACATTGTTCCCGCTTTCCGCGAGGCAGGTTCCGGTAACAAGTCCAACATATCCGGTGCCGATTATTGCAATATTCATTGATATTTAAGCTTTCTGTGCAAAGGAGTTTTCTAGTATTAAATCGGAATCGGGGCGCGAAGACCAATCCGCCCATAGGTCCTGAAGTGTTTTGAAAAGTGGTATCTCTGGCGTCCAACCCGTGGTGCTTTTGATTTTCGAAATATCCGCCAAAAGTACTGGTGGATCAGACTTACGGAAAAGTTGTGGATCGGGGATGATTTCTGGAGCGATCCCGGTGATTTTTTCCAGGTGTTCAATTACCGTTTCAAGAGAAGTTGCTATTCCCGATCCCAAATTGTAGGCTTCGCCAGGTTGGCCCGATTGAAGGAGTAGGATGTAACCGCGTGCAATATCCCTCACATCCGTGAAATCCCTTGAGGATGTTAGATTGCCTGTCCGAAGCACTTTTGGGACCAAGCCTTTTTTCATTGCAGCGAATTGCCTGGTAAAGCTGGATACAGCGAATTTCGCCGATTGCCCAGGGCCGATATGATTGAAAGGCCGGGCGCGAATCACCAAAAGTCCCGGATCCTTGTGAGCGATTTGGCACAAAATGTCAGCACAAGACTTGGTTGCAGCATATGCATTTGGAGGTGAGAGCGGGTCGGATTCGACACTTTTTGAGCCATTGGGTGAACGGGGCCCATAGGACAGTCCCGTTCCAACAAATAGAACCAAGGCTTTGGGGGAGTGGTGGGCAATGGAATCCAAAAGAATTCGAGTCCCATCCAGGTTTGATTTCCACAACGAGGGGGATCCCACCCCCCCGGATCCCGCAAAAGACTCCGCAGCCAAGTGTACAATCGCATCAGGCTGAAATTCTTTAAGAACCTTATCAGGACTTTGGTCCAGTTCGGGAGCCCAACCCGCAACCGGCGCAAATCGCCCAGCGCCAAGATCCAAAGGAGCCGAGGGAGATCTTGAAGTGCCAAAGACATCCCATCCAAGGTCCTTGGTTAACCTGGCAAGATGCAACCCGACAAAGCCTCGGATACCCGTAATCAAAAGTCTCATTGGGAAACCCGGGGTTTCGCGGCAGGGTTAAAGCCTGGAACCGTATTGCTTATGGTAATACTCGCGGTAAGCGCCCGAGCGAACCCTGGCAACCCATTCGCTGTGCTCCTGGTACCAAGAAATTGTCTCACGGATCCCATCCTCAAATTTGACCAAGGGAGCCCAGCCAAGTTCGGACTCTGCTTTAGCACAATCGATGGCGTATCTTCGATCATGTCCTGGCCGATCCTGAACATATTTGATCAAAGAATCCGGTTTACCTAGCAAGCGAAGGAGTGTTTTGGTTAATTCCATGTTCGTCAGCTCGCATCGCCCACCAAAATTGTAGACTTCTCCAGCCTTGCCATTTTTCCACGCAGCATAGACCCCGGAACAGTGATCCAAAACATGGATCCAATCCCGGATTTGAAGCCCATCACCGTAAACCGGAACTTGTTGATCGTTCAAAAGGTTGGAAATGAATAACGGAATGATCTTTTCCGGAAATTGAAAAGGCCCATAGTTGTTGGAGCACCGAGTGATTACCGCAGGAAATCCAAATGTGTGGCAAAAGCCCCTTACCAACATGTCGGCTCCTGCTTTGCTAGCGGAGTATGGGCTATTGGGAGCCAAAGGGGTGGATTCGGTGAAGAAGCCGGTTGAGCCCAGGGACCCGTAGACCTCGTCGGTAGAAACCTGAACAAATTTGCGAACATTGCCTTTTTTTGACAAATCCAGGAG
>CAMBMH010000192.1 GCA_945868575.1 Singulisphaera sp. GP187 | reverse complement strand
CCTTTTCATCCTGAACGCCAGACCCAGTTATGTTGACTGCTAAAACCGATGCGTTGTCATAACTGGTGGAGATGATTGCAAGATCGCCATGAATCGCGGGACGGGGAATGACGGAGTATCCCTTGAATGGGACTCTCCATAGTTCTTTTCCGGTCAAAGGATCAAGCGCCATTAGCACATCACTTCCCGGACTAAGAAGCATTCGCCGGCCATTGCGTGTGACGAGCGTGGGCGTCGTGAAAGAGAAAGGACGCGAAGGACTTGCGTTCCTTTCGGTCTTCCACGCGAGCTTTCCATCGGCCTGATTGAGGGCAATCACAGCCTGTAGGTCGATTCCGTCCGCCGAAAAGATCAACAGGTCGTCCACAAGAATCGGACTCCCCCCGCCACCATGAACAGGCTTGGAATAAAGCCCGGGGGTGGTCCAAAGGATCTTTCCATCCAGGTCGAGACACACCGTCCCCATATGCCCGAAGTGGGCAAAAAGACGCTCTCCCTTGACCACAATGGTCGGACTGGCGTGGGAGTTTTTGGAATGAATATTGGGTGCGGTCTCCCCGTTTTGGGTCAGGGCTTTGGTTTGCCAAACCATCTTGCCGCTCGCGGCGTCGAGACAAAGCACCTCAAGACTCTGGTCCGGTTTGGCAGCTCCAGCCGCGCCGGAGGGAATCGCCGTGGTGAGAAAGATCCGGTTTCCTACCACGACAGGAGATGACCAGCCTTTCCCCGGAACGGAAACCTTCCAGAGGATGTTTGGCTCAAGCTTTTCGCGATCGACCAGCTTGATGGCTCCCGACCTTGCCAATCCATCATGGCCCAAAAATCCCGGCCAATCGGCTCCCATTAGGGAAAAAGGCAAAAGGGACAGCAAAACTCTGCGGTGAATCATATTTTTATTCCCCGATCATTTCGAACATTCCGTGGCCGACTTTTTTGAGTTTTCCCTGACGGGCCAACTCATCATATACCTCAATAGGATGCAAATCAGGCGGGGTAATGGCAACCACAGCGGACTTGCGTCCGGAAGAGGTCCCTCTTCCCCCAAGAGCGGATTCATCTCCCAACCTGGTAAGATTGAGTTTTTTGCGAAATGCTTTTAGCGCCACCTTGAGGGTTGCGGGGTCAATATTGGATTCTTCGGTCATGAAATTTATCTCTTGATGTTTTCGTTAAATACCTATTTCGCCGGATTAGGTACTACTTCGGATTAAGGGCTTCCTCAAGGGCGCGCTTGACCAATTCTTCGTGGAGTTTCTGAATCAGGTCAAACTGGGCTTTTTCCGCCTTTTCAATCTCGCGGGCACGGGTCAGTTCCTTGTCAAAATCAAGGGTCCCGCCCATCTTGCCCAACAGATCCTCAATGAGGCCTAAAACCGTAACCAGTTTTTCCGTTGAGTCGGCCAAAGCCGCCTTGCGCTTGACTGGATCCGCCTCGCTGGATGAAATTGCCTGGCGCAACCCCTCGAACGATCGCCTTGTGTCCGGCCATAGGTTGTCCCTGAGATTCGTGAGCGGATCACGAATTTGCCGTTTTTGGACTTGGATCTTCTCGGTCACATGGTTGAGCTCAAGCTCGCGGACAATACCCGAGTACTGGGTTGCCAGATCCTCGAAAACCTTCTGCGACTCTTCCAAAAGTCTGTCAAGCGGATCATCCGTGCGTTTGTTCAACCGTCCCGAGACATTGCGCCAATCCTCGGCGGAAAGGTTCGCCCATTGGGGATCCTTTCGGTCTTTGGATGTGTCCAAAAGATATTTGGTGGCCGGTTCCGTGAGGATTCGCTGCTTGAGCAATTCAAGCTGATCCTGAGCCTTGATTTCATCCTTTCGAACCTCAGCAAGGAGGTCCTCCTCGGGCATCACCAGGAATGTATAGACTTCCTGGGAAACCGAACGGTGGGGACCACGGGCAATAGCGGCCTGACCCGGGGACAGGCCATCCATTTCCCGGTCAAGGTCCGTGGCCTCAAGCCAAAGGCTTACCCTTTGTCGCACAAACGATTCGCCCGACTTGGGTTGGACAATTCCCGCCCGGCTCATCAGGAAATCCGACCGGGGCTGATCTTCAAATCTTTCCCATAGATCGGGAGCCAATGTCAATCTTCGTAGTAGTGATTGTCTGTCAACCTGCAGGGATTCCCCCGAGGCTGGCATTTTGTCACGAAAAGGTAGACCGACCATTTTTCCCAAAAGCCCTTCCACTGTGGGCGCGTCAAGACGCTCGCCTGGTGTTTGGCTGATGAGAAGATCCAGAGCGGGGATGCCCTTTTTCTGGACCATCTTACCCGGCGTATCCGTCTTTTGGTTCCGGTTAAGCAGGGCCCAGCCAGCCGCCGCGCCTATTCCATCTCCCAATCCAAACGATGCCCATTTTCCCACACCGGCGGCGGCAAAAAGAATCGCAACCTCGTTCCCCTCGACCGTTTCCACTGTCCAGGCGTGCTCAAGCGTACCAAGTCCCTGACGGTCTTCAGCGTTTCCGCTAAAAGGGATTCGCGCTTCCTGCGTAATTAGAAAAACGCCTTGTTCGTTTCGCCTTAAAAACGGAGAGGGTTCCGCTTTCACTTGTGGAGGATCATCCGCAAATACCTTTATTGCAACCTTACGAACTCCTACAACTCCATCTTCATCGATCATTTCGATCCGGAGATTGGAGTCCGTAAAAAGCGTTATCCCTTCCAGCCGGAATTGCTTGTTATCCAGGATCTGCGCAGGGACATTTTGCGCAACCGGATTTGGTGTCGCGTTGTTTGGTTTGACAGGGTTGTTTGTATTACTGGCTGGATTGGAAACCTGGCCGGGAGCATCCGCTTCGTTCGCGGATCGATCCACCCTGACTCCCTTAAGGGGTCGATCCGCCGTGGCAACCATCGAAATCCTGGACCCGCGGGGAACTGCGATTCGGGTCTGATCACTTCCCGGTTGGAGCATTTCCCTGGGGAGAAATTTTTGGCGCCTTCCGATCAGCGAGGCGGGCAATGGCCCGCTTGCCGCTCCATCACCAGGGCGATAAAAGAGGTAAGCGGGATGCTCTTCCTCGATTTCAAGCGTCCCCAGGCGAGGCGGTGCCACAACCCGGATCCGTCTGGACGCTGTGGAATAGTCCTCGCCACGGATAGTAAAAATCGCCGATTCGCGCAAATCCTTTATGGTGGTCGTGAATTCCTGGCGGCCAACAGGCTGCATCGGGGTCGTGCTTGTTGACCCTGGCATCTGTAAAAACACAACTACTTTGGTCGGAACTTGCCTGCGTTTGAGCAGCGTGTCGGAACCTTTTTCCTCCTCCAATTTCAATCTTTCCAGGGCCTCGTTGACTTTGGTAGGCAAAGGGAATTCCCCGGCGAAACTTTCAAGCGCGTCAATGGTATATTGCGATTCGGCCAGCCCATCCAAAATTTGGCTGGGAAGACCCGAGCTTTCAAGCGTTCCAAGCCATCCACGATCCTGCAAATCAAACCAGGTAAGGGGTCGCCACCCCTCGGAAGGCCAACCTGGGGATAGTTTTCCACCCGAAGCGTTTACCGCGCCATAGGTGGGCGCGCCAACCGTAAGGTGCCTGACCGCCCGCACCCTAAGCGAAACCTGCCCCAGATCCTGGCCTACAACGGTTTCTCCGGAAGGAGGAAACCCTTCAATCAGGAGGAAAGATCTTCTTGGCCATACCAGATCTCTTAAGAGAATGTTACGCTCAAGTAGTATGGTGGCTACTTCTCGCCACGAGGTCGGCGTGACTTCGGATGGCTCCGCCCGACTCGAAAGGCTTTCCCGGATCAAGCCCGTGCACCAAACCAGAGGCCAGGGACCAAGGCAAACAGCCAAAGACAATGTCGCAAAAAGACTAAGCGCAGGCCAATCAAGCACCAAATCCGCTTTGGCCCTTTCAAGCGAAGCCCGGGCACCGGCAAATACCCGCTCCGCCATATCGCGGGAATATCCCCGCCTTTGGGCCTCGTCCGGGTCACCCAAATCGACCGCGGTGATTAACTGTTCCCGAAGTTCATTCGGAAACCTCCGCTCCAAAAGAATCGCAAGAGAGGACCTCGAAAGCGGGGTCAGGGCGGGTTGGGCCACCCGAAATACCCCATAAACCACAAGGACAATCACCAAAGCCAAAATGGGCAATCCACGAACCGGACCTGGAAGGAGCTGAGCCCAATCCAAACCGAAAAGTGAAAAAACACCAAAATCAAACAGCATCAAACCCCAGAATGCAACCCCAAGACAAAGCAAACCAAAAACAACGCCACGAACTAGCAGGTAACGGAGTATCCTCCCCCGAAGCTGCTCAAGAGGTCGGGTCAGCTCCGGGCTAAGATTGCCCGGACGGGACACAGGTATCGGGTCAATGGTGTCGGACATATTTTCCGGCGGGTCTCCCATGGCCTAAGCCACTTTCCAAAGCTTACGAAGCGTCCATTCGGTGCTCAAAAGCAGCACAATTGCCAACATTGCCCATGGGAGCACACGCTCACCCGGGTTGTCTCCACTTGGGCTGCCAAGGCTCGGTCCATCATCCCAAACATCATCCACCGGACCACGATTTCGCACGCTGGAGGTTTCCCCGGGCAATAGAGAGGGGATCAAACGAGCAGATGGAATATCAAACAATAGTCGTGGCTCATTGGCGCTATTTGTTCCAACAGCCCCATTTCCCTTTGCCACATCCCCCTTCGCGGGTCCACCCGGACGACGGACAGCCTCCCGCACCTGACGGGCTTGCTCTTCCGAAAGCCTGGATTCAATAGTCGAAATTGGGCTCGCCAATTCATAAAGGCCTGTCCAGTCCGGCCGGGTGTTTTCCGCCTCGGGGTCAGATGCCTCCACAATAAGCGAGTTTCCGGTGAGCTTATCCTTGGTTGTGGGGACCTCGATAATCATTTCATATCGGGCCGGGGCGCGAACCTGGAATCGGGCCCGCCACACACCTGGACTACCGGGGCGTGGCTCCATCTTCACTGTTGCTGGAAAATCTCCTTCGGAGATCCCCTGGGGTGCTACAAGTTTCAACCGTGGAACATCGGCGACATTGGCGAGTGGTTTTCCGCCACGGTCGTCGATGACCGCCTCGAAGGAAATTGGCCGAAGCGCCTGATAGGGGCCCCCGGCAAAAAGTCGGATTCTCCTGACATCGCGACCCTGCGAATTGGCGGCCGCATAACGGGCCAGCTTGGTCCAGAAACGCTCGTGCCAGGTCTCCTTGAATTGTCGAAGGCGCCACGATTCATCCGAACCAATCCAAACGACCCGCCGTCCCCCCTGGGGATCGCTTAGAACCATCCAAGGCGCAAGCTTACCATCCTTTTGTTTGAGACGCTCATCCCCCAAACGGGCTGCGATGATTGCGCCTTTGCGGATTTCTTCGACAGGATAGGTAGAATAAAAACCCCTTGAACTCTCGCCGGGCTTTCCCGCGGTGTTAAAAAATTCGGCCCAGTCCGCAAGGAACGGTTTCGATTCCTCTTCATCGAGGCGCAAAAACTCCATTTCAGGGGTCGCGCCCTCGAAGCGCAAAGGCCATGGGTTGTCCAGATTACGATCCCCACCATCCAGTCGCAAATCGCGAAGCTGAACAGGGTAAAGATCCAAAATGGATTTCAAACTGGTCCGTTCCGCCCCCGGTTTCGCAAGTTGCAGGGAATTGACCGGACCAGAAACAATCACCAGACCGCCCCCCTTGTCGACAAATGTGTTGAGTAGCGTTCTTTGCGGATCCGAAAGCTGGCTCCAATCGGGATCAAAAGCAAGGATGGCATCATAGGAGGCCAAATCTCTCAGTCTAAGCGCGGGATCAGGGCTATCGGTGTCGTAGCGATCCGGGAAGATCTCAAGCATCCTTTCCGGAGGCACATCCTGCACCAAAAGGTTGCGTTTGGAGAGCGCCCCAGGCGGGAGTTGAAGGTAAATCGATACTTCTGCCCTCTTTTTTTCCATCTCGCGCACGAACATATTGCGCACAAATTGAAACTCGCGGCTGGCTGCACCCGCCATCAATAACACCCGCAGCGGTTTCTTCTGGACCCGCAGGGAAACCGGTCCACGACTGGCAATATTGAGCGCCGATAGTTCCCTCCGGTCCCGACCTACCACAGCCGTGAATGCAAGGTTTCCATCACCGGTTTCGGCCAGAACCCATTTTCCCAAGCCTGGTGGGGGTTCCTTGCCTGCAGCCTTGGACAAAGTTGGTGCGTCGAGGATCGTCTCAATGGTGGCGCGCGATGGAGTCGAGGCATCAAACGACAATGCGGGTAGTTTGATCCGGATCAATTTCCCCAGCGCAAATTTGGCGGCGGGGTCCGAAGATTGGGCCAGTTCAATTTCCCGCTCTTCAACTTTGCCCCCAGGCAACTTGCGAAGATGACGAATTTCCAAAATCGGCTCGGGAACGGGTTGTCCGGCCAAACCCTCGCCCGTGACATCCACCGCGACCCGGAAAATATCATCCGGCTGGATCTGTCCTGGCGCTCGCAGGTCAACGACCTCCGTCCGAATCAGCGGTCGGTCCTCGCCTACCCCGACCACAATCACCGGAATATTGGCAACACGAGCCTGTTCCCGGAGAAGGCCAAGGGCTGCGGCCGATTCTTCAGTTGAGCGGCCATCGCTGATAACTACAAGCCCGCGCACCATCGATCCAGCCGCGGCGGAGGTCACCCCAAGTAGCGACCCAATCAGGCTGGTTCCCTTGTCTTCACCCTGGACGGCAGCTTTTTTGCCCGCCTCATCCAGACCGGAAAGCCATTTGATACCCCTGTCTTCACCGGGAATGGCCGGGGTCTTGCCCGGCTTGAGCCATACGGGCCACAATTTTTCTTTTAGCGGAGCATATTCGACAGGGCCCAAATCCTTTGACGCTTCTTCACCCTCAATTGCTTTCCAATCGTCGGATGTTCCTATCTTGCCACCCTGGAGCCTAAGGGCAGGCGCGACAAGACCCCGGGCGAAACGATGGATTTCCAAAGGGTTTTCCTTTGCAAGATCCATAATCCAGTCGCCCGTTTCCAAAAGACCAAGGACCCGGTCCTGGCGGCGGGGGAGCTTGTCAATCGGAGTTTTTCCATCGGGTAATGCATCAATCGAGTTCGTCATCGATCTGGAAACATCAAAGGCAACCAGAACCCGCGAACGAAGGGTCGATTCCTCCCAGGTTT
>CAMBMH010000191.1 GCA_945868575.1 Singulisphaera sp. GP187 | reverse complement strand
AACCTGGGGGCGCGGACGGGGGTGGGGTGGACCCGGGAGTAGCAGGCGCCTTGAACCTGACGGCGGGAATTGGTCACCTGGGGATCGGCGGGGAGCGCCCGGGTGAAGCGGTTCTCAAAGGGGAGTGTGTCAAAAAGGGGCATTTTGGTGTATTTATCCGTTGGCACAGGCTTGGAAATTTGTTTAAAAGGGGACCGGTCAAGTTCCGGAGTCACCCAATTGGCTCTCGAATCCAAAGATTGGATCCGGGGATCCTAACATACAAAGTGTAGCAATCTTTGGGGGAGAATCGGATGGAAAGCAAACGGCGCGGTTGGTGGCGATGGATCGTTCTGGGCCTCTTGCCTGTGATCGGATACGGAATCATCCGGTTGGTTTGGCTCAACGATGGCCTCGAAGAGAACATGCGGGGGATGACCTCGGCGCTAACCATCGCGATGACCATCCTGCTTTCGTTTCTGTGGACGCTGATTTTTATCACGCCCAACTGGAAATGGCGGTTGGCCGTGGGCGTGGCGCCTTTTGTTTTTTTCACGGTCTTTTTTAGCCTGTTCAAATTCACCGGTTCCGAAGGGAACGGCACACCCAATCTTGTCTGGCGCTGGGAAAAGGCGGCAGATGAAACCCTTGGCAAGATCAAGGCTGAAGCTCCAAAGGAAAAGATCAAGGCTCCCGAAGGCTCCCAGGATTTCCTCCGGTTTTTGGGAAACAGCGGCCAAAACCGGGTCGATGGTGTGACTCTTGATCGGGATTGGAAAGCCAAGCCTCCCCGTGAGGTCTGGAGGCATGAGGTTGGCGCGGCTTGGACGGGTTTTGTCGTGTCGGGGGGTATCGCCTTGACACAGGAACAGCGAGGGCCCGATGAGCTTGTCGTGGCATATGAACTGGCCTCAGGGAAGCCACTTTGGAGCCATTCGCGGGCTGTGCGCTTTAGTGAATCGCAAGGGGGCGATGGCCCGCGCGCCACACCAACCATTGTGGGTGAGCGGGTGTTCGTCATGGGGGCAACGGGCTGGCTTGCCTGTCACGAACTCGCCTCGGGCAAGATGGTTTGGGAAAAGGATGTCTTGGCCGATCCGGTCGCAAAAAATCCCCTTTGGGCGAAAAGCTGCTCGCCTCTTTTTGTTCCCGAAAAACCAGGTGGCAAGGACGAGGGGAAAATCATCGTGAGCGGGGGGGACAAGCCTGGCCCAGCGCTTTTGGCGTTTGATTCCAAAACAGGAAGCAAGGTGTGGCAGGCAGGGGAGGATGGCGCGAGCTATGCCACTCCCGTGTTGACCATGCTTCTTGGTAAGGAAGTCGTTGTTTCGGTCAACGCGACAACCGTTACGGTCCACGATCCTGTTGCAGGAAAAATCCTGGCGACACATCCCTGGGAAGGGAACTGGCCCAAGTGTTCCGACCCGATCCCGATCGGGGGGGACAAAATTCTCGTCACGGCGGGGTATCAGATGGGGGATCATCTTCTCCAGGCGAAAGCGGCGGGGGATGGGATGATGCTTGAGGTGGTCTGGTCTGGCAAGGGGATGCGCACCGGGTTCAATAATGTGACCGTCCGGGACAATGTCGCATATGGGATCGACGATAGTATTCTTGCCGCGATCGATTTGAAAGATGGGAAAAGGCTCTGGAAAAGCGAACGGGTCGGCTCCGGCCAAGTGTTGGGCGTGGGGGATCTTCTTTTGGTGCAGACCGAACCGGGAACGATTCTTCTGGTCGAGGGGACGGCCAAACAGAGCAAGGTCCTCGGCAAGCTCAAGGCGCTGGACAGCAAGACATGGACCAATCTTTGTCTTGCGGGGAAGTGGCTTGTTGCGCGCAACGACCGGGAAGCTGTCTGTTATGAGCTTCCGGTGAAATAGGAATTTTGCGGAATTTTTGGGGACTTGAGTTATGTCCGATTATCTGGAGATGGTTGGAAATTTCCTCGGGATGTCCGACCAGGTCTTTTGTCTGTTCATGACCATTATGTCCATCGTGCTAACGGTGCCCGTTGGACTTTTGGTGATCTGGATTTTCCCCTACGAAAAGATCGTCAATTCGAGCGATGGTATTTCCTCGTTCAGTTCGATCATTGGCATTCTTTATGCGATTATCCTGGGTTATGTTCTGGTGACAGTCTATGGAAATTTTTGCGATACCGAGGCCGTAGTCGAAAAAGAGGTGACAATTCTTATTGAATTGTTGCGGGAAGCAGAAGGTTTACCGAAAGAGGAGGCTAAAAAAATCCATCAAGCAACCATGGAATACATCAGCTCGGTGATTGATGAAGAATGGAATCACATGATTGACACGGGAAAATACCATCCCAACACCCTGGAAAAATTTTCCATTGTGTACAAGATCGCGACAAACATCAAATGCCAAAGCCCGGAACAATTGGTGTTTCTCAAGGAAGTCGCGGATGCGTTAAGTTCTCTTTCAACCGCCAGATTTGAAAGGGTATCCTTTGCCAGTTCCCGTGTCCCCGACATCCTTTGGGAGCTCTTGTTGGGAGTTGGGCTTGTATCGTTTGGGATGGCGTTTTTTTTCCCGGTGGAATCAACCCGACTGCGACTCGCGCTACTTTGCTCAACGGCCGGCGTTATGACCTTCACCACTTTGCTGATTTACATGTTGGACCGCCCCTACAACGGATCATTGAATGTGAAGCCGGAATCCTTGATTCGGGTGAGAGATGTGGAAGATGAAGTGGGTGGCAAGTTATAGGCGCATGGGGCCTTTGCGGCTTTTCTGAAAACATTGGATTCACAAAGTGGCAGGAGTGGGTCGCTCCGGAGGCTGGATGGATTTCCCATGTATGGAATAGTTTAGGGAGTTCCAAAAAGTCATATTCCAAGAATTTTTCATCCAGGAAAAAAGGATCGACACGATGAATTGGCGCGCGTATTTTGCGATTGGACTGGCCGGATTGGCAAACCTTTGCGCCTGGGGTCAAACTCCGCAAGCCGGGACCAAACCCCTGAAGCTGCCCGATGGCGTCACGATCGACCAGCTTTCCGACGCCCAAAAAGCGGCAAAAATCGCCGAAATTCTCGACAAGCAGCATCCTGAACCAAAATCCGAGGCGGCCAGGATGTTGATCGCCATCCTTCGTGGCTCCCAGCTTGATGGGCGCGACGGGTGGTTTGGCCCGGCGCAATCGCGCTATTCGTGGGAATGGCTGGCAAAGCGCAATGGTCTGGAAATCGGAATAAAAGATTCCACAGCGACAAACGAGACCAAAGCGGGTGCAAGGAGCGCGGACGGCCATAAGCCCGGAGATAAGAAACCCGCGGCGGTAAAACCTTCTGGTTTGGCTCGTGACAAGTTCAAAGGTTCCCTGGAAATCTTCGATCAGCTTGACCGGGATGGCGATGGGAATATCACCCCATCGGATCTCGATTGGGCTCCATCCAACCCCTATGTGATGCAGGCCAATATCATCAGTCGCGTGTTCCGGAGAATGGACCCAAGCGGCAACGGAAAATTGACCCAGGCAGAGTTGGATGAATTTTTCCAATCGATTGCCAAGGACAAGGATCACATTACCGCGGATGATTTGCGAAGAGCGATGATCCCCCGGGGCAACGCTGGATTTTCCCCGGGAGACGCGCCCTCGACAGGGGTGTTGGTCAAGGGGCTTTTTGCAGGGGAGATCGGCTCCATGGGGGAGGGGCCCAGGCCCGGGGAAAAGGCGCCCAATTTTGTCCTGAAAACACCCGATGGAAAGGAGACCATTTCCCTTGCGTCCCGGACCGGCACCAAGCCGGTCGTCCTGATCTTTGGCAACTTCACCTGTGGCCCGTTCCGGAGTCTTTATCCGGATGTGGATGCGGTGTATCGGCGTCACAAGGACAAAGCCAACTTTTTGATGGTGTATGTCCGTGAAGCGCACCCGAAGGACGGTTGGAAGATGGATTCCAATACGCGGGTGGGAGTCGCCTTTGAACAGCCCAAAAACTATGGGGAGCGGGTGCAGGTATGTGACCAATTCCGCAAAAAGCTCGAGCCTGGAATGCCGGTGGTTGTGGATGAGGTTTCCGACCCGGCGGGGACCGCATATAGCGGGATGCCCGCGCGGCTTTATGTGATCGATGCCAAAGGGACCGTGGCATACAAGAGTGGCCGTGGGCCTTTCGGTTTCAAACCCGGGGAGATGGAACAGGCGCTGCTTATGTCACTTCTGGAGGCCGAAGCTCCGCCTCGACGCTGACGAAGTTATCAGGTTTATGCCCGCAATGTGGACAAGGATGTCCATCAAATATCGCCTCTTGCGCTCCATTTTTTTCCAAGCCGGGCTTGTTCTTGAATCTTTCACAATTTACAATTAATAGTACTCATCTAGGCTTCCGATGATCAAATCGGTGGAATCCAATGAAGTTAGCGATGCCAAACCTGACTCTTGTTCGGGGATTTATCCTCGGGCTGGTGGTATTGGCATTTGGCCAAACCGGAGTACGGGCCGATTGCGGTGACCATGTGATCCTTCGGGGTGTCGAAGCCAAGGCCCAAAACGCTCTTGCTCATAGCTCCGTTCACGGCCAACCTTTCCACAAGCCTTGTAGTGGGCCGACCTGCCGCAAACAGTCGCCTATGGCTCCGGCCATACCCCTCGAACTTTCCAAGCGCCTGATTGACCAACCGATCTGGAATGCTTTCCTGGAAACTGCCGAGCCCACCAGTCAGGTTTTTCTCCTTTCCCAGTCTGCCGAATGCAATCTTTCGGGGGGCCATCCCCAGGGTATTTTTCATCCTCCGCGTGTGTAGTCGTGTGGGCCCTTTGCGGGTCTGAGTCTGTAGGTATCGTCCTTATTTCCGGATGGAGCAAGTGTGCGTTGGCGCATGGACTTCCATCTGAAAACCCGGTCTGATCCACACATTTTCCGAGCGTCCGCCTGCGCTTGGCCTTTCCCACCACGACATTTTGTTTACCCACACAGGAGATTTTCCATGAATTCCATGGACCGTGCGCCCCGTCGCGCCGCTTTCACGCTGATCGAGCTTCTCGTAGTCATTGCCATCATTGCTGTTCTTATTGGTCTGTTGCTGCCCGCGGTTCAAAAAGTTCGGGAAGCCGCCAACCGCATGAGCTGTTCGAACAATGTCAAACAGCTTGGATTGGCCTTGCACGCTTTCCACGATGTAAACCAGGCGTTTCCTCGCGGAAGAACCATACCCAATAACCAATCCTTTTCCGCCCAATCGCGACTCTTGCCATTTATCGAACAGGAAAACGCGGCCAAACTGATCAACTTCAATGTTGCCTACAATGATCCGGCGAACCTTGCCGCTTCGGCTATCATCATCAAAACTTTCGTTTGCCCCTCCGACTCCACTTCTGCCGTATCGCCCGGGCAGGCACCGCTGAGCTATCGTGTCAATGAAGGAACAACGGTCGCGATGTGGCAAGGAGTAAGCGACACTGCCGGGGTGAACAAGGCATTGCCTCCGGATAATGGACCTTTTTTCGTCAATAACCCCTATCGTTTCGCGGATATCACCGATGGGACAAGCAACACAGCCGCATTCAGCGAACACCTGATAGGCGACTTCAACCAGAACATCTCCACGGTTCGCTCGGATGTCTACCGCCCGGGAACCTACCCCGCCACCGCCGATGAGGCGGTTGCGCAATGCAACGCCGCCGATGTGAATAATCTTTCCATCCAGGGGGTTTCCAATGTGGGTGCGCCTTGGATTTACGGCTATCACTCGACCTCAAGCTATTGGCATTCGGGCCTTCCCAATAGCCGTTCCTGCATGTTTCCACCCAGCCGCATCATGACCACTGCGGGCAGCAACCACACCGGTGGCGTGACTGTCGGGCTGCTTGATGGATCGGTAAGATTTGTAAGCAACTCCATCAGTATCGCCACTTGGCGCGCGATTGGAACCCGCAATCTTGGCGAGGTGATTGGCCCGGATTTCTAAGCACTTACCATGATCAAATAAAGGATTTGCGGCAATCGGAATAACCCGCTTTGCCGCATCTTCTTTTTTCATTTTTTTTACTCTGAATTGAAAACATCCTTTAATTGGAGAACTGACCTAATGAATCCGCTAGTGATGTTAGTTTTGCTACAAAATCCGGCTCCGCCGCCTGCGCCGGTTCCCAAGCCCGTTGCTGAAACCCGGGTCAGGGAAAAAGAGCTTCTTGAAGAATCCAAAAAAGCCAAGCCGCGTATCCCGATGCCCCCCGAAGGCACCGGACCATTGGCGCGAGTCAACAACGGACGCTTTCGCCAATACTATCTTTCTTCAGACTTCCAATTTGGTGGCTTGGGCAGCCGGGAACCGGATCCGGAACTGACACTCGACAACACCTTCAAAGTGAAGCTCTTCTGGATCGCCAGTCGGGCAAACAACTGTTACTACTGACTGGGCCATCAGGAACACAAGCTTTCCTCCGCCGGGGTCTCCGACGATGGAATTGCCGCCCTTGACAGCGACTGGTCCAGTTTTGGCGCAGCCGATCAGGCCGCGTTTGCCTACACCAAAAAACTCACCCACGAACCCTGGAATGTCGGTCCCGCCGACATCAAAGCCCTTGGCGAGTTTTATACCCCCAAACAGATCCTCGAAATGACCATCGCCATCGGTGGCTATAACTCGATGAACCGTTGGACCGATGGGCTCAACATTCCCGCCGAGGAAAACGGCAACTTCTTCAAAAAAGAAGGAACTGAGGATCTTTCCCGCTTTGACACACCCACCTCGGCAAAATATGCCGAAGCGAAGTCTTTGGTTGCTCCCTTGGCCAAAGCCAATGGGGCGCCTTTGGATCGTCCCAAGCGGGATAGTGTTGAAGACATCAAAATAGCGCTTAAGGCGGCTGCAACCCGCCAGCCGACTCTTCCCCTGGCCGGTTCCGCCCCCGCCACCTGGAAGGCAGCTGTCAATCCCGCCTGGGTAAAGCTGTTGGCCACCTTCACCAAATCGGGCAAAGCCCGTTATGACGGTGTGATGGCTTGTCAGACCAAGGGGAATCTTTCGCCAAAGCTCCGGGCGGCGATCGCCTGGGTCGCGGCGCGCGAAGATCGGGCAGTGTATGCGCTTGACGCGGCGGCGAAACGACTCAAAGAGCTGGGTCTCTCCGAAAAGGAGATCTATGACCTTGATGGCGCGGCGACGGCGCTGGAGCCTGGCGACCGCAAGGCCCTTGCCCTGGTCAAAAAACTGACGATTTCCCCCGCGGTTGTCGCAGATAGCGATGTGGAAAGTCTGAGAAAT
>CAMBMH010000190.1 GCA_945868575.1 Singulisphaera sp. GP187 | reverse complement strand
AAACTACACTAATGGAATTGTCAGCCCAGGAAGGAATCAATGCGGCTACTCAGCATAGTGGTGCCGGTATTCAACGAAGAGGAGAGCCTTGAGGTTCTGGCGGATCAAATCAAATCCGCAATGGAACAGGCAAATCTCGCCTTTGAAGTTCACTTTGTCGATGACGGTAGCCGAGACCAATCCTGGGCTAGAATTCTAAAAATCTCCTCTGAAGATCGCCGCTTTCATGGAACACGATTTCGTAGAAATTTCGGAAAAGCAGCCGCATTGGGTCATGGGTTTCTCCAGAGCTCGGGTGACATAGTCGCGACGCTTGATGCGGACCTACAGGATGATCCCGCAGAACTACCACAAATGATCACATTGATGGATAACGGCCTCGACCTGGTTAGTGGTTGGAAAAAACGCCGAAATGATCCATGGCACAAAGTCTTTCCAAGCCGTGTTTTCAATGGAATGATTTCGTGGATGACAGGAGTCAGACTCCACGATCACAATTGCGGGATTAAAGTTTACAGGACGGAAGTTGCTACAGAAATTCCACTTTACGGGGAGCTACATCGATTCATTCCAGTACTTGCTGCAGCTCGCGGATTTCGGGTTGGCGAAAAGGTGGTAGCACACCGTTCGCGCAAATTTGGCGTTTCCAAATACGGATTCATTCGATTCCTTCGAGGGTTTCTCGACCTCCTTACCGTCACATTCATGACAAGATTCAGCCAGCGTCCCCAGCACTTCCTTGGAGTAATCGGTTTAATTTGCTTTGTTGGCGGGCTGTTCTCACTCGGGTATCTCGCAGCTACCTGGTTGATCCGATTTTGGAATCCGCAAGCATTTCTTCCGCTACATGAACGGCCCCTTGTGATTTATGCAATAGGTTCCCTGCTTCTGGGAGCCCAATTTTTGTCCATGGGTTTCTTGGCAGAGATGATCGCCGCCGTTCAATTGGCCCCTCGCCAAAATCCATCCATCCGTGAAACCACCGCAAATCAGGCGGGCAGGGTGGATTCCTAAGTTTCACCGGTTAGTTACTGGTGTTTTTTTTCCTTGAGGTGCTTCTCCATGTCCGCAGAAAACTCAAAACCCAAAAGTAGCCTTACGACGGTTGGCCCCGAAAGAGCTCCGAACCGGGCAATGCTTCGCGCCGTAGGCTTCCTTGATGATGATTTTGCGCGTCCAATGATCGGCATTGCATCCCTTTTCAGCGATATCACTCCATGTAATTCCCACCTTGATCGCCTGGCTCGGAAAGGAGTTGAGGGTATTAGAACAGGCGGCGGCGTCCCACAAATTTTTGGAGCCCCGACCGCCTCGGACGGAATCATGATGGGGCACAAAGGAATGCGATACAGCCTTGTCTCCCGAGAAGTAATCGCTGACAGCATTGAAGTGGTTGCGGGGGGAATGAACCACGATGGCCTTTTGGCGATTGGTGGTTGCGACAAAAATATGCCTGGTTGCGTAATGGCAATGGCTCGTCTCAATATCCCATCAATCTTTGTTTATGGAGGAAGCATACTTCCCGGGACGGGACCTCATGGTAACGACATCGACATTGTTAGCATCTTTGAAGCGGTTGGTCAAAACCAGGCTGGAAAACTTTCAACCTCGGGTGTGCACAAAATTGAATGCGAAGCATGCCCAGGCGCGGGTTCCTGTGGGGGTATGTACACCGCAAACACAATGAGTAGCGCAATTGAAGCCATGGGGCTATCCCTTACATATGGCGCGTCCAACCCGGCAGTTTCAGCGGCAAAAGAACGGGAAACCTTCCTGGCCGGCAAAACTCTCGTTGAATTGGTAAAGAAAAATATCCGCCCAAGAGATATAATTACTCGCAAATCACTTGAAAACGCTTACACCTTCGTTTTGGCACTGGGGGGCTCCACAAATGCCGTCCTTCACCTGATGGCGATCGCCAGGGAAGCCGAGGTCGAATGGACATTGGCGGATTTTGACCGGCTTAACAAAAAGGTCCCGCACCTGGCAGATCTCAAACCGGGTGGCAAATATGTAATGAACGACCTGCATCGGGTGGGTGGCACCCCAGCCGTTCTCAAGGCGCTACTTAATCTTGGTTTCCTCCATGGGGATTGCATCACGGTAACTGGAAAAACGCTTGCGGAAAATTTGGCGGAGATTGAGGATATTTATGCAAAACCTCAAGATGTGATTCGCCCAGTATCCAATCCCATGCACAAAACCGGGCACCTTGTTATCCTACACGGAAATCTGGCTCCAGAAGGCGCCGTGGCTAAAGTTGCAGGCCTGAAAACGACCACCATTACAGGGCCAGCCAAAGTTTACGATGGCGAAGAAGCCTGTGCCAAGGCAATTGCCGAACGCAAAATCGTTGCTGGTGACATCGTGGTAATCCGTGGTGAAGGGCCAATAGGTGGTCCGGGAATGAGGGAAATGTTGGCAGTAACCGCGGCCCTTGTTGGCCAAGGTTTGGGCGAAAGCATTGGCCTAATCACCGACGGACGATTTTCAGGGGGAACCCACGGGTTGGTAGTGGGGCATGTATCTCCCGAAGCATACAGAGGCGGCAACATCGCTCTTGTCATGGAGGGCGACAGCATTACTATCGACGCCGAAGGCAAGCAAACCATCACGCTAAATGTTTCCGAGACAGAACTTGCAAAGCGAAGGGCTGCATGGGTGGCCCCAGAACCCAGAGAACGAAAGGGCGTACTGGCCAAGTATGCTAAAACGGTTCAGTCCGCTTCGGAAGGCGCGGTTACTAACTAAGCTGATAAGGATCCTTGATTCAAGAAAAGGGTTCCGGCTGGGAATTATCCAAGCTGGAACCCTTTTTTATTTGAACCGATTGGATGGCCTAGAATCCAGTCCCCAGGGTGAAACTTAAATGAGGCCACATTTAAGGAACCCGTGCATGTAAGGACTCCGATCTGGTCCCTGGATCCATTCGTTTGGTACCTGGATCAACCAGTCCGGTAGCCCAGAAATACGCATGAAATGCCTTCAAATGCCTTGATTTACGGGTGTCTGAGCATTTTGGGGTAATTTTTACAAAAGATAGATTATCGGACTATAGCATTTAGGCGAGGATTTAATATCCCGATCCCCGGGTAATTCAATGTCCGATAATCTATGTTATGTAAAAATTACCCCAAAATGAACGGAACGCTTATTTTTCAGGGGTTTTGGCGCAATTTTGGCAACCTGTAACCAACCTTATGATCGGTTCAAGAAATGGGCCTTTGTTCCATAGAGCACGTTTTATCAACCAATTTTGTAAAATGGACGCAGACCCAAACACCGCGTTTCTTCAAAGCATTGACTGCCGAGGATCGGATTTGTAAACCGTTGAAACAGGTTTTCCTGGAACTCACAACCAATTGAGGCCGAGCCCTACCTTGAACGCCTTGCGAGTTGTTGATCGATTCCCGAAGGGGAATTGGCGATCCCTTCGGATTTGCCCCTGCCCCAATACGACCTATCCTGCCAATAATTTGTCGTTGCCCAACGGCTTTACCGGTAGAAACCAAAAGGAAAGAACGGCCCCAATCGGCCCGAACATAAGGGTCGCAAAGAGAATGGCCCGGACCATCCAAGAATTGGCCTTTGCGAAACTATTCTGGTAGCGGAAAACTATCCATGCGCCCACCAAATAATCCATTACCAAAAAGTGTATCCACCCCGCAAAAGCCCCAGTGGGGTTTGACAAAAATTCAGTAATCGGCCCAAGTTTGGGGTTCGCCAATTCCGGTAAAAGTTGAGGCAATCCGGGCCCTATAAGCACAACGTAAACTAAAACCGGCAAAAGCAAAGGAATGGGTTTGCGTGCAAGCCACCCTGCAATCGCAGAATTCGGTGACCAAATCCAGATAACCCACCAAGGAATCATCCAGATATTGACAACTTCAAATAAAAGTTCCATTAAAATCAGGTTCCCGCAATTAAGCGCCCGTCTTGGCCGCCGGGTTTTCCACTAATCTCTCGAATGCCCCCATACGACGAAATTTGGCGTATCGTTCATCCAATAGATCTGCGGTTGATTTAGCCTGTAATTCGCGCATTGACCTTGCAAGGTATGTTTTCAATGTTGTGGCCATACCCCTTGGGTCACGATGGGCCCCACCCAAAGGTTCCGGTAGCACATCATCCACAATGCCAAATTTTTCCAAATGCTTTGAGGTAAACTTGAGGGCTTCCGCCGCAAGAGGTTTCGTCTGTTCGTTTGCCACTTTCCAAAGGATACCGGCACAACCTTCGGGACTAATTACTGAGTAATAGGCATGCTCCAAAATTGCGACCTTGTCTCCAATGCCAATTCCCAGGGCGCCACCAGAACCACCTTCGCCAATAACAACACAAATCACCGGGGTGGGAAGTTGCGACATCTCCAAAAGGGCTGAAGCAATTAGCTGCGCAACACCACGCTCTTCAGATCCAATTCCGGGAAATGCTCCAGGGGTGTCAATCAGACTTACAACGGGTAATTTGTACTTTGCAGCAAGGCGCATGTTCTTGATTGCTTTGCGATACCCTTCCGGGTGAGCGCATCCATACATGCACTCGCGTCTTTCGTTTAGTGTGTGCCCTTTTTGGTGGCCTACCAGAAGAAACCTCTGGTCATCCATCCGGGCAAATCCAGATCGAATGGCCCGATCATCCCCGAAGGCCCGATCCCCATGCAATTCCACAAAATCATCGAGCAATAGTTTCACATAGTCCATTGTCTGTGGACGATCAGGGTGACGCGAAACCAGAACCGTTTCCCAAGCGGAAAGAGATCCGTATTTGTGTTTTTTAAGCTGAGCAAGTTCTTTACGGATTTTTCGGATCTTGTCCGATGGTTCTGGCTGACCATCCGATTCCTTTTCCAGTTTGAGAAGGAGGTCTTCCAACTCATAAATATCTGTTTCAAAGGGAAGTCTTGCTGTCACAGCCATGTTCGCCTCGCCTACCTTTTTTGATTTTGTCCTGGTTTAAGATTTTTTCTCTGGAGCGTCTGAATCCATTATCTTCATATTCTTTAGACCCATTAACACTTCATGGAAGTCTTTGGGGCGGTCTTCCTTTTTTTTGGAGATCATGCGCAAAACAAATTCCCCAAAGGGCTTGCTGACCCTTGGATTAATTTGTTTCGGGCTTATTGGCTTTTCCTTAAGGTGTTTCGTTAAAATTTCATTGGCTGAGGCTCCCCGAAAAGGCGTCCGGCCAGTGGTTAACTCAAAAGCCATGCATCCAAAACTGTAAATATCAGCACGCCCATCCAAAAGTTCGCAACGAATTTGCTCCGGGGACATGTAACTTCTGGTTCCTTGGGGCTTGCCTTTTCCGGAAAACAAGCGGGAGATAAAACTTGGCGGCTGATAGGCGAGTGCGAAATCGATAATTTTGACCTCACCCGAAGCATTAACAAGGATGTTGTCAGGCTTGAGATCGCGGTGAACATAACCTTGTGCATTCATGAAGGCCATTCCCGTGGCCGTTTGCTTCATGATATCCATGGTTTTTTCTTCAAAAAACTGAGTATCCCTTCGTTGAAGCCTAAGGCGAACACTCCCTGCGGGAAAAAATTCCATTACAAAGTAGGGATTATCTTTCCTGCGATTGAGCTTAAAAATTCGAATTACATTGGGATGGGCCAGTTTCAGGCCCACTTCTGCTTCATGAACCAAAAAGTTATAGTTGTCCCCATCCCCAAGGCGTTCAGGCAGCAACAACTTCATGGCAAGGTGGCGACTGCTACCGATTTCCACGACTTCCCAAACTTGTGAAGCCTGACCTGTCGCCATATGCTTTACAAGTTTGTAGTCGTCAATAATTTCGTCTGACATGGTTTGGGCACCTTGTTCTTATTCGCTGCATGTTGCCACGGACAAACCTGAAAAAGCAACACCATGCCCAAACCGGCCTGGCGAAATCCATTTCCTAGGACCAGTATTCCTCGAAGTGAATATTTCCTGAGTCATGATGCCCCTTGTCCGCTTTGAAGCCCCGCTTTTCCAGGATTTCAATTACGCCTTCCGTTTTCGGATAGGAATATTCACCTGTTTCCCTGTTCTTCTCTGGAACCCCAATCATTGCCGGGTTACCGCATAGGAAAACATGTGTTTTGGCCGGATCCAAGGGCGAGCCATTAGCCTTGTCGAGATCACCATCCTTGATCAAGTCCTGAATATATCGCTTGCGCCCACTCGCATCCAAATCGCGTGTGGTTAGGGGGAAATAGTGATAGTTGGGAAGCTTTTGCGCCAACGATTGGTGAAGATCAAGGAAACCCAAATCCTTCTTGTTTCGGACACAGCAAGCCGCAAGAATTTGTCCTTTGTGTCCCTGATGGAGAAGTTGCTGAAGCATGTAATTATGGGGCGCCTCTCCTGTCCCGGTGGAAAGGAAAATCACGGTGTCGTCAGTTGAAACCTTGTCCAGGTTGTAAGCCCCGGTGATTTTATCCCCCATAAAAAGGCGATCGCCTTCACGGAGCATGAACAGCCGGGGCGTAAGCGAGGGAGCTTTTCCCGAATTGGTTTCCCGAACCAGGACGATATAAAATTCGAGCCAATCCTTATGTTGGGGCTCCCCTACCAGACCCTGATTATTAAGAACCGAACTGCTGATGGAATAAGAGCGCCGGGCCAATTTGACCTCATCGGCTTCCTGCAAGGTTTCATCCTGGGTACCGGGAAGGCGGGGTTCCCAGTTTCCAAGGCCCAACAAGGTATATTGACCTGGCTTGTGCGGACGCAGGGGATGATCAGGCTTAACCCTAAGCACCATCAGGTCCGAATGTAACTTGGTCAATTGATGGACCGTGGAGTTATATCGTTGAATTCGAAGGTCAGAAACCTGATCCGGTGTGATGCTCATCTCGTCCATCCCAAAGGGGGAAACCAGGGTCACTTCGTAGGGGTAAGCAAAACGCTTCCGCAAAGCCCTTACGACCCATTCTTTCTATCGCAACAAGGGGGTTTGTCGAGCCAAGATCCCCCCTATTCGTCTTTACAACAAGGGAACAAAATCTTAGGGACTTCAATGGCCCTTTGTCAAATTTCGGGAAAGGAATAAACCACAAAACCTCGGGTGATATCCCGGGGGGGGTGATTTTGGAAATATTTCCTTAAAACCTTGTATTCACCAGGCAAGGGAGGCCCATAAAGGACCGTCGCACTTACAGCTATTGTTTTCCCCCGGAGCCAAGCTTTAAGGGATTCCTCATCAACAATCTTTTGATCGGAGGGGACA
>CAMBMH010000189.1 GCA_945868575.1 Singulisphaera sp. GP187 | reverse complement strand
GGATTCATTTCCATTGAAGGCGGTGACGGGGCTGGAAAAACCACGCAAATCGAGCTTTTATCCCAGGCCTTGGAGTCTTTGGGTAGAAAAGTGAAAAGAGTTCGGGACCCAGGTGGCACCTTGTTGGGGGATCAACTTCGATCATTTTTGCTTGATCGGCCCATTCCGATCGACTTGAGGGCGGAGGCGTTGCTGTTTTTTGCAAGCCGGGCCCAGCTGGTTACAGAACAGATCAGCCCGGCCCTCATGAGGGGAGACCTTGTACTTACCGATCGGTTCACGCTTTCGACGGTAATCTATCAGGGGTATGCGGGTGGTTTGGATCCCGCGGAGCTTTGGCGTGCTGGCGCTTTGGCAACAGGTGGTATCGAGCCTTCCCTTTGCTTCCTCCTGGACATTGCGCCCGAAAACGCCTCTGTTCGGAGGGAAGGCCCTACCGACCATATGGAACGCAAGCCCAGGGATTTTCATGAAAAGGTGCGAAGTGGATTCCTCGCCGAGGCCAACTCAAAGGGCCGACCTATCCATGTCCTTGACGCCCGTGAAGGTGTGCAGTCCCTCCACGAAAAAATCCTTGAAAGGGTACTTGCCCACATCGGGGGGCGGCGATGAACTGGCTTGGAATTGTCGGCCATGAGCGGCAGAAACAAGGAATGGAAAGGATTCTGGGCAAGGGGCGTCTGGGCCAAGCCTATATTCTGACCGGTCCCTCAGGAGTGGGGAAAAGGCAATTTGCAAAAGCGCTTTGTGCGGCACTTTTGTGTTTGAAGCATTCCCACCGGCCGGAGCTTGGTGCATGCGGTACCTGCGAATCCTGCTCGCTATGTGAGCGGGATTCACATCCGGACCTGCTAACGGTTGGCAAACCCGAAGAGCGAAGCGAATTTCCGGTAAAACTAATGCAGGAGTTTTGTGCGCGGTTTTATTTGAAACCAATGGTGTCGGGTAGAAAAGTCGCCATCCTGGATGATGCCGACTCCCTGAATCAGGAATCGGCAAATTGTTTCCTGAAAACACTGGAGGAACCACCCCTGGGAATGGTGGTTTTCCTTGTGGGGGAAAGGCTGGAAAAACAGCTTCAAACCGTGCTTTCCCGTTGTCAACAGATCCCTTTTGGTCCATTGGTGACAAGGGATATGGATCGCATGGTTGACGGGGAAACAAAAAATATAGCGGAGTGGAATTGGGCTAAATGGGCATCGGGGGGAAGCATAGTCAGTGCACGGGCCATGGCGGATCCAAAAGTTTGGGTAATATTGGAAAAGGTTCTGCGGCTTTTGGCGCGGCAAAACCGAATTGAGCCCACATTGGCTGAAGACCTAGTTCAGCTTGCAGAATCCGCAGGGGATTCGGGTGCCACCCAAAGACCCAAAATTCTGGATTTTCTTCGGGCAGCCAGTCGCACTTTTTCTTCTCTCTTGGCTCCCGACGAAATTGCCGAACCAGGCAATTTCACCAATCAGGAGTGGGTTAATCAGATAAAATACAATATTTCCAGGCAAAAACTGTTGCGACTACTGGAAACCCTGGGGAATTCAGGCGAACAGGTCGAGCGGTTTATTCCCCTGGCTTTGGGTATGGCCTGGCTTTCCGAGGAAATCCATCAAATCGCCGAAACCTGATTTCTAATTTTCTGAGATATATACCGGGTTGGATAGGATCCAAACCCTTCGTTCCCCTGCGATATCGAGCCAAACTTCTGCCCGGTAAACTCCAGGTTGATCCAGATCCATAACGAAGTTTGGGCCATCAAATTCCTTGATGGTTTTGCCATTGCGTATGATTTTCCAATGGCCGGGAAGTGGTGCCATTCCCTTGAGCGATAGGTTTTTCGTCAAAGGTATTTTTTCTCCTATTTCAAATCTTTTGTTTTCTTCTTGAAGATAGAGATCGAAACCACGGGAATCGGCCATCCAGTCAAATCCAACAAAGGCTCGTCCCTTTTCGAGGGCCTCCCAAACGGCCTCTTTGGATTGATCTTTCATGAGCAAGTGGGTGGCTGCATGCTTTAGGGCATTTTCATAGGGGTCCAGTTGCATCCGGAAAATTTCTGTTCCCGACTTGGCATCTTTGGGAATTGGAAAAAGAGCGCCAAGGATTCCTGCGTCCACCTCCAAAACCTTTTCACCCAAGGCGTCTTCGATCCTTGCCTTGTTTCCCTCCGCCATCTTTACCCTCAATCCAATGTTCTGATGGGCATCATTTGCGGAAACTCCAGTGTGAGGTCGGCGTTGACAAAGTTCATCATAACGGGCAAGGTAATTGGCAGGGTAATCGTGAAGGGCCGAGTAGGCTTCCTGCGGATATTTGTTAATCAGGGCACCGGTTTTAACCAGCCATAACGGATTTTTCATTGATGATATTAGTTTTTTCTGTTCCTTGAAAATGGCGTGAATATTGTAGATTTCGACACCTGTGATGTCGGGAACATCCAGTTTCATCCTTTCCTCAAGGTGAGCCAGAAAAGTGAGACCTCCCTTTCTGCGAACCAGGTTGGAAACATCAATGGTTCCAACCGAACCTGATACCTTGACGCTTTCCTGGGGATATACAAGCATTCCGCTCATTTCTGCGCCAGGGATCATCAGGATTCCATCGCGTGATCCCTGGTGGCCATCTTTGTAAAAATCGTAATGTGGCGCGGGGTGTTCAGTAAAAAGCAGGATCTGGGTGCCAGCCCTTTTGGCTGCGGCCAGAATGTCCTCTATTTTCCCCCGGCTATCGTGGGAAAAGGCGGAGTGAACATGAAGGTTGGCCCGGTATTCCGTGTAGGGGCCCGATCTGGGAATTTCTTTTCGACTTTTGGCAAACTCGCTGGTAGCTTCCCTGACGGCTTTTAATTTCTCCTCAGTCATTCGGCTTAATGCATCAGCAGAAACCAGGGACCCGGAAACGAAAAGTAGAGCCAGGATGCCAGAAAAAAAACGGGATAAAAATGTCATCGTTCAATCTCCAGAGTAAATAGGTTTAGGACATAAATAGAATGGATTCTTCAAATGGGGGCGGATTTACTGGATCAAAGCTTTTCATATTGATCCAATTCAGTGATTGCCCGACGATTTGTGCGGTGGAAATTTCCGCCGCCGCAGGAGAAAATTGAAGCCCCCAGCGAAAATGCCCCGCATTGATAAATGCATTGGAACAACCAGGAAGTGGTCCGATAAAGGGAATTCCCCTCGGTGACCATGGTCGAAGGCCGGCCCAGGATTTTTCGGGTGGCCTGTTGGCAAGGCAAGGAACCATGCTTCGTGTAAAGGCCAAAAGTTCATCAAGCCCCTCAGGCGTTGTGTTGGAGTCAAACCCAGCCAATTCCTCAGTGCTCCCAACGAGGAGCACTCCATCGCCCCTCGGGACCATATATCTTTTTCCGACTTCAATAATGGGCCAATTGATGGATTCCGGACAATCAAACTGAATCATTTGCCCTCTTACAGGTTGGATTTTTGTATCCAAACCCAACAGTACAGGATCCCACAATCCTGTCCAGGCACCTGTTGCAAAAAGGACCTTTTCCGGATGGAATTTATCTCCATTTTCCGTCAGGATAGAAATAATCCGGTCACCATTGTTTACTAGTTTGGATATGGTCCTTTGGGGATAAATAGCCACACCGGATAAATTGGCCGCATTGTTCAGGGCCCGCAGATGCCTGGGATTTCTGACCTGGGCCATCGAGGGGAAACAAACCGCAGAGGAATTAGTAGTCAGGTTTAAATTGATGTAAGGGGAGCATCCAATGGAGCCATTAATTTGAAAATTAACACCTTCTTTTTCCCATCCGTCAATCCGGTCCCTGCTTGGACCTCGGCCATCAAAAAAAAACTCCAAGCCTCCACAAACCCGATATCCGTTGTCTTGCCCCGTTTTTTCCAGAAGTTCCTGATGGAGAAAAGGGTGGAGATAGGCTCCCCTCCCCCGAAGTTTGTCGTTGGGGGTAATTCCTTTTGAAAAATTTCCGGGAGGAATAATTCCCGCCCCGGCCCAGGATGCTCCCATTCCCGGTTGGCCTTTATCCAAAACGGCAACTTTTAGGCCTTTTTGGGAAAGAAACCATGCTGAGGTGAGACCAATGACCCCCCCGCCAACCACCAACACATCCACAACTGTTTCGGGCACAAGAAACCTCCCGGGGTTGATCTTAGTGGTGGGGCTGAAAATGCCTAAAATTCCCGAATCAAAAGGGGCAGTGATTACGGATGGATGCCAAAACGCAGGGCCTAGTCGGTTTTGATCTGGTGCGCGAGCACCTTTCCCGGGAGTGCACCAGCACCATGGGCAAGGAGTTATCGGGTGCCTTGGAACCGTATCGGGATTTCAGGGATCTTGGGCAAGAACACTATCGGGTTGAGGAGATGGGAAGGGTCTTGGGTCGTGCCTTAGCCCCTCAACTGGGGGATTTAAGAGATGTTCGACTCGCCTTGAGGCGGGCCGCACTTGGATCGCAATTGACCATTGATGAATTATTGGATGTGGCCCGGACCATGGATTGCACCGGGCAAACCTACCGTTGGAAGGTTAAACTGGACGGGGAATCCCTTCGATTGATCGAATTCCTGGCTCCACTTGATGATCTCGGGGCCCATGCCAAAAGTATCCATGGCTGTATTGATACCCGTGGGCATGTCCTCGATATGGCAAGTCCGGAATTAGCTGCAATTCGACGACAAATCCATGACCTGGATGAGAAATCCAAGTCCATCATGAATCGTTTCCTTCGCGATCCCGAGATCAGGCGGATTCTGCGTTTTCAGCAAGTTTCCGTAGTGGGCGATCATCAGGTCCTTGCAGTTTCGGTTAATCATAGGCATAAAATTCCCGGGTTTGTACATCGGTCAAGTTCCTCCGGGGACACAGTCTTTGTGGAACCAACTGCCGTTGCGAGTTTGGCGGCCCAACGCAGTCTCCTTCGTGAGGAAGAGGGTAGGGAGGTTGCACGGGTCCTTCGGCGCTTAAGCGCGGAAGTTTCCAAGGTCGCAGGACCCCTTGGGTTTGCCATGGGCATCCTGGCTAAATTGGATCTGATACTGGCAAAGGCTCGTTGGGGACGATTGCTTAACATGGTTCGTCCGCACCTCAATCAAAAGGGATTGCTTATCCTAAAAGAAGCCCGACACCCGTTGATAGAGGTTCAGTTGCGGACGGAATCGGAAAGGCTATCCGGCGATGAGAATTTTCCTGGATCGGAAGGGCGCTCGGAAATTACCAAAGCGGCTAATGAGGTTGTTCCCATAAGCTTGCAGTTGGGGCAAACTGGTCGGCTGATGATCATCACCGGGCCGAACACGGGTGGAAAAACAGCCAGTCTGAAAACTGCGGGCTTGATTTGTTTTATGGCGCTTTCAGGAATGCCCATTCCGGCATCGAGAGAATCCACCATTCCTTTCTTGGATGGAATTTACGCGGATATTGGCGAGGAACAAAGCCTATCCCAATCCCTAAGCAGTTTCAGCAGCCATATCGCAAGAATTGCGTGGATCCTTCCCAAGGTTGGTCCGGGAAGCTTGGTCCTACTGGATGAATTAGGAACAGGAACGGATCCCGCGGAGGGGGCCGCGATGGGACGGGCCATTTTGGACGAACTTAGCCAACGCAATTGTCTTGGAATGGTAACTACCCATCTGGGTGATTTGAAGCGATATTCCAAACATAACCCCGCTGCGGTTAATGCTGCTGTTGAGTTCGACCCGGAAACCCTCCTTCCCACTTTCCGGTTGCTGATGGGGCGCTCCGGAAAAAGCAATGCACTAAAGATTGCCCGGCGTTTTCATTTACCGGAGGAGCTGATCAAGCGAGCCAGGTATTATCTGGGAATTCGAAAAAAGGCTCGCAAAAAAAGCCCGGATACCTCTTCATCAACCGTGTCATCAGAAATTGTGCAAAATGAGTCGGTTCCCACCAGCCATCAAATGGATGAATTCCTTGCCGAGGAACGGGCCAGGGAATTGGAGCGCTCCCAAAAAGACAAGGAAATCAGGGAGGCCGATGCCAGGCAAAAACTTACCTTGGCAAGGTCCCAGTTCAAGAACGGGGATTGGGTGGAAATTCCCAAATTTGGGCAACCCGGTCAGATCTGTCGGGTAGACCAACGCAAAAAAGTGGCAATGGTCCAAGTAGGATTGGGCCAATGGGAAATGTCACTGGATGAGCTTTGGCCGAAAAATTAATATCTCGCTTCCCTCTTGGTTAAGCAGGAAAGCGAATTCAGTTCCAACATGTGGGAAATGTAAAGGACTTTTAAAACCCTTCCACGATGGCGAAAAGTTCGCTCCAACGATCTTCTGCTTCGGCGAGTTTAAGTGCCACTTCGTCCAATTCTTTTTGGAGACGATCGGCTTCAGAGGAGCTCGAAGCATTTTCGAGCTTTGTCTGCAAAACTTTACGCTGACCGTCCAGGGAAGCGATTGTTTTTTCAACCACTTTTATTTCCTTTTGGGGCTCCATCTCTGTTCGGGGGGCGGCTGTGGATTTGGAACTTTTTTCCACCGCACTGGGGAGTTTTACCCGGTTGGTCGCTCTTTCCCGTTCACCAGCCTCGATTTCCTTATTGACCTTATAAACATAGGAGTCGTAATCGCCTCCGTGGGCGGTAACCCTCCCATCGCGCACCTCAATAATGCAGGTCGCAACCTTGTGAGTGAAGTGACGGTCGTGGCTGGTGAAAATGACTGTCCCTTCGTATTGGAGGAGCGCCTCGGCCATTGCCTCCACCGTATCCACATCAAGGTGATTGCCCGGTTCGTCCAGGATTAGAACATTGTGATTGCTGAGCAACAAGCCAGCGAGGCACAATCGGGCCCGCTCCCCACCGGAAAGCACGGAGATCGGTTTTTGAGTGTTTTGGCCCCGGAAAAGGAAGGCTCCCGCAAGGTCGAGGATTTCCTGGTCTTTTTTTCCCCTGGCGGCTTTGCTGTGGAGGTAATCCAGCACAGTCTGGGTATCGGGTAGGCTTGTGTAAACATGCTGGGCATACACCCCGATTTGACATCCGTGGCCCCAGCGAACCTCGCCCGAAAGGGGTTTTAGCGAATCAACAACTGTCCGAAGGAAGGTTGTTTTTCCCTGACCGTTGTCGCCCACAATAGCTGCACGGGTTCCGTGGTCGATTTCGAGGTCGACTCCCGCGGCGATTTGCCTTTCCGGATAGCCAATGGCTAATTCCCTACACCGAAGGGCTGGGCCCTTTCGAGGCTGGATTTGAGGAGCGCGAATGGTCGCGGTAGGCAGGTCGGTTTCGATCTCATTCAGTTCGAGGCGCTCAAGCTGTTTGCTCTTGGACCTGGCCAA
>CAMBMH010000188.1 GCA_945868575.1 Singulisphaera sp. GP187 | reverse complement strand
CTTGTCGTGGTTCGAGTTTTTCAATGACCTCAAGGGCCTGGCCCACGCTGAAATGGGCGGGATGGGGTTGGGGCCTGAGCCCATCCAGAATCAGCACATCAAGCCCCTCGAGCATCTCCATGCTCGATCGGGGAATTTTGTTGACATCGGTGCAATAGGCGACATCCCCAAAGCGAAATCCGAATACATCGAAATGGGCATGTTCCAGGGGGATGGCGACAACTTTTTCCCCAAGGATTTCATTTGGGCCGGGTTTTAGTCGGTCAAAGGTGAGTTTGGGGATAAACCCGGCGCCCATCTGTTCCGATGCCGGACCAAATGCGTAGGAGAACGATTCGCGAATGCGCCTTTCGGTATCGCCAGAACACCAAAGGGGAACAGGGCCCCCGATGATTTTGGGAATGGGACGCAAATCATCCAGGCCATGAATATGGTCGGCGTGATAGTGTGTCAGCAGGCATGCGTGGATGTGGGCGGTGCCCGCCCGCAAGAGTTGGAGCCTGAGTTCCGGAGGTGTGTCGATCAGGAAAGTGGTTCCCGAAATTTCCACCAGCGCCGCGCATCGGTATCGGTGGTTTCTGGGATTGTCTGATCGGCACACCGCGCAGGAGCAACCCAACATGGGTACACCCACCGAGGTTCCGGTTCCCAGAAATGTAAATCGTCTGCTCATTGGATGGGATCGTTGGCAAATTTGGCAGATGGGGTTTTGGGTTGATTCTAGAACGCGCCCGTTCCACGCTTCGACCACCAGGGGAGTTGGGTGCCCCCATCGATCGAAAGGATGGAGCCGGTGATGGAATCACTTGCGGGATCGCAAAGGAAGACGACGCCCCGGGCAATTTCTTCGGGCTTCATAAGCCTACCCATGGGCAGGCCGCGGCCGGCCTTGTCCAGGACCTCCTCGGTGAAAAATTTGCGCTCGCCTGGGGTGTCGGTCCATCCTGGATAAACCATGTTGACACGAATCCCCTCGCTGATCAGTTCGATGGCGGCTGTCCGGCCCATCTGGTCGAGGGCGGCTTTGGCCATGTTGTAAGCCATGCAGGATGGGGTCGCGACATGAGCGTGCGGAGAGCTGATCAGGACCGCGCTTCCTGGTTTTTTGGCTTCGAGAAGGCGGTTGGTAAAAGCCCTCAAGTTGTACAGGGCGCCCCACATGCTGACATCAATGGTTCGGTGGAAACCCTTCATGTCGGCTTTATGAAAGAATTCACGGTCGCTGTAGATTGCGCTGTTGACGAGGATGTCGATGACGCCAAATTGGGCCTGACCCTGGGTGAACATCTCTTCAACGGCTGCTTGGTCGGAAACATCACAAACCAGTTCAACGGCGCGGCGTCCCATGGCAAGGATGTGGCCAAGGGTGTCGCTTCCGCCTTCGGGGAATCGGATATCGTTGAGGATGACATCGGCGCCTTCCTGGGCCAAGGCGATTGCCGTGGCTTTGCCGATACCGCCACCAGAACCCGTAACGAGGGCCACCTTTCCAGCAAGCTTCATTATCATCCCCCAAGCCTTCACCCAATCCAGGGGTGCCCGCGTGAACAATCCACGCCAAAACACCTATCCTCAAGTAAGGACATCTTACGACAACCAGTGACACCCAACCCGCGGCACTTTGGATGATTCCTGCCATCGCACGAACGAAACCTAATGATCCCCCCTGGATCCACCCCCGGGCGGCGTATGTGCATATCCCTTTTTGTGCCCACAAATGCGGTTATTGCGATTTTGCCATTGCCACGGGGAAGGATGACCGGATCGATGCCTATTTGACCGCAATTTCCCGTGAAATTGCCCTTTTGGGAGGGGTTCAGCAGATTCGAACCCTTTTTGTGGGAGGAGGGACTCCCAGTCACCTAAGTGTCGGTCAATTGGCGCATCTCTGCTCCATCCTGGGGGAATGGCTACCCGTCCAAAAAGGTGGGGAAGTTTCCCTGGAGGCCAATCCCGAATCTCTCACCCGGGAAAAGGTCAAACTTTTGGCGGATGCCGGTTTTACGCGGATCAGCCTGGGCGCCCAATCTTTCTCCAAAGGAACCCTCAAGAGCCTGGATCGGCCCCACGATCCCGATGCCGTCCGCGAAGCGGTAAACCTGGTAAAGGAATCGGGCCTGGTCGTGTCATTGGATTTGATCTTTGGGGCTCCGGAGCAAACGATTATCCAGTGGCAAACCGATCTCGGGGAAGCCATCCGATTGGGGACGGATCACATTAGCACCTATGGTTTGACCTACGAGAAGGGCACACCACTCGAGAAGCGGGTTAGGCTTGGGATGGTGAGGCCTGTGGGAGAGGATCTCGAGCGGGCGATGTATGCCGAGGCGATCGCCTGTCTCGGCGGGGCGGGTTATGAGCATTATGAGATCTCCAATTTTGCAAAAGTACAAAAGCGATGCGCTCACAACGAGGTCTATTGGGCCAATGAGGCGCACCATGGTTTTGGGATGGGAGCCGCTGGATATGTCGGATTGTCAAGGGATCTCAATACGCGTGATCTGGAACGCTATATTCGCCTTTGCTCCCAAGGAACCAGGCCCGTGTTTCAATCGGAAACCCTGAATCCACGTGAGCGTGCAGGGGAAACCATGGCCCAAAATCTTCGCCGGATCGAGGGAGTCGAAACGGGTCGATTCCTGGAACAGACAGGATTTGATCCGCAAATACTCTTTGCAACGGAATTGGAACGGCTTGTTGTGCAGGGATTTCTTGAGACCAATCCGGAGCGGTTTCGCCTCACTCCCGAGGGGAAATTTGTCGCGGATTCGGTGATCGAGCGCTTGATGCGGTGTGTGTGAAAGTATTCACGCCACTTTGCGGATTCCACTTGGGAGGACGAACGGATGATCCGGGGAATTTTGTTGGCAGGCTTTGCGGGATCCCTTTTGGCCGGATTGTTTTCGCCTGTTTCCACAGGGGTAGGCGACCCAAAGACCGGGCTTCCCCGGGCGATTGCCGCACCGTTTTCCACAGGGCCCATAAAACTCGATGGCAAGCTGGACGAAGGCGCATGGGCCAAGGCTCCGTGGTCGGAGCTGTTTGAGGATATTGAAGGCTCAAAAAATCCCAAACCGCCTTTGGCAACCCGCGTGAAATTACTACACGATGTTTTGGGTCTTTATATCGGGGTTCAAATGGAGGAGCCCCACCTTCAGGGAGTCTTCACCGAACACGACAGTTATATCTTTCATCTGGACAACGATTTTGAGGTGTTTCTGGACCCGGATGGCGATTGCCAAAACTATGCTGAACTGGAAATGAACGCAAGAAACACCACCTGGGATCTCCTTTTGACCAAGCCTTATCGTGACGGGGGCAGAGCCTTGGACAGCTTCGAATTCAAAGGGTTGAAAACCGCGGTGCACCTGGATGGCACCATCAATGACCCCTCCGACAACGACAAAGGTTGGTCGATCGAGATTTTCATTCCATGGAAGAGTCTTGGGGAAATCGGGGGGAGCTCCCCTCCCAAAACAGGTGATCGTTGGCGGATCAATTTTTCACGGGTGGAATGGGAATGGGATGTAAAAGATGGCAAGTATGTGAAAAAACCCGGAAAGGCTGAAAGAAACTGGGTCTGGTCGCCCCAGGGTGAGATCAATATGCACCTGCCCGAGCGTTGGGGTTCGGTTGTGTTTGTGGGACCCGAGGACGGATCCAAGCCATTGCCTGCCGATTCCAAGGCGTCAGCAAGGCTCCTTTTGGGCCGAATCCATGGCGCCCAACATGTCTATCGGGGGAAAACCGGCAAATTTGCCACCAGCCTCGATGAGCTCAAATTGGATCCCGCCCCTTTTGCGAAAGAGGCTGTCCAGATTTGGGCCAACGAGGGGCGATACGAGGCGACCGTTTCGGACAAGGCCTTCCCCAAATTGAAGATCATTGAGGATGGGCTGTTGCGGTAGATGCGCTGACTATGAATAGGGATATGGCGACGGAAATATTTGCGGGATATCGGAAAATTGCTTGAAGGGGGTTTAAAATGGCGGACAAAGTGATCAAGACCGAGGAAGAGTGGAAAGCAGTCCTTTCGTCCGAAGCGTTTCGGATTGCCCGCAAACAGGGTACCGAAAGGGCATTTACAGGCACCTATTGGGATAATCATGCCCCGGGGACCTATTCGTGTGTTTGTTGTGGCCAACCGCTTTTTTCGTCGACAACCAAGTTCGACTCCGGAACAGGTTGGCCCAGTTTTTTTCGCCCACTCACCGAGGAAGCTGTCGCTAGCCAACACGATTGGAGTCACAATATGCACCGAGTCGAGGCGCTTTGCAGTCGCTGTGATGCGCATCTTGGACATGTCTTCGTGGATGGACCGGCCCCGACAGGCTTGCGATTTTGCATGAATTCCGGGGCGCTCCACTTTCAGCCGGAATAAGCTACCCAATAAATTGGAAAAACGGATGGCTTAACCGGCGGTCATAAGCCATCCGATATGGTGAATCGACATCCAGAATCGCTGGATATCGGTGAAACCCGCTTCGCGGAAAAGCTCTTCCATTCTTGCATCGCCCACACGGAAGAGCCCCGCATCGATTTGGGCCTGAAGGGATTCCCACCGATCCAAGGGAAGGCCCCGTTCGAGGGATATTCTTTTCCAGGCACGCATCATCGTTTGCCAGCCTCGGGTTCCAGGGCCCGCAACGGCATCAAGGTGTATGTGCATGGCGCCTATGCGAAGTTTCGAGCGGATCTGGCGCAAAAACGCCAATTTGGATCCATCATCCTTGATAAAGTGCATCACCAGTATCGAGGTGGACCCATCAAAAGGGTTCGATTCTGCAAGGGTCTCGAGAGTCCCTTCGTGCAGGCAAAGGTCAGGATGTCCAGCAAGCTTTTCCCGGCAAGTTGAGATCATGGTGGGAGATGTGTCGACACCCGTAAGGGACCAGTTTGGGCGCATTCGGGCGAAAACTTCAAGTTCGGTTCCCGTGCCGCACCCAACGACAAGAACCTGGCCGTTTTCCGGAACAGCTTCGCTCAGGAGTCCTGCTGAAGTGGGAAATAGGGAATCATAATCGGGCATGATGGCCCGGATCAAAAAATCGTACCCCATGCCGTATTGTGAGTCGAAATCAAAAGGCTTTTTCCAGTCGGCGACATTCATGGAGAAAATGATTCCTTGCTTTTGAATTTGTGAACTGGATTGGCGAATGAATTCCTAAGAGTCTTCGGGCCGCCTGTGTTGGAAAAGGATTCTTTTGGCCAATTTTTCAGGACCATGGCACGGAGTTCTTCCACGGTTTTTGCATGGGAGGGATTTTTGGCTAGATTGTGGAATTCGTTCGGGTCGACATTATGGTCGTAAAGTTCCGAGCCTTTTTTGCCATTGTCCCATTCGGTGTAGCGGAAGCGCTCTGTGCGAACCGAATGCCCCGGAAATCCTCCACGCCAAACCTGGGTAAAAGCTGGCCGGTTACGGGGAGCGGAAGGGTTGTCGAGTAAATCCCGAAGAGTCGATCCCTGGAGGTTTTCCGGGACCTTGAACCCCGCGAGGTCGGCAAGGGTGGGATAAAGATCGACCAGTTCCACGGTTCGGCCGCTCGATTGGCCTTTGGTCTTTTGTCTGGGATCGGCAATCACCATTGGCACGCGCGCCGACTCCTCGAAGAGGCTTTGTTTCATCCATAAGCCATGCTCCCCGGTCAAATATCCATGATCGCTCCAAAAAACGATGATTGTGTTCTCGGAAAGTTTGAGCCGATCAATTGCATCGAGCAACCTGCCCACCTGCGCATCGGCAAAGGAGATGGCGGCGTAATAGGCCCGTTTGGCTTCGCGGGCCTTGTCCAAAGAGACGCCGAAATTTGGCCAAGGCTGGGTGGAAGCAATGGCTGGGGGCAAAAGGGTTTCCCGGTGCCCCTTGGGTTCCTCGACAAAACCAATCGAATCGATCGGATACATGTCGAAATATTTTTTGGGAGCGACATAAGGGCAGTGGGGACGAAAGAACCCGGCTGCGATGAAGAAGGGCTTTTCCTTGTGGTCTTCCATCAACTTGATGGCCCGACTTGCCACCATGCCATCGGTTTGCTCCTCGTCGGTTCCTTCCGCGGCCAGAAAACTTAGAGAGGATCCGAGACCCTGTTTTGGCGTGTGATTGGTCAGTCTGTTTTCCTCGTCCTTGTCCCGGCCACGGGGGTTGTAGCGCTCTTCCCAGGATAGGGGATCATCGAGGCCGTTGGTCCCGATTTGCCCCGGGTTGCCATAGTGGAAAATTTTTCCAACACGGGCGACAAAATAACCATTTTGGGAAAATAGCTGAGGCAAGGTGGTGGCATTGGGCAGGGTTTTCTTGCGGAAATCTGTTTGGAGTTCAAAGATTTTGGTAGTATCGGGGCGAAGGCCTGTCATGACGGAAACGCGACTGGGACTGCAAAGGGGAAATTGGCAGTAGGCCCGGTCAAACTTTGTACCCATGCGGGCAAGCCGATCGATATTGGGAGTTTTGACCACTTTGTGCCCATAACAGCCCAATTCGGTGTTCATGTCATCTACTGCGATGAACAGGACATTTGGGTGAGTTGTGGCAAACGAGGCAGGAGCGATACCTAGCAGGGAAACGATTGCCAGAAAGACCTGAAAGGGCCGCACCCGCTGGTTTTTGGACATAATTAAGTAAGCTTGGTGAACATGGTGAAACAGTTGAAAATCCATTCCCAAAGTTTATTTAGGACTTGGGCAAGTTTGGGGGGCCTAAAGAAAACCAAATAAAGAAGTTGTTGGGTATCTACTCTGGGCAGTCAGTGGCTGGGAATTTGGTTGCACAAGCAATTTTGAGGGACGGTCCAAACCGCAAATGGGATTTGTCCAACAAAAAAAGCCCCCATTAGGGGGCCGTTTGGAGTTTCGGAGATGTATTGGCGAGTGGTTTAGTTATGGATCGTGGCCGCGGAACGCTTGAGGCGGTGGTAGGTGCCTACCGACTTGGGAGGCGGGCAATCTGTGACAGGTTGGGCGACCAAAGGATTTGGGACCCCGGCGATTTCGGAACGCAAGACCTGCTTGCTTCGGGGAGCGTCGATCCCCAACCGAACCCGATTTCCCAAGACCTCGACGACGGTGACCCAAACGTCATCACCAATCATGATTCTTTCACCAACCTTGCGACTGAGTACTAACATTGCTCGTCCTCCTTGCGAAAAACCGGCTCCTGCCGGAAAGAAACTTCGGTTCAGCCCCGCCGAACCAATTCATGATATCTGGATCTCTTTCTCCGTATCAAGAACTTTTCCAAATAAAATTTGAAAAGTTTCTTAAGATCCCTGTGATCGGGCGCCGATCAACAAGATGTGGGATCCTTTAAAATCTCTAGCTTATTTTTCC
>CAMBMH010000187.1 GCA_945868575.1 Singulisphaera sp. GP187 | reverse complement strand
GAGAGGGAAAAACCTAGGTATCGCCTGAATGAATTTCCTCCCCTAAAACCTGATTCGCAGCTATTAAAAAAGTAGGATTGCAGCCCATTCCATCATTAGCTGAGGTTTCCAAGGACCCACAGTTTGGGCCAAGCGTTATCTGCATGGAGGAATTCAAAATGGTGTGGAGCAGCAAGGAGGAATACATGCGGACTGAATCGGCTTGAAGGGCGTCAATACAGCAGCGCTCAGCGGTGCTTTCGCAGACTTGGCATCCTTTCACAAATTCTTGATGACCTCCGAATCCTTCCTACTTTTTCCCGGCAGTCGGAATTGTTGTTGAGGTCAGCCATCCAAAGTGATTCCAATAGGATTCTTTGGGCTTGGTTATCCCATATTGGGACAAATTCAGAATGTTTTCATCCAATTTTTCGATTTGAAAATCCGTGAAGGCGAATTTTTTCCTAGTGTCCCGGTTTTTATTTCCCAGGGCAGAGACAAGGGAGGAATGGGTCCGGACGGCCCAGGCGCCAGGCTTGCCTGGGATTTCTGCGTAGTCAGACATCTCGATCCCGCTTGCCTCAAGGTTGGGATTGAGTGAGATCCAGTCCACCCCGGTCACATTCCAACCCTTTTGCGGATCCAGCTTCAAATTGACCGTGCGCCAGGATCCGCGATCCCCATATTTTTTCACGCTGTTTTCGACAAATGTCAGCGTTACCAGACCATCCTTCCCCTTCACGATGGATTCGATTTCCACAAGAGGCGTTTGAAAAATCCACTCCCAACTGGGAACAACCGTCGTGGCCAAACTCCTGAACGGCCCGGGTATTTCAAAAGGAAATAATTGGGAAAATTCGATACCCAAACTCCCCTGAAGTTTGTGCACGCTTTTCATAAACCCCAATTGCGCCGCTTTATCCGCAACGCTTTTGTTTTCCACCACCCCAATCAATCCATATCCGTTTTCTTTTTGTGGACAGCAAAGGCCTTGCCAGGAGAATATACAAAGATAACTTGGTCGGTTTCGGCAACCAGGGAATTCTCGGAAAAATGAATTTTGCAATTCCTTGTGCCCCCATGTCGGACCACACAGGATAGCCCATCCTTTAATAACTCATTTCCCCCCAAACCAGACTTCCACTCATTTTGGATTTTTTCTTTGGTGTAGTCAAAAGTTCCCTGGGCCAACCCCTGGGATGAGACCCCGCCTAAAGCAAGACAAAGAAAAAGGTAAGCTTTGGGCGTCATGTTGGGGGCCCCTAAGGATGCCTTGACAAAGAGATGGCCTGAAAAAAAGACCACTCAGCCCGGCCAATGAATGACTACCCATTACAAAGATTCGCTTCCCATACTCCTGGGTTACCTAACAGGTCAATTCCAACCAAAAATCGCTTTCAGGAAAACCTTAAAGGCACATGGAACCGATTTGCCTCCCCTTCCCAAATCCCATTTCCGACCTTTGGCATACCCCGCAAAACACTAAAATGATCATTACGCCGATCAGTCAGACTGCATAACATTCACGGTTTAGCCATGAAATCCAAGACCTTTATCGCCTTGATCCCCGCACTGTTTCTGGGAGCAAGTGCTTTTGCCGAATCAATTATCCCCTGGCCCGTGTTTCGGGGCTCAGCGGCCCAGACGGCCTCGGTTGACACAAAAATCCCGGACAAGCTGAGCGTCCTTTGGTCCTTCCCCGCAGGGGATGGGGTCGAAGCCACACCCGTCCATGATGGCAAAACCGCCTACATCGGAACCCTGGATGGCAAATTCCACGCGGTGAACCTGGCGGATGGCAAAGCTCTTTGGACAGCAAAAACCGGCCCCATCAAAGCCGCCGCCTGCATCGTGGGCGACATGGTGGTCGTAGGAGATAGCGATGGCAAAGTGATCGCATTCGACAAAGCCAAAGGAACCCAGAAGTGGTCTTTCGACACCATGGGCGAAATCACAGGCGGCGCAAATACCGATGGCAAATTCATCCTTCAGGGCACCCACGACAACAGCCTCTATTGTTTCGATCTCAATGGCAAGGAGCGCTGGAAATTCCCTATGGAAGGTCCTTTTTATGGAACTCCCGCCATCGCCAATGGCAAAACCTTCGCTGCCGGGTGTGATAGCACGCTTCACATCATCGACATCCAGACAGGCAAGGAATCGGCATCGGTCACCCTCAATGGCCAAACAGGAGCATCTGCCTCAATCCTGGGAGACCGACTCTATGTGGGAACCATGTCCAAAGAAGTCCAGTCCATCCTAGTAAAGGATGCCAAGGCGGATTGGACCTATTCGCCTGATGTTCGCCCCGCCGAATTTCGCTCCTCCGCGGCGACCACCCAAAGCACCATTGTCATAGGCGCCCGGGACAAACGGGTTCACGCTTTGGATGCCAAAACGGGAAAGGCACTCTGGTCCTATCTGACGGGTGGGTGGATCGATGGATCGCCTGTGGTGGTCTCGGAAAAAGTCCTTGCGCCGTCCCTGGATGGCTCCCTCTATATCCTTGGGTTGGACAAGGGGAATCTGATTCAAAAGGTGACTATGGATGGCCCCCTGGCCGGTTCGGTGGCTTTGGCTGGGGAAATGGTCCTTATTGCCTCGGATCGGCGGGATGACAAGGGAGGCACCCTCTTTTTGCTGGGGGCCAAATAATTTTCGATTCCGCACTCTTCGGGACCAACCCCGGAAATGTCCTGGCGCAAAGGCCCCTTTGAAAAGGGGCCTTTTTTTGTGCCCAAAAGGAAGAACCCCAAGAGCGGGATCCCATGAATCAAGGAGCCAAACCTTCTCTTTTTCAATTTGGGCAATTTGCGTTAATTCTGCTAGTTTTGCCAGTTGGTCCAATTGTTCGGATTAATTAAGATCTTTCGGATTTGTGGTCGATGAACCCTGCTGGACGGATTATCTTTCGGGGTTTCCCAAAAGGGACTCAACGATTGATCGCAGGAGCGATCCACATGCAAAACAACAGCCTAAATAAACGATTCAAACTTGCCCTGGCGGGAAGCCTGTTTTTTGGTGTGGGAGGCGCTTGGGGACAAGGCCCGGTTTCCTCCTATGCCTTGCCCCAGCCCAGAAATCCGATCGCAGGAAATCCCGGTCCTATCGCATCCTCCAAAAATCCCTCTCTCGGTCAACAAGGCCCCATGGAAGGTACGAACGGGATAGAAAGTGGCGCACCCCGCCTGCTCTCGGGAGAACATCCGCCCGTTATCTCCACAAAGGGAAATGAGGCGCCCGGCCCATTCCCACAGGAAACGATCATTCAGGCCCAGAATTCCACTCCGGTGGGTACGGGCAGTTCTGGTTTTGGATTTACATTACCCAAACCCTTCATGAGTCGTAACAACGGACCAAGCGTTTCCAGTCCGTCTTCAGGCGCCTCGGTACTTCCCGGAAATGGATCGCCCCAGATTCTCTCCGCCCCCGGTCCATCGGTTAACGGTTCAGTCAATAACTCCGGAACATTGGGTGGCACAATAACGGGAGGCGCCATGCTGAATGGCTCCCCCAGCGGTCGGATACCCACGCTGCCCGCCGCGGATGGGCAAATCAATGCCAACGCAGGAATGAATGTTTCCCCGAATCAGCCCATGACCTTGGCTCCTGGCCAGGGAATGGTCGGAGCACCCGGGCAAATTGTATATCCCCAACAGAGCAACAATATTGGGACCAGACTTTGGAATTGGATGAATCCCAATTCGGCCGAGGCCATGGGAGTCACCACGCTTCCGGTTATGGTGGGCGCGGATGGCAACACCATCTCGAATGGCCCCTCCGTTTCTGGCCCGATCCTTACGGGTCCCGGCATGAGCGGAAATCTGGATGGAGGCATGGTGATCCAGGAAGGCACCTACATGGAGGGGTCGGATTTGTGGGGAATGGGCGGAATGCCCAACATGTCCTCGGGTGGACGATGCAACTCCAAAACCAAATTCTTTTTCAGCGCGGAACTGCTCCTATGGTTTATTAACGGACAAGACCTGCCGCCTTTGGTGACTTATGGGTCGGCGACTGATCCGGTTCCGGGGGCCATGGGGCAACCGGGCACCGTGGTTGCTTATGGGAATGGTCCCGAAAACAGCGCCCTGCGCCCAGGTGGACGCTTTGGAGCGGGATGGTGGTTTGGCGAGCGGAACGCGGTTGGTGTGGACGCCGAATATCTCTTTTTGGGTGAACAGAATTGGACCAATGTATACCAGGGGTTCGGAAATACCCAAACCGTTGGTCGCCCTTTCACGAACGCGCTGAATGGCTCGGCCGCGTCGGAACAGGTGTATCAACCTGGAAAGCTGGCTGGAGCAGTTACCGTAAACTCGGTCAACAACTTCCAGGGGGCCAATGTCAATGTGCGCTGGGGGCTGGTTCGAAGGCCAAAATATGTCCTGGACCTCCAGACAGGCGGACGGTGGATGAGGTTTGACGAGGATTTGAATATCTATGAAAATCTCGCGACAACCAGCGGGAAGGGAGGCGGATTCCTGGTGTCCGATCAATTCAGCACAAACAACACCTTTTATGGTGCCAACTTTGGCCTTTTGAACACCATCTACATGGGCCGCTTCAACCTCGGACTCAACGCCAAGCTGGGGGTGGGTGTCAATAATCAGACGGTCGACATCTATGGCAACACGGTCGTCAACAACGTATCGGCAATCACCTCTTACAACGGGGGATTATTGGCGATGCCCACCAACATCGGAAGCTACAGTCAATCCAAAGTCACCGTGATCCCCGAACTGGACTTCCAGGTTGGTTACCAGCTTAGCCAACGATGGAGATTCACGATCGGTTACAGTCTCCTTTATTGGTCGAATGTGGTTCGCCCTGGGAACATCATCGATCCGGTTATCAATCCCAATCAGTTCCCTCCCCCGAAAGGCACCACGCTTGTCGGACCCGCACAGCCAGCTTTTGCCTGGAACACGGCGGACCTGTTCATTCAGGGCGCCAACCTTGGCCTGGAATTCAGGTACTAGGTTCGCCGATCCAAAACACGCCAATGGGCCCGGCATGGGCCCATCAGGTCCCGGTCAGGACAGGAGTCACACATGTTAAACTTTTTTAATCTTTTTCGGGATAGTTCCAAACGGGCGGCCAAAGCCCCTTTCATTTCCCGCCAAAAGAACGGGCTTTCCCAAAAGCCTTTCCTTGAAGTCCTTGAAGATCGGAAAGTCCCAGCCGCGTTGACACTGGGGGGCTCGGTCTATGATGACAAAAACGGCAACGGCATCAGGGAAACCACCGAACCTGGCCTTGCCGGCATCTCGATGGAATTGCGAAACAACTCGGGAACCCTTGTCGCCTCCGCGGTCACAACCGCCAACGGATCCTACCAATTTGACCGTTTCAATGGCCTCCCGGTTCAGGTGGTAAGCCAGCGCCAGGAGCAGCTCGTCAATCCGGGCAAATCCAATTACACCAAAGACCTTACTTTTGCAGGGTTTGATGCCACCATGGGCACCCTGGAGCGGGTCGATCTGGTTTTGACGAGCGATGGCTCCACTGTGTTCAAGGCGGAAAATCTCGAAACCATGGCCGAAACGATCTCGATGACGCCAAAAGGGACTTTTCGGGCTGCCTTGCCCGGAATTTCCGCCGTCGATTTGACAGTGAATCCAGGCACTTCCACGATGAATCTTGGGGCTTATGACGGTGCCTCGGATTTTGGGGGTGACTCGGGAAAAACACTCGCCCCGGTTTCCCTGGCCGGCACCAGGACGATTTCCTTCAACACGGCGGATACCCTTGCCGCTTTCCTCAAAAACCAGGTGGCTCTTGCAGTGTCATCGAGAGTGGGAATCGCGACCGATGGGCCGGGAAACGAGCTGACCCAATCCACATCGACGGTGGGCTTGAAAGTCGCTTTGGTGTATCAATATCGGGCGGTTCCTCCGATCGAACCGGGAACCTACACCATCACGGAAGTGAACCAGCCCACCGGATATATTGATGGCGCGATCACACTGAACAATGTGTCGCCTGTCCCGGGCTCCATTGGCCAAAAGAGCATTGTGGTCACACTAGGCACCACTTCGATCAACACCATTAACTTCGCCGAGCTCAAAGCTTCAAGCCTGGCCGGACTTGTGCGAATGATCCCCGACCCCTACTCCAGCCCTTCGGTTTCAGGAGCGGGCCTTGGAAGCATCATCGTTTCCCTGCGGGGAACCAACGACATGGGCCAATCGGTCAGCGTCGACAAATCAAGCAACGGCGATGGAACCTATACCTTCGGCGACTTGCGTCCGGGAACCTACACATTGACCGCCGCGCCGGGCAAACTTATCGGAGTGGACGCCCAGGCTGGGACATCAGGCGGCACCGCCGGAATCAACTCCATCAGTTCCATCAGCCTGGCCAACGGCTCTGCAGCTACAAACTATATCTTTAATGAGATCAATCCCGCCGCCCTGGTTGGCATGGCTTACCAGGACAAAAACGACAACGGGATTTTTGATGGCTCTGACACAGCCCTTCTCAACAATAAAATGATCCTGACCGGCATCGATTACAAATCGCGCACCGTCACTGTGGAAACCACAACGGACAACTTTGGCGACTACAGCTTTGGAAGCCTCCTTCCCGGAACTTACACCGTGACCGCTTCCACTCCGACTGGGATGGTCGCCTCGGGTGTAAAAGCCGGATCCTGCGGGGGAACGGTGAATGGGGCCTCCGTGAAGAATATTCGCCTGGGCCAAACCGACTATGCCGAAGGGTACGACTTCCCGTTTGTCAATCCCGCAAAAGTCTCGGGCTTTGTCTTTAATGACAAAAACAATGACGGAACGCGCGCGGGAACATCAACCGGAACTGTCAATTCCCTGGCAGTCGATCCAGGCGTCGCAAATGTAACCGTCAACCTCACAGGCTCCGACACCGCAGGCCGCGGGGTAAGCTTGACCACAAAGACCCTAGCCGATGGCGCATTCAACTTCCCAAATCTCAAACCCGGCACCTACAAAATCCAGATTGTGACACCGCCTGGGTACATGGATGGCAAATCCATGAGCGGTTCCGCAGGCGGATCCAGCGTGAACTCCAGCACCATCACGGGCTTAAGTCTCACAAGCGGCCAGGATGCGGTGAATTACAATTTCGCCCTGATCAAGCCCACGGTAATCAAGGGCTTCGTCGGCGATGATATCGCAAAGAACAACCGCCGGGATGTAAACGATCCCGGACTTGCCGGAATTGTGGTGATACTGTCAGGCGTGGACTCCAACGGGAAAACGGTTTCCCGACAGGCGACAACCGATGTCAACGGCAACTACTCCTTCGGGAGTGTTGCTCCCGGCGCCTACAGCTTGCGGCTTGCACAGACTCCAACCGGTTGGTCAGCCC
>CAMBMH010000186.1 GCA_945868575.1 Singulisphaera sp. GP187 | reverse complement strand
GCGATCAGGATCTCTTTGAGAGGTCCTTCGAGAGTCTCCACGGCTGCAAGGGTTTCCGATTGTTCGAGTGCTTCCACGGGGTCGGATTCAAAGGCTTCAGGGATGGCCTTCAAATTTTCGCGTTTGACGCGGCGATGATCAGAAACATTGGATTTTTCGGCGAGATTTTTGCAAACCGTAAATAACCACGAGGGAGGATGCTCCGGGGCGGGATGTTGCACGGCCAGGCGGCAAAAAGCTTCTTGCACGACATCCTCCCATTGAGGGGTCCTTGAGCGGGTCCACACCTGCAACACCGCCGCATGGCTTTCGATCCAAAGCGCGAGATCTTGAGGGGTTATGGGCATGGGGTAAGGCTTCTCATGGGTTTCCCTTCACCTTTATGACCCCACCGAACAGGTTTCATTTCAACCCATTTCAAAAAATTCCAGGAACACCAACCGAGGCCTGACATTTTGGGGCCAAGCTGACAGGATTCGGTTCAGGATTGAAACTTCCTCCACATTTCAGGTTCTCCAGAAATGCGAGTGACTTTGAATTTGAGTGGCCATCCACTGAAAAATCAAAACTCACTGTGTGAGCTAATATGCGGGGATGGTGACTAAAAACGGAATCACAGAATTTGCAGGAAATGAAAATGATTATTATAAATGTTGTAGTATAATAATGATTAATTATTTAAACAAAAAAATACTGTGTAAATAAAAGCAGGTGTTGGCAACCTTTTGGGTTGCCAACACCTGAGGCAATTATTACCAAAGGCAAGTCGTTTAACTCGCAGCCGGTGGAGCAGCCTCGGCGACTTTGATCCTCTCAGCAAGTTCCGGGGAAACCTTTGCGGTCGATTTGCATTTGGGATAGGCTGCACAACCCAGGAAGTAGCGCCCACGGAAATTGCGCAAAGTCATGGGGCCGCCACACTCCACGCATGTCTCGGTGATTTCCACTTGGGGAGCGGTTTTTTTGGGAGCGGGAGGCGGAAGCTTGTCTTTGAGTTGCTCTTTAAGTTCCGCATTGAGTTGCTTGGTCGATTTGCATTTGGGGTAAGCGGTGCAACCAAGGAATGGTCCCCTTGGGCCACGCCGAATGGCCATGGGAGCGGAACATTTTTCGCAAGCAATCCCAAGGTCTACCTGCTCGACGGGTTTTCCTGAAGCGTCGACATCTTTGGCGTTTTTGCACTTTGGATAGCCACTACATGCCAGGAATGGACCACGACGCCCTTCCCGAATGACCATTTCGCTACCACATTTTTCACACGCCTGACCTGTCGGTTTGACTGCAGCAACTGGCTTGCTATCGTCTCCGACATTCATCACGGTTTTGCATTCGGGGTAACCACTGCAACCAAAGAACGGCCCGTTCTTTCCGGTGCGTTCCACCAGGAATTTTCCGCAGGTTGGGCAAGGGAATTCGGTGATTTTTGGCTTTTCGCGCTCTTCTCCCTCGGCTTGGCCAGGGCGCTTGATATAATTGCACTCCGGATATCCGGTGCAACCAAAAAAGCGCCCCCGCCGGCTGAATTTTTGGGTCAGTGGCTTGCCGCATTTTGGGCACTTTTCTTCCGAGGTGGCAAAGGCTTCCTGGGCGGAGGCCAAGGCTTCCTGGAATGAACCGTAGAACTCGTCAAGGACCTGGTTTCGAGGAATGTGATCGGTCTCGATCCTGTCGAGTTCTTCCTCCATGTGGCTGGTGAATTTCAGCTCCATGACTTGGGGAAATCGCTCGACAAGAAGGTCGGTTACCTTCATACCAATTTCGGTGGCGAAAAATCGCCGATCTTTTTGGTCTACATAGCCACGCTCCTGGATCTTGCTGATAATTGCGGCATAAGTACTTGGCCTTCCTATGCCTTCCTTTTCCAGAGTCCTGACCAGGCTAGCCTCGTTGTAGCGTGGGGGTGGTTGGGTGAAATGCTGTGCGGCATCCAATCCCAAAAGTCCCACATTGTTTCCAACCTTGAGCGCGGGAAGTGTGGCTTCCTCGCCTTTGGCTCCAGTCGGGAATAGTTTTCGCCACCCGTCAAACTGTAGAACCCGGCCGGTGGCCCGGAATTTTCCCTCACCAGCTTCAATGGTGGCCGTGGTCATCTGGTACACGGCAGGTTTCATTTGGCTGGCTACAAAACGGTTGTAAATCAGCGTGTAAAGTTTTGCTTGTTCGGGGGCAAGCAATTTTGAAACGCGTTGGGGAGTCCACGAAAGGTCTGTTGGACGAATGGCTTCGTGGGCCTCTTGGGCACTTTTACCAGCTGCGTAACGGAAAGGCTTTTCGGGAAGATAAGTCTTGCCGTGGGTTTCCTCGATAACTTTACGCACGGCGCCCAGGGCATCCTCGGAAACCCGGGTGCTGTCTGTACGCATGTAAGTTATGAGGGCGACTGACCCCTCGCCTCCCAGTTCAACGCCTTCATAAAGCCGTTGGGCCACACTCATGGTCCTTCGGGCCTGATATCCAAGTCGAAGTGCAGCCTGTTGTTGAAGGGTACTTGTTGTAAATGGAGGGGGAGCCCGGTCCTGGCGTTCCTTTTCCTCGATGTCGATAATTTTATAAGCGGCTTTTTCCAAAGCTTCGCCAATTGCACGCGCCGTTTTTTCCTTGGTACAGGAGAATTTTTCTCCCTTCCATTCGACCAGATCGGCACGAAACGCGCCTTTCGGGATTTCCTGGTTTTGCGAGGGAGCTTCCTCGCCTTCGCCTTCCGTAATTTCCTGATCTGCCTCATCACCGGTTTTCTTTTTAAAACGGGATTTGGAGCCCTTATCGAGCTTTACATTGAGGGAAACGCCCTTCCCTTTGGCCAAATCCGTGGCGCTAAGGAGCGCGTCAATGCTCCAATATTCCTCGGGTTTAAAGGCAATGATTTCCCTTTCCCGGTCGACGATAAGGCGCACAGCAACCGATTGAACCCGCCCTGCCGAGAGTTGTTGGGCCAGCCGCTGACTAAGCAGGGGGCTGATTTTGTAACCCACAATCCGGTCCAAGAACCGTCGGGCTTCCTGGGCAGAAACTTTGTCCATATCGATCGCGCGAGGATTTGCAAAAGCCTCTTGCACCGCTTTTTTGGTGATTTCGTTGAATGTAACCCGGCGAACGGCATTGTCCTTTAGGCCTAAAGCCTCCTTTAGGTGCCATGCAATGGCCTCCCCTTCCCTGTCGGGGTCAGGCGCCAGAAAGACAATATCCGCTGCTTTTGCCGCTTTTTTGAGGGATGCCAGGAGGGCCTTTCGGTCATCCAGTGGCTTGTAGGATGGTGTCCAACCGTTATCAATTTCAATCCCCAGCTTGCTTTTTGGTAAATCGCGAACATGGCCTTTGCTGGCCGCGACCTCAAAACCAGGGCCCAAATATTTCTGGATGGTCTTTGCTTTGGCGGGGGATTCCACGATTACCAAGCTGTTTTTCTTCTTCGCCGCCACTTGCTTGCTCCGTCCTGGCAGGTTCCACCCACCTTGACAAACCACAACCTAAACGAAAGTTCGGATTGCCCCGGGTGGCGCTCACGCTAAATTATCTGGATGGATTTGGCGCAAGCCCTCCTACCCATGATGCGTGTGCATCCCGATCCCTTTGGAATTAAGGGGAAATACCGGGCACCGTCAAGGGTGGACCTTTTGTCCTTTGCAATTTTCACCAGGATGGTAACAAGGTTTTCCCATGGCATTCAACCCGTTTGACCCGATCCGGAAATACCAAAAATCCTTCCTTGCGGCGGCTTGCATCCTCTGCATGGTTGTGTTCATTTTCTCGTTTGGACCCGGTGACCTTTTCCAGACCATGCTTGGCAAAATGGCCGGAAGTGGTTCTGGTGCATTGGTAACCACATTGGGTGGTACAAGTGTTACCGAAGGGGATCTGGACCGTTGGAGAAGGCTTCGTGAGCGGGCTAGCGAATTCATGATCCGTGCCGGAAGCATCCAATACAGCAAACAGGAAACAGAAGATCGCCGCCGGGCCCAGGAAAAGACACCTCCCCAAGAGAGTCCCGAACAAGCCCAAAGGCGCACCAGTCTACAATCCTTTGCGCAATGGATTCAGGGTGGCGGTTTTGGAACCGGCCCATCGTATTTTGGCGGAGATCCAAACAGAAATGAGGACCTGATTGATTGGCTCGTTTGGAAAAACGAAGCCGACAAATTGGGTATCGAAGTTAGCCCAAAAGATCTGGCGCGAATTTTCAACCGGGAAACAGCCTCCGAAGATTGGTGGAGGCCCGGCGAACCCATCACGCTGATTCCAGGCATGGAAGATTTTTTTAGTGCCCGATTCGCGGTCCGTGACATGGGGCCAGATGAGATTTTGGACACCCTTCGTCAGGAATATCGGGTAGTTCTCGCCAAGGAAGCATTGCTGGGTGAACCTCCAGGCGCAAGGATCGTTCGCGACGGAGAGTTGTTCAACCGATTTTCGAACTTTGGTCGTTACTTTGCCAATCCCATGGCACCCACGCCAATGGAGTTTATGGATTTTTACAAAAAGCAAAGGACAACCGTCAATGCCCTGCTTTTACCGATTGATGTCAATAACCTTTTGGCAGCAAACATTGGCCAAAAACCTGACGAAGCAACACTCAAAGCCCTCTACGAAGTTGGTAAAGACAGCGAACAGAATGCAGGTTCCGAATTACCCGGATTTAAAACACCAAGACGGGTTCAGGTGGCATATGTTACCGGGACATCGGACCTTGCTTGGTATAAAAGCGCTCTTGCAAGGATTCAGGTAACCCGGATTCTTGCTCCTGTTGTTCCTGGTTTTGGTGGTCCTGCAGCTTCGTTAGCCAGTTTGGCAACATGGGCAGATTCCAATGATTTTGTTACCGGAAATTTGGGTGCCCTTGGATGGATGGATCCTTTTCTTGCGTTCAATCGCAAGGATATCCTTGTGGGGGCCCATGACCAAAAGCTCAGGAATTCGCGCCTTCGTGGGGGATTGCTTGAGTCCTGGATCACTGCACCAATTGATCAGATTCATGGAATCCATGCCTGGAACGCCGGTCCTGTAGCGGCTTGGGTCCTCGGTGCCGCTGCCACCAATCCTGGTCTTCATTCCCTGGTAGGCGCTGACATCCTTTGGAAAACAGCTGCGCTCAAACCCGAAACCAAAGACAGGACCGCCCTGATTGCCCAAAGCCGATTGATTGGACTTAGCCCGCTCCAACCGCTTGGTGGGTTTGTTCCTGCGATTGGCGCGATTGCATCCGTCCTTCCCTCGCTTCCCAAATCCCGAGAGGAAAACAACATTGCCAACGAGCTTGTTGGTGAGGTAGCAAGCTTGGCCGCCCAAGACGACTTTGAGGCAACCTGGAAAGCACTGCGAAGTGGCATTGCCGAATTCAAAACCAAAAATGACAAAGCGGGAGCGGAATCATTTATCGCCGAAGAAATCAAGCGATTGGGTTTGACCTACAAGGCTATGACCAGCGCAAAGGACTTTTTCGAAATTTCGAAAGACCCTGCTTTGGCGGCATTTCGCACAGCTTACGAATCCAAAAATCTAAACAGCCAAAACGCGCCAGTTTTCGGTGAAAAGTTCTTCCAGACCGAGGGTGTGTACGATCCACAAGGATGGGCAAACAATGTTGATGAAACAAGCCCCGTTACCCGCGAAAGCTGGACCTCGGCCAAAGAACCCTTCCTTTACTGGCGGATTGATGAACAGCGCTCTGTGAAAAGGACTTTTGAACAAGCACGGGCCGATGTGGAAAAGTATTGGCTAACCGAAAAGGTCGCAGTTCCGGCGGCACGCGAATTGGCCCAAAAAATCGCTGCCCAGGCAAACGATCCGAAGGGTCCCGGTGGCAAACAATGGTCGACGACCTACAGGGATCTGCTTCCAGAGGCCGTTACCTTCCTGAGTTCGCAAAGAATTGGAGGGAAAAATGGCCTTCCATTTGAGGTTGAGAATGTTTCACGGGTAGTTCCCCAGAAAACGACCAACCCGTTTGAACCTGCTGGTTACGAGGCTTTCCGGTTCAAACCTTCGGATGTGCCATTTCCCCGAGAGGCATTCCTGGACCAGCTTCTGAACCTCGAAAAGCCAGGTCAGGCGACTGTACTTCGTGACCGTCCTGGAACTACCTTCTATGTGGCAGTTCTCCTATCCAGGAACGAACCGCCCCAAGCGGACTTCCAACGAGCTTATGAACGGGCTGGTTCCATGGTGGACCGTGATGAACTCTGGAACCGAAGCTATCAGGATAATCGTCGAAAGTACATGATGAATGGCCTGAAGAACCTTCGCTCCACAGCGACCAATGGAAAGGTCGATGAGGAAGGCTTTATCCAATTACCAGCCTCGATCAAAAAGAAAGCGGACAACCGGGATTCCTGATTCCTAATGGAATAAAAAAACGAAAAAGGCGCGGAAAAAATTCCGCGCCTTTTTTTTAGTCTTCTGATTTTTATGAAATCGGAAGACTTTCATTTATTAAGAAAGTTCTGAAATACCTTGAGAATCTGATCCCTTGGCCACTTCCCACTCTTCCCGTTTGGGCTTGGGTGCGAATGCTTGGGGAATTTCCAAAATTTCTATTTCAGTTTCTCTAAGCACATGGCCAACCAAGGTGTCCGGCACCATGACATGCAGGAAAATCTCATCATCCTCGATCCTTTGAAGAAGGATTTCGGCATGAGCCCCAAGCCAGGCCAGGAATCGACCGTTGGCCGAGGATACCCGAACCTTGAGGGGGACCATGGCATGGGAAACAAAGCCCATAACTTCTTCCTGCAGGTCGTGAATTCCTTCTCCTGAATGGGCGCTTACCGGAACCGAGCGTGCAAATTTGGACCTTAGGATTTGAATTTCTGCAGGGTCCGCCAAACGGTCAATTTTGTTCAGTACCATCAGCGTAGGTTTGTTATCGCAGCCGATCTCCTCCAGGACTCTCTGGACCGATTGGATGTGGTCCAAAGCCAATGGGTCCGATGCGTCAACAACATGAAGAAGCAGCCTGGCCTGGCTAGTCTCCTCCAGAGTGGCGCGAAAGGACGCAACCAGATGGTGGGGTAGGTTGCGTATGAACCCCACTGTGTCGCTTAGAAGGACCTTCTTGCCATCCGGAAGGATCCATTTTCGGGTTCGGGTGTCAAGGGTCGAGAAAAGCTGGTCCTTTGCCAGAACCCCGGCTCCCGTGAGGCGGTTCATTAGCGAGCTTTTTCCAGCATTCGTGTAACCGACCAGGGAAATAGTGAATTCCGATGTGCGGGTTTGGACTTCCCGGCGCTTTCGTGCCTGGACCTCTCCAAGTTTGTATTTGAGGTCGCGAATCCTGGTTTCCACCAAACGCCGGTCTTCTTCCAGCTGGGTTTCACCAGGTCCTCGCATTCCAATTCCACCTTCGTAC